>JBOEHE010000053.1:85095-111592 GCA_050633785.1 Arenicella sp.
ACCCTTTAAAGGCGGCCTTTTTTATTATGCAGAGCGAGGGGACTTGAAGAGAACCCTTGTTCGACAAAATGCACCAGCATTTTGAACTGCCAGAGGCAGCCCTTTAGGGTGAGGAGCAAAGCGACGAATAATCCCTGCTTAAATCCAACAATAAAGGTCGACCCTTTAAAGGCGGCTTTTTTATTATGCAGAGCGAGGGGACTTGAAGAGAGTCCAAGTCAGACAGAATGCGATAACATTTTAACTGCTTAGGTAATCCTTCTAGTTGAGTAGTCATCACGGTCAGTCAGCTTTTATTACATCATATATAAAGGGCGTAGTTTTAACGAATAACTTGTTTTAATTCCTTCTCCCAACACCGAAGAACAACATTAGCAACTGTTAATACTTCCTACTTAGGTCTAAAGTCGCTTTGCTTTGTCAGCTGATAAACTGATTTTACTTATAATATCGGAGGAGAACGTTACTATGAAGAGCGATCAAGCTGAAGCGTACTGGCGCGCCAACGTCAGTTTAATGATAAAACTACTCGTGGTGTGGTTTTTTGTGTCCTTTGTCTGTGGCATTTTACTAGTAGATGTGTTGAATAACATTCAAATCGGTGGTTACAAACTGGGTTTCTGGTTTGCTCAACAAGGCTCAATTTATACGTTTGTAGTCTTAATCTTTATCTATACCAAACGTATGGCGACTCTTGATAAAGAGTACGGCGTAGAAGAATAGGAGGGGGATGATGGAATTAAAAACCTTAACCTATATCGTTGTAGGCATCACATTTGCCATTTATATCGGGATCGCCATATGGGCGAAAGCTGGCAGCACGAAAGAGTTTTATATCGCTGGTGGTGGGGTCAATCCTGTTGCTAATGGGATGGCTACAGCAGCTGACTGGATGTCTGCTGCATCATTTATTTCCATGGCAGGCTTGATTGCTTTCTTTGGCTATGGAGGTTCGGTATTTCTGATGGGATGGACCGGTGGTTATGTACTGCTGGCCATGTTATTGGCACCTTATCTGCGAAAATTTGGAAAGTTTACGGTTCCTGAGTTTATTGGTGATCGTTATTATTCTAATGGCGCTAGGGTTGTGGCTGTCGTTTGCCTGATTATTGCTTCGGTGACTTACGTTATTGGTCAAATGAAAGGCATTGGTGTCGCATTTTCACGATTTCTGGAAGTTGATTATACAACGGGCCTTTTTGTTGGCATGTTCATCGTTTTTATCTACGCTGTACTGGGTGGAATGAAAGGCATCACCTACACGCAAATAGCTCAGTATGTGATATTGATTTTTGCTTATACCATTCCAGCTATCTTTATTTCATTGTCATTAACCGGCAATCCAATTCCGCAGTTGGGCTTAGGCAGTACTTTGGCTGATGGCAGTGGAACCTATTTATTAGATAAGTTGGATCAGGTGGTGACTGAACTTGGATTCTCCGAATATACGACGCAGAAACGGCTAAGTACAACGAATATGTTTATGTACACCATGTCTCTTATGATCGGTACAGCAGGTCTGCCACACGTAATCATTCGCTTTTTTACTGTGCCCAAAGTTTCTGATGCACGTAAATCAGCCGGTTGGGCATTAGTGTTTATTGCCATTTTGTACACAACGGCTCCTGCTGTTGCAGCGATGGCTCGTTTGAACCTGATGAATACTATTCAACCAGCTGCTGGTGAAAACCTGGTCTACGATGAACGTCCAAATTGGTTTAAAAACTGGGAAAAAACCGGTTTATTGAAATTTGAAGATAAAAATGGTGATGGGAAAATTCAGTATGTTGCCGACAAAGAAGCGAATGAAATGGTCAAAGTTGACCGAGACATTATGGTTCTGGCTAACCCTGAAATTGCTAAATTGCCGAATTGGGTGATTGCCTTAGTTGCGGCAGGTGGTCTGGCAGCAGCCTTATCCACTGCGGCAGGACTTCTATTGGCAATCTCTTCAGCTGTTTCGCATGACTTACTCAAAGGCATATGGACACCGAATATGTCTGAACGAAATGAGTTATTGGCCAGTAGGATATCGATGGCAGTAGCGATAATGATCGCAGGGTATCTGGGATGGCGTCCACCTGACTTTGCAGCTGGTACCGTTGCGCTGGCATTTGGCTTGGCGGCTTCGTCGATCTTTCCAGCACTCATGATGGGCATTTTTAATAAAAAAATGAACAAAGAAGGTGCTGTCTGGGGGATGATTGCTGGTATCAGTGTTACTTTGCTGTATGTCTTTCAGCACAAAGGCATTATGTTTGTGAAGAGTACGTCATTCCTGGGAGATATGGATGCGAATTGGTTCCTGGGTATTGAACCGAATGCATTTGGTGCTATTGGCGCCATTGTTAACTTCACAGTGGCGATTATCGTTTCAAAAATGACAGCACCACCGCCTGAGCATATCCAACATTTAGTTGAGGATATCCGGATTCCCAAAGGGGCTGGAGCTGCAACCGGGCATTAAAAATAATAATAGGTTTTTTATACGTTAACTCGTATATTGGGGCCTTCCTGATGGAAGGCCCTTTTTACGACAACACAACAAGCATCAACTCATTATGTCTTTATTCAAAAACAAACACTTAGTTATAGCGATGATTGTTACCCCAATTCTTGCCATTCTCGGTTTCTTCGCTGCTGATGCCTTTGTCAGCGAAAAGCCCCACAAGGCTATAGAAGGGGAGAGCTACGAACTGGTAGCGAAACCTAATTGCCGCTATACCAGCGGCCTATGTGAGCTTAAAAATGGCAACTTCGAGATCAGTTTGACGGTAACACCTGATAGCAACGGCTTAGCAAAAATCAATCTGGAATCCAGTCACCCATTGAAAGGAGCTAAGTTGGGAATAGGAGACCAGCAACAGCCTGCTTCTTTTTCATTGGCAGAAGATCAAGACCAAAGAAAATGGTTTCTACCCTTGGCAAAAATAATCGATGACGACACAGTCCTGCGGCTGGCAATCAAGGCTGAAGAATCTGTATACTATGCACAAGTGAACAGCATTTTTATTGACAAAAAAACCTCATTCAGCAAAACCTTTTGACTGAATGAAGGTACTTTTTTTGCCGGATATCAAAAGATCAAAATTAATAGAGCATCAATTAAAAAAACACTTGATTATTGCGGCTGTTTACAATAATCTTGCGCACCTCAAAGCAGTTGAACAATTTAAGCGCATGTAGCTCAGCTGGATAGAGTACCTGGCTACGAACCAGGCGGTCGGAGGTTCGAATCCTTCCATGCGCGCCAAAATAAAGAAGCGGAATCAAGCACTTAGCTGGTTCCGCTTTTTTTGTTGTTTATCAGCTCCTCGTATGAGTTTATTTGTCTATTATTGCCATTCCTAAGATGAGCTTGGTTAATAGCAATGCCGCTTAGCCTTTATTCGATTTTTGCTCGTCAATGGAGGCAAGCAGGTCAGCAAACCGTTCTCCTTGAACAACAACGTGCTCGCGCATAATTGTTGCGGCGGCCTCTGCTTGTCCATTTTCGATGGCATCTATTATAGAGGTGTGTTCTTTGTGAGAGGTATTAATTCGTCCGCGGGTTCTTAACTGTAAACGTCTGTAAGCTCTTAACCGTCTGTGGAGTTGCTCTGTCTGTTTTGCTAGAAAGGAGTTATGTGATGCTGACCGAATTGTCTTATGAAAGACTTCGTTGCGATAATAATAGGTATCCGCATCGTCACTTTGTTCCATTTCGGCACACGCAGAATGGGCTGTTCTAATTGCTGCTATATCACTGTCAGTAGCTCTTCTAGCGGCTAAACGTGCGCACATAGCTTCCAGCTCAGCCATAACGTCAAACATTTCAACTAAGCGTTTTGGACCTATTTCTGCAACGAAATTACCTCTCCTTGGTTGATGAATAAGCAGGCCCGCTGCTGCTAGTTGAAAAAGTGCTTCTCTGATTGGGGTTCTTGAAACACCAAAGCGCTTAGCAAGGCTAGACTCGTCCAGTTTTTCACCTGGTAATAGAATGCCAGTCAGTATTTCTTCTTCCAAACTATCTCGGAGCGACTCGTCTTTTGGGTTCATATATGCAACTTTAGGAAAAGATTTCAACTTTAACGAAGTTTAGCACAAAATTCAAAATGTATTCAATGTTTGACAAATTGTATACAATAAATGTAATCTAGTAGACAAATAAAAATAAATCTAGCTATTAAGCATTATTTGCGATTGTGACTATTTAATAAGATGTCATTAGTCGTAACCAATTTGTAACCAATAACAAACTGAGGAGTAAATCATGAACGCCAAAAAACTGTTCATTCCAATCATTATGCTGATCTTGTGTTCGAGTGGCTTTGTCGAAGCGAAAGAGCTAAGGCTGAGTCATCAATGGTCGACTAAAGATGTCCGGCACAAAGTTGCGCAAATGGTCGCAGATGAGGTGGCTGCCGCTAATGTTGATTTGACGATCAAAATTTACCCATCCAAATCACTTTTTAAGCCCAGAGAACAATATAACCCTCTATCGAGAGGTCGGGTAGATATGATTGTGTTGCCTTTGAGTTATGCCAGTGGACAACAGCCTGCTTATAACTTGACACTAATGCCAGGGTTAGTGAAAAACCATGACCATGGGGCTCGATTGATAGAATCTGAATTCATGCAAAGGTTGGAATCCGTTATGGCGGAAGATGATGTGATGGTGTTAGTGCATGGATATCTGGCGGGAGGTTTCGGAAGCAAAGATAAGTGTATTACCCGGCCAGAAGATGTCAAAGGCATGCAAATCCGTGCTGCCGGTAAATCCTTTGAACAAATGCTGGCAAATGCTGGTGCTTCAATAACTTCAATGGCGTCGTCTGAAATATACTCAGCAATGCAAACTGGTGTTTTGGATGCGGCTAATACTTCATCATCCAGTTTTGTCTCTTATCGGTTGTATGAGCAAATTAAATGTTATACACCAGCAAGCGATTTTTCTCTCTGGTTCATGTATCAGCCGATGTTGATGAATAAGAGTGTGTTTGATGGACTCAACGAAGCACAGCGTTCAGCACTTATGACAGCCAGCAAAAAAGCCCAGGCTTACTATCTTGAACAAGCAAAAAAAGCAGATGCTGATTCGGCTAAAGTGTTTGCTGAGGCTGGTGTGAAGATTGCCACTATGTCTGAAGAGGATTTCACAATATGGCGTGAAGTTGCACAGGAGTCGTCTTATAAACAGTTTATTGAGCAAACACCTGGCGGTCAGGAACTCCTCGACTTGGCGTTGTCTGTAAAGTGATTGCTTCGAAGCAGCTAGCTTGGTTGACCATGTGCCTTAAAAGCAATGGTCAACTTCAGGAGGTCCCACTTAGCATTCCATTCACCACTAAAATATATCATTAATAAAACGTCCGCATTTGGAGTTAACTTGAATACGCTCAATTTAGAAACTTTTCACCTTCCCCGGTGGGTTACTGTCATACACAACATTTCACGAACTTGTGGTGTTATCTCAGCAAGCATGATTGCTGCATCTGTGTTTATTACTTGTCAGATGATCTTTGTACGCTTTGTGATGAACGCATCAACGATATGGCAAACTGAGGCCGTTATTTATTTGATGATTTCTGCGACTTTGGTTGGTTTGCCATATGTACAGCTGTTGCGTGGCCATGTGAATGTTGATCTGATGCCGTTATTGTTCAAAGGCACTGGTAAGAAAATACTGCAATTAATAACCCTGACAGTCATGTTAATTATCGCTGTGTTAATGGCTGTTCACGGTTACGAGTTATGCCATACAGCATTCGACCGTAGTTGGCGTTCGGATACTGTATGGGGCGTCAGAATGTGGATTCCTTACATGTCGTTGCCGATAGGTTTTGGTATTCTAGCTTTGCAAATGGTGGCTGATATAGCCTCTGTCATTCTTGGACAATCAATTGACAGTGCAGGTGGCCATTAATGGATCCTTTATTATTAGGCGGCATTATTGCCATCGCTACTATCGTGGTCTTATTCTCAGGGATACCTGTGGCCGTGGGTTTGCTCTTTGTCTCAGCTATTTTCATGTTGATATTCGATGGTGTTGGCTCTCTGGAATTATTGACCGAACTTTTTTTTGGCAAACTGGACAACTTTGCTCTTCTATCCATTCCCATGTTTATCATTATGGGAGCAGCGATTTCCTCAACTCGAGCAGGTGCTGATTTATACGAAGCGTTAGATCGTTGGATGACACGCCTGCCTGGAGGGTTAGTGGTATCTAACCTGGGAGCTTGCGCGTTGTTTTCGGCGATGTCAGGTTCATCTCCTGCGACTTGTGCAGCGATTGGAAAAATGGGAATTCCTGAAATGAGAAAGCGGGGGTATCCAGATACAGTCGCTTCAGGTTCCATTGCCGCTGGAGGAACGTTAGGAATTCTTATTCCACCGTCAGTAACGATGATTATTTATGGTATTGCTACAGAAACTTCAATAGGGCGGCTGTTTCTGTGTGGAGTTATACCGGGATTGTTGTTAGTCACTCTATTTATGTTGTGGTCAATATTCGATACCTGGAAACAGACTGGAGCTACGTTAACTAAAAAAAGCTATACGTTTAAGGAGAAAATAGCGGCTTTGCCCAGAGTTGCTCCCTTTATTATTATAATTATAGGTGTTCTTTATGCTTTATATGGAGGCATAGCCACGCCTTCTGAAACGGCGGCTGTTGGAGCATTGTTATGTATGACAGTTGCTGTGGTTATTTATCGTTTGTATTCGCCAAGAGGACTTTGGGAAATACTCCGTGATTCCACGAAAGAAAGTGTGATGATTTTATTCATTATTGGCGCAGCTGGAGTTTTTTCATACATGCTGTCTAGTTTGTTTATCACACAATCCATTGCAGAATGGATCGCAGGACTATCTGTTAACCGCTGGGTTTTAATGATAGCCATTAATTGCTTTTTGCTAATAGCGGGTTTTTTTCTTCCGCCTGTTGCAGTAATTTTGATGACTGCTCCGATCTTGTTGCCTATTATCACCAGCGCCGGCTTTGACCCATATTGGTTTGCTGTTATTTTGACCATTAATATGGAAATTGGTCTGATTTCTCCACCTGTTGGTTTGAATCTTTATGTCATCAATGGTGTTGCACCGGATATACCGCTTAAAACGATTTTATATGGGTCATTGCCTTATGTTGGCTGCATGGTGTTGTCCATAATTATCTTATCCATTTTCCCGTCAATGGTGACCTGGCTACCGGATTTGTTGATGGGAGGTGCCAGATGATTCGGCCACAGCAGGTGTTTAACGAACTAGTTAACCGAATAACAGAAGCTGGTCGTGCATTGACACATAATGTTGAAACTTCCGATATCAGCATTCTTGAACTGTGTGATCGTTTGATATCAGGTAAAGGCGAAGCGACTGGTCTGGTTCTTGCTCATGAGATCCTACAACGCTACTCAGGGTTTGATGATCAACAGAAGTATGAATTTTTTCACTCTTTAAGTTCAACTTTTGGTATCGATGAGCAACAGTTTGAAGTGGCATTATTACACTGGCAAGAGGTAGGCAATGGTGCCATTCGTGATATTCATTTTGCTTCAGAGCCAAGCAGTCAAGAGTTGATTCGCCGACTTAACCGCGTAACGGGAGCGACAAGTCAGTTGGTTGCAATGCGTAAGGATCTTTTAGCGGGCATTCACAAGACACAAGAAAATAACACCAGCCTGATCGAACTTGATCGTGACTTTAAACATTTGCTTGCGTCCTGGTTTAATCGAGGCTTCCTTGAATTACGACGGATCGAGTGGTCAACGTCCGCAGATGTTTTGGAGTTAATCATCCGTTATGAAGCGGTTCATAAAATCACTGATTGGGAGGACCTGCGTCGCAGGGTGGCCAAGCCGGACCGACGTTTGTATGCTTTTTTTCATCCGGCGATGGTGGATGATCCACTCATTTTTGTCGAAGTTGCATTGCTGGATACAGTGCCGACAGCTATCAAACCCATATTGTCAGAATCAGGTGAAACAATTGATCCTCACAATGCCACAACAGCCGCTTTTTACTCTATATCAAATTGTCAGCCTGGTTTAAGAGGTATCGCCTTTGGGAACTTTCTGATCAAGCAGGCTGTAATGGAACTTCGTAGAGAGTTGCCGGGAATCACTACCTTTGTCACCTTATCACCAGTGCCAGGCTTTCGTCGATGGGTTTTACAACAGAACCAAAAAACGGATTCTGTATTGACAGCTTCACATAAAGACTTCATTCAACAGCTCATCGAATGTTCTGATGATAGGCAGACGATAAGGTCATTGACCGAATCGCATATATTAAAAGAACTCATTGCTTATTATTTGGTTGTTACTCGTTCTACTAATGGTCATGTTGTTGATCCTGTCGCTCGGTTTCATTTAGGAAATGGTGCCAGCCTTGAACATATCCACACTCATGCAGACCTCAGTGATCAAGGTATGGCTAATTCATGGGGAATAATGGTTAATTATTTTTACCAACTCAACAATATTGAACGCAACCACGAAGCTTTTGCAAATCAAGGGGTTGTTATTCACTCGTCTCACGTTAAAGACATGATAAGAAACTACAAAATATAACAGGCAGACCAATGTATAAAGATAATTTTTTAGCGCACCGCCTTAGACGGAACTCAATAGATAGAAACGAAAGCTGTTTTGCTGAGATTAATGGCAAGCATCAAGTTACTTATAAAGAATTGTTCTCGCAAGCCGAAAAAATTGCAATCGTGCTTCTAGATAACGGTTTACAGCCAGGTGACAGGGTCGCTGTTCAGGTTGAAAAAACTATTGAAGCTGTTGAACTGTATCTTGCAGTGGTTCTGGCTGGTGGTGTGTTTTTGCCGCTTAATACGGCTTATACCTCAAGGGAAGTTGACTACTTTTTGACGGATGCTCAACCCTCAATATTTGTATGCTCTCCAGATAAGCACGACGCCTTAGTGCCTGTGGCTACAAGTGCTGGTGTTCGCAGTTTGTTTACTTTAGACGGTTTTGGAAATGGTAGCCTGACGGATTCAGCCCAAGCGACGCTTGGTGAATTTGTTGCTGTTCCACGTGATGCAGATGATTTGGCGTCTATACTGTATACATCTGGAACAACAGGACGTTCTAAAGGGGCTATGCTGAGTCATGGAAATCTAGCTACCAATGCGACTGTGTTGAGTGATTACTGGCATTTTACGCAAGAAGATGTGCTCATACATGCGTTGCCTATTTTCCATATCCATGGACTTTATGTCGCTATTAATGTGACGTTGGTTGCTGGTTCATCAATGCTGTTTCACAACCGCTTTGATGCAGCTGCCATTTTGCAGGATATGAAGCGGGCCAGTGTATTGATGGGGGTTCCGACTTTTTATGTCCGTTTATTATCCATGATTGAGTTAAATGTTGATAGCGTGGCTAACATGCGTCTTTTCGTGTCTGGCTCTGCCCCTCTTTTAACAGAGACTCATCGTGAGTGGCATGAACGAACAGGCCATTCTATTCTTGAGCGTTATGGCATGACAGAAACCAATATGAATGCTTCTAACCCTTATATAGATGAGCGCCGTGAAGGTACAGTTGGTTTGCCATTACCAGGCGTAGACATTGTCATTGCTGATCCTGCAACTGGTCGTGTGTTGCCGGTTGGGGAAACAGGGTCGATTGAAATTAAAGGGCCAAATGTTTTTCAGGGATATTGGAATATGCCCGATAAAACGGCTGAAGAATTTCGTGATAATGGGTTCTTTATAACAGGAGACTTGGGCTGTTACGATACAAATGGTTATCTGTCAATTGTTGGTCGTTCGAAAGATATGATCATCAGCGGTGGCTACAATGTTTACCCGAAAGAAATCGAATTACTGATTGATGATCTAGATGAAGTTGAGGAAAGTGCTGTTATAGGTCTGCCACATCCTGATTTTGGTGAAGCGGTTGCTGCGGTTGTTGTTGTAAAAGCGAAACAATTATTAGACCCTGAAATACTGACTCGTAAATTGGGTGATAGCCTGGCGCGTTTCAAGCAGCCTAAAGCGGTATTTGTCGTCAAAGAGTTACCGCGTAATACGATGGGAAAAGTGCAAAAAAACCATTTACGCGAGCAGTATCAGGATGTGTTTATGGCTGAAGCTAAGATGAGCAAGCAATCCTGATGCTTGTTAGAAAAAATAACTCAACAAAGACAATAATAACGAGGTAAACCATGTATAGAAACCGTCTTTCAATCAACGTACTGGCGTTTGTTTTTCTAGTGCTTATGACAGGTTCAGCCAGTGCTCAACAATACAAATGGCAAATAGTGCAGTCATGGTCTAAAGACTTGCCTATCTACGGTAAGGTGCCTGCTGAGTTTGCAAATCTGGTTGGTACCATGTCCAACGGCCGGATTCGCATTGAAGTTGTCACGAAGGAAGAGCATAAGCGTCCCCGTGATGTCCTGAAAATGGTCAAGTCAGGGGAGTTTGAAATTGGACATACTCTGCCTCTATACGAGATGTCACTGGATGTGAATACATTATTCTTTTCGACCTTGCCCTTCGGTTTTATCACTAGTGAAAAATTTGCCTGGTTTTATCATGGAGGAGGAATTGAATTAATGGAAGAAGCGTTTGATAAACATGGAGTTTTTGCGTATCCAGGCGGAAACTCCGGGAACCAAATGGGAGGGTGGTTCAAAAAAGAAGTGAATTCTCTTGATGATTTGCAAGGCTTGAAGATACGGATGCCTGGTCTTGCTGGTAAAGTTATGCAATCATTGGGTGCTGATGTCAAAAGTATTTCCGGTGGAGAACTTTATAAGGCATTGGACTCCGGCGTTATTGATGCGGCTGAATGGGTAGGTCCTTCTATGGATTTAGAAATGGGCTTTCATAAGATAGCGCCTTACTACTATACGGGTTGGCACCAACCTGGTTCTGAATTGATTTTTTACGTGAATCAAAAGGCGCTCAATGAGTTGCCTGAGGATTTGCAAAGCATTTTGAAAACAGCCATGCAAGTTTCTGCTTTTAATGCTTATGCGTTGATCCAGCATAAAAATGCTATAAACCTGCAACAGATTCTAACGGAGTATCCCGATATAAAAATTCGGGCTTTTCCTTCTGAGGTTATGCGGGCTCTGTCCAGAGAAACCAAAAAACAAGTGGATGAAATTGCGGACAGTGGGGATTTAATGACTAAAAAGATTGTTCAATCCATGCGTAACTATATGGACAAGATTCGAGTGTGGACGCGAATATCTGACCAAGCTTACTTGAATAACTCGGGTTTATAATCAGAATTGCTTGGGTATAGCCGTCTTTTATGCCTTTAGTTAATGGTATGAATGAGGGACAGCCGTTCTTTGTACTGAGTGTATGCGCTTTGATAAGCCGCAGAAGCTTGAGGTTCTGGCAAGGTTGTTCTGGATGGGTCTAAACGCACATAACGGTCGCACAATTGTGTTAATTCGACTGGGTTACCATGGCACCTAGAGTCACACCAGACGGCTTGTATTGCAGCTCCCAGAGCGGCTGCCTCACCAACATCTGGGCAAACGATTCGAGTATTCATCACATTGGCCACCATTTGTCGCCATAGTTGGCTTTTTGAACCTCCGCCGATGAGACGTATTTCGCTACTTTGTATACCTGTGGCACAGAGTAGGTCAAGTCCGTAACGTAAGCCAAAAGTGGCGCCTTCCATAACAGCGCGGCATAAGTTGGCGGTTGTCATATTATGTGCATTCAAACCTAGAATACTACCTTTAGCATCTGGCAAATCAGGCACGCGCTCACCATTAAGAAAGGGGAGCATGGTAATGCCGGAGCAGCCTATCTGGGCCTGGGATGCGGTCACGTTAAAATCCGTAATGGTTAGATCGAATAGCTCTCTTACGACATTCAATGCAGAAGTGACATTCATTGTGCAAATTAATGGCAACCACTCATTGGTGGAGGAACAAAAAGGCGCTATAAGAGGGTTTGGTTTCAGAGGGAGGGAGGAATTAGCATACACTGCTCCAGATGTACCAAGACTCATGGTCACTATTCCCTCGTGGATATTGCCAGTGCCAATGGCTCCCATCATGTTGTCACCGCCGCCGCTGGCGACAACAACATTGGAATTCAAACGGAGTAAGTTGGCGATATCTTTTTTGACCAGACCTACTGGTTGTTCTGCAGGTAGTAATGTTGGTAGCGCTGATACTAGATGTTTACAACCTATCAACTCTAACATTTCTGGTGACCATTGCCTCGAACGAACATCAAAATAACCGGTACCCGATGCGTCGCCATACTCCGTTACTAATTCGCCTGTTAGCCAATAGTTGAAATAATCATGGGGGAGTAATATATGCGCTATTTTTTGAAATGATTCAGGTTCATTTTGTTTTAACCAGAGTAACTTGGAAATAGTATAGCCTGTTGTTATTACTAGTCCTAAGCTATCCAATGACCCTGCTATACCCCCCAATTTATGCAATATTTCTATGTTTTGTGGTTCTGTCTCGGTATCACACCAAAGCTTTGCTGGACGAATCACTTGTCCCGTTTTGTTTAAAGTAACCAAACCGTGTTGTTGGCCAGAAACACCGATGCCTTTTATCAACCGGCTATCAACCTCGGAGCTTTTTAAAGCATCGTGGTAACTGTTAATAAAAGCCTCGATCCACCAACCTGGTTCTTGTTCTCGACGACCATGTTCATCAGTGATAAGGCTATGTGGTGAATAACCTTCTCCAAGAATACAGGCTTGTTCTGTATCGAGAACAATGACTTTAGTACCTTGAGTTCCGCAATCTATGCCTAAATACATGTTACTCCCTCATTCTGTTGTTGCTGTCTTTGTTAATACGTCATTCGCCATTTTCACCACTCGTTCGATGGTAAAACCGAAATAGACCTTGAGGTCATCTACCGGTGCTGACTCCCCAAACGTGTTTATTCCTAAAATGTCACCATCCAAACCTACGAAGCTATGCCATGGTGCGGGGTGGGCCATTTCAATGGCAACTCTGGCTCGAATTGAGTCAGGAAGAACTTTGTTTTTATAGGTTGTATCTTGTTTCTCAAAACGCTCAATACAAGGCATGGAGACGATACGAACATTGAAACCTTTTTGGTGCAATATTTGCGCAGAAGCCACTGCTAATTCTATTTCAGAGCCCGCTGCTAATAAAATAATATCCAAGGAATCTTCGTCGATAGATTGAGGTTTGTGAATATAGTCACGTAGGATGTATCCACCTTTATAAATTAAGGGCAATTGATCGTTGTCACGTTCATTTGAGGGCAGGCTCTGACGTGATAACACTAAAGCGGATGGGCCTTCTTTGCGCTCTATTGCGACCAGCCAACTCGCCATTGTTTCTACGTCATCACACGGGCGCCAGGTTTCTAGGTTAGGTGTTTGCCGTAAACTGGCCAGTTGCTCGATTGGTTGATGAGTAGGGCCGTCTTCTCCCAGTCCAATTGAATCATGAGTGTAGATAAATATTGACCGGGTACCCATCAAAGCTGACATTCGAATGGCATTACGGGCATATTCCATAAACATGAGGAAGGTTCCCCCATAGGGTAAAAAGCCACCATATAGGGCAATACCATTTATCATGGCACTCATACCAAACTCCCTGACACCATAGTGGACGTAGTTACCGCCAGCATGTTTTGCCGATATCGCTTTTGAACCAGACCATTGAGTCAAGTTGGATGGCGCTAAATCTGCTGAGCCTCCCAATAATTCAGGTAATTGCTTGCCGATAGTTTCCAACACTGCCTGGGAGCTTTTTCGCGTAGCCTGTTGAGTGGTTTTCAGTTGACTTTGTTTCAGTAGTTCTTGGGCCGTTATGCGCCAGTTCTCGGGCAAGTTTCCATTGAGCCGCCGTTTAAACTCTTTAGCCAATTCTGGATGCTGCAACTGGTATTCGGCAAACACAGAGTTCCATTGGCTCTCTGCGTGATTTCCTGGTTCGACTGCATTCCAGGCAGCATATACTTCTTCTGGGATTTCAAAAGCTTTGTATGGCCAGGATAAAGCGCGGCGGGTCTCAATAATTTCGCTGTCTCCCAGAGGTGCGCCATGGCATTCGTGGCCTCCAGCTTTATTAGGAGAACCTGAACCGATGATGGTCTTACAGCAGATTAAGGTGGGTTTGTTGGTTTCTTTTTTTGCTACATCCAATGATTGGGCTATAGCCTGTGGGTCGTGTCCATTGATGGGCTCTAATACTTGCCAACCATATGCTCGAAATCTCTCTGGAGTGTCGTCTTTGAACCAACCTTTTACATCACCATCAATCGAAATTCCATTGTCATCATATATCACGATTAGTTTTCCAAGCTTTAAAACGCCAGCCAGAGAACATACTTCGTGTGAAATTCCTTCCATTAGGCAACCATCACCAACAAAACAATAGGTATGGTGATCCAGTATCTCTAAACCGGGGCGGTTAAATTGCTTGGCCAAGGTCTTTTCGGCTAAAGCCATGCCGACAGCATTGGCCAACCCTTGTCCTAAAGGGCCTGTGGTTGTTTCAACCCCAGGCGTAAGTCCGTATTCTGGATGTCCAGGTGTCTTTGAATGAAGTTGCCTGAAATTTTTCAACTCTGTAATAGGCAGGTCATAGCCGCTCAAGTGCAGAAGGCTATATAACAACATAGAGCCATGACCATTGGACAGGACAAAACGGTCACGGTTATACCATTGTGGATTTTTAGGGTTGTGCCTTAAGAACTTTCGCCATAGCACTTGAGCTATATCGGCCATACCCATAGGGGCTCCGGGGTGCCCTGAATTCGCTTTTTGAACCGCATCCATGCTCAGGAAACGAATCGCATTTGCCAGTGTCTGATCTGTAACTTCAGGTCGATTCATCGTTCATTCTCCTTTAACTTGTCAATCAACAAACTTTCCAGTTTGAGTTGGTCGGCTTCAAAACCTCTGATGCCCTCTGCTAGTTTCTCCGTTGCCATTGCATCGGAGTTGAATTGCCAACGAAACTCTGCCTCATCAATCGGTGCTGGACGAGAAGTTGTTTTACCAGAGTGAGTCAATGACGTTTTTAACACGTCATCTGTTGTTGTGAGTTCTTCTAATAACGATGGACTGATTGTCAAACGGTCACAACCCGACAAGGCCATGATCTCTCCGATATTACGAAAACTGGCTCCCATTATTATAGTTTCATACTGATGTTGCTTGAAATAGTGGTAGATGTCATGAACTGATCTGACTCCAGGCTCCTGGTCAGGAGTGAAGCTAACAGCAGGGTTTTGTTGCTTATGCCAATCCAGAATTCTTCCGACGAATGGGGATATTAGATAGACGCCTGCCTCGGCACAAGCACGAGCTTGAACAACGCTGAAGATTAAGGTTAAGTTACATTGAATGCCTTCTTGCTCTAAAATATTTGCAGCACGGATGCCTTCCCACGTGGCAGCTAATTTAATCAGTACTCGATGTTTATCAATTCCCGCTTTTGCATAAAGATCAATCAACTTTCGGGCCTTGAGAACACTGGCTTGAGTATCGAAAGATAATCGTGCATCTACCTCTGTAGACACTCGACCAGGGATGTTTTGCAGAATCATGGAACCCATGGTAACGATGATTTGATCGCAGATTTCTTCAATAAAGTCATTCTTTTTCAAAGCTTTATCTTGGTTATGTAATGTACTTTTAATTAAATCATCGTATTGACCGGACTGAATTGCTGCTAGGACTAAAGAAGGGTTGGTTGTGGCATCCTGAGGTTTGAACTTTTTGATCGCATGAAGATCGCCTGTATCGGCGACGATGGTGCTGGTTTGCTGTAGCTGATGAAACAATGAAGGCATAATATGTAATTCTATTGTGAGTTTTGAAAGTTGGACTAAGTTGATTCGATAAGGAATTGGCTTTCGTGCAGAGAGCCAAAGTAAAAATCGGCAATGGTAAATTGTTGAATATGTGGGTGTGATGCAGCAGGGATGGCGACAACTTGCATGCCAGCTGCCTTTGCTGCGATTACGCCTGCGATTGAGTCTTCCCAGATTCGACATTGCTCTGGTTGGGCTCCCAGGCGCTGAGCTGCTAGCTCAAATATCATAGGGTGAGGTTTGGAACGAGACACTTCTTCCCCTGAGGCGATTACATCTACTGTTAAATCGTATTTCTCGATGACCTTATTGATTAAAGATAGCGGGGATGAAGAAGCAATTGCAATTGGCCTTGATTGTCTTTGCAACCATTTAAGCAGCTCCTTGGCTCCTGGTAATAAGTGGGCTTGTTCAATACAGGCTTGCATTTTTATTATCAGAGTGTCTAATAATATCGCTTCGTTTATACTATGGCTTGGGTACTTTTTTGACATGGATTGACAAAATGAGCGACTGGCAACACCTTGAAAAGGGTGTAAGTCTTGCTTAGATAAATTCAGGCCATAGAGTTCTTGTAATGTGGTTTGTTGTGCTTTGAGCCACAAGGGTTCAGAGTCGATTAATAAACCATCCATATCAAAGATGTTGTATATAATTAAGTTCGAATCGGTCGTCGATGATACAGTCATAACGCTAGAGTCTTTTCTATGGTCTTGTGAACACCTATTTGCCTAAGGCTGAGCAGTTGTTCATTGAATATGTTTACAAAGTGATTATTTTTAGGAATGACATCACCGAAAATATCGTATAAACCTAAGAAATCTTTACCAGCGTTTGAGCTCTGAGTTATGATTTTTTGTAGTTCTTTGGCTCTAGGGTCTGGTATCGAGTAAATGTCGCCACTTTCGTCGACACCGCTTAAATAGTTAGCCCAGGATGCGATGATGAGGCTGACTCTATGCAATGGTTGGCCTTGGCTTATCAAATCCAATAATGTGGGCAATACGAATTTGGGGAACTTGGAAGAACCGTCTGAGCAAGTTCTGCTGAGTTGATCGCATATTATGGGGTTTGAAAATCGTTCTATGAGTTGGTTTTTATACAGACTGAAATCAACCCCGGGTGCGTCAGACAGTAATGGAGAAACATCTTTGTCCATAAATGCACGCACGTACTCTAATATTAATGGGTCTTGCATCGTTTGATGCACGAAACGGTAACCGTTGGAAAACCCTAAATATGTCATGGCTAAATGGCTACCGTTAAGTAAGCGAATTTTCATATCTTCATAAGGAGTGACATCCTTAGTAAACTGCACTCCGACAGATTCCCATTCCGGCCTGCCATTACAGAATGAGTCTTCCAAGACCCATTGAATAAAAGGTTCACAGACAACAGGGCAAACGTCTTCGATGCCTCTCTGTTCAAGTAGTTGTTGCCGGTGGGTCTCACTTGTCATTGGGGTGATACGATCAACCATGGAATTAGGGAAACTGACATTCCTTGCAATCCATTTACTTAAGCTTACGTCTGTTCGTTCAGCAAAACGTAACAGGGCATTGCGAGCGACTTGGCCATTGTGGGGTAGGTTGTCACATGATAAGACGGTGAAAGGAGCAATTCCCATTTCTCGGCGGTTAGCTAAGGCCAATGTTAATAAACCGAAAACGGTTTTGGGCTTGCTGGGATTTTGAAGGTCATGTTGTATTTGCGGATGGTCGTTTATAAATTCACCTGTGCTATCGTCGGTATAGTAACCACCTTCAGTAATAGTTAAAGAGACAATTTTGATATCAGGAGACGTCAGTTTTGCGATTAATCGATCAATATCATCGCTGGCTAGAATGAGATCACTGATAGAGCCAATCACGCGGGTTGATCTATTCTCTTTTTCACTGAGTTCATAAATGCTGTAGAGATAATCCTGTGTTTCTAGAGCAGCTTTCATGGCTTTATCTTCTGGTCTCAGACCTGCCCCGCAAATGCCCCATTGGCTTGATTCGCCTTTTGCTAACAGTCTATCCGTATAGTAGGCAAGGTGTGCACGATGAAACCCGCCTACACCGATATGAACGATGCCATGCTTTACTTTGTCGCGGTTATAGGAAGGGCATATAATGTGACTATCGAACTGCTTTAAATTCTTTGTGTTTAATTTCATAACATCTTTCAAAATAATTTAAAGAAATTAGAGCAATCCTTGAGAACAGAAACAAAGCTAAAAACGTTCGAAATCCTATACATATTTGTTTTTATGAAAAATGCATCAATCACCTGGATGTGAGTTTATCTTTGGTGCTCACCAGGGGGGGATAATACCCTGGTTGTTATTATTCAGATTTGTGTTTGTGCAAAAAGGGTGGGACAAGTAACGATAATTTTCTCTAAACATGTATAAATTTGCACTTTTATTTAGCGAATAGTTGGGCCCAAAAAGAAGGTGGAAAAATATTTTTTTATTAAAATCAATTACTTGATTTTTTTTCTTGGTTTTTTTTCTTGCGAAGAATGTATAGGTGTCATAGGCTGAAGTTGTAATGAATAAATGACAGGTGTTCTTATTATGACCCATAGCGCACGGCAACCTGAGCCTTCATACGAATTAATAAACCCTCAAGAACGTAGTTCCATTTTTTATCGGGAGCATGGTTCTCCCCATTCGTTGATACGGTGGCATTATCATAAGGAATATGAGTTGCATTTGATCACACATAGTTCAGGAAAGGTTTTTGTTGGTGACTACATAGGGAATTTCTATCCAGGAAATTTGATTTTGACTGGGCCTAATTTACCACACAACTGGATGACACAAGGTAATGACGATAGAGCCTATCCGAAACGAGACAAGGTAATAACGTTCAGTGACGACTTAATTAGTAAAGCACAGTTCGTTTTTCCTGAGATCAAAGAGCTTAATTCATTACTTGAGCGTTCACGTTTTGGCATTGAGTTTTCAGACAATGATCTAATTCAAGAAGTTCACGAGAAAATGGATTTGGTCTCAAATACAGATGGAGTAGAACGTTTATCCGCTTTCTTGCATATCATGAATGTATTGGCAAAAACCTGTGGCTATAAATTACTTTCGAGCGATCAATATTTCCAAGTCACTAGCGAAAAAAATCAAGCTCAGGTGAATAAAGCGGTTAATTACATTGTGAAACATTACCAGGGTAATCTTACTCAAGCTGAAGTTGCTGATCACCTTGCGATGCAGCCAGCTTATTTCTCACGCTTTTTTAGTAAAGCAACTGGACGCCGTTTCGTTGAATTTGTGAATAGTTTGAGAATTGCCCGTGCGTGTGATTTGTTAGTGCGCAGCGATCAAAAAATTACCGCAATCTGCTTTCAAGTGGGCTTTGGTAATATAGCCAATTTCAATCGTCATTTTTATTCATTAAAAGGAATGACTCCTTCTGACTATCGTAAGTTCGTAATAAATAACCAGTCTACTATTTACTAATACTCTCACCACTTTGATCCATTATTGAGAGCGCACGGTTGACTGAAAAAGGTGACATTGAGAATTTGAATGTCTGTCTGCTGTAGAAAATATATTTGTTGATCAACTCGGGCGAATAGTTCAGGTTGTTATGAATGAAGCGCCACAAAAAACTTATCCAGTCCTTAAGGATAGTACTGTGAATAGAACTGAGACATGAGGGTGGGGAGGACTCGTTGTAGGTTGTTTGATTAAAAAAATAATCAACTTCTCCTCCTTAGAATATATCTATTGATAATAAAAAAACAATCGATTATGCGAAAGCGGTTAAACACCAATGGAAGCATTTTGTTTTACAACCCATTGATATAAAACATGTAATAAGGTTTTTTTCATTTTTAAGAACTGGCTGTCGGAGGTTCGAATCCTTCCATGCACACCACTAAAAAGCGAAATAAGTTACTAAATCGACTTGGCTTTTTTAGTGCCTTCGAGCTTTTTGTCTGTTCATGCGTGAAGGTCAACCACTCGCATATTCATGTGATTGTTTGGGTTTATGGGATCGCCTATTATTTTTCGCAATAGATTTACAAGTGGAAAATACAATGAAAAAGCACAAAAAAACAAATATCAATCGGCAGGCAGCCAGGCGGAAAATTCTGGTGGGCGCAGGTGTCTTATCAAGCCTGCCGTTGACGGCAAAATGGGGCAAACCGGTGATCAATTCAGTTGTCTTGCCAGCACATGCGCAAACGTCGACTACTGTTCCTCCTGCGTTGATTGAATCTTTTGCTCTATCGCTCGCGGCGCCTAATGGTCCAGTGAGTCAAGGAGCTGATTTTTTTGCTCGATTGGCAGGTGGGGTTTTTACTGTTGAGATTTATACGGATGCGCAGAACACCGATTTATCGCCGCAGATTTTACGGGTTACCATACCTTCAGTTGGTGTGTTTGTCAGTGGGGAGCGATTCGGTTGCGGTAACGATGGTTCGCAGACGGGCCCATTTCCAGGCGATGCGCGAATTCAGATCGTTGCTTATAACCCAGGCGTGAGCATCGAATTGCAGTATGAGTTCGATTCAGGAACCTTCGTATTGCTTCTTAATAACTCGGCTGCGAACCTTAGTTGTCCAGTATTGTAACTGGTAATGTCAACGACGTCTCTGTGCCGCTTTTACCGCTGTGCACAGAGAGAGTGGCTCCAATTTGTTCAGCTCTGAAATGCATGTTTTTAAGGCCGCGTTGTACTTGGCTAGCAGCATCAGTAGGAGCCTTTGATTCGCCGGTTTGAGAATGCAGCGATGCTGGTAAACCTATTCCCTTATCGCGTACGGAAATCGTCACATGGTCTTGATGTTCTTTGGACATTTCTGCAGTAATTGAAATTGAGTCACTTTGAGAATGACGAATAACATTATGTACCGTCTCCTGCAAAATTCTTAGAAGATGCAGTGATACTGAAGGGGTAAGTTCAATTTTGGCTGACATCGGCAAGGATTGCCATGTCAACTGTATTGCCGCATGCTCTAACAAGGGAGTGACTCTGTATCGAAACATTCCCAATAGGGCGACCAAGTCGTTATCCTCGTTATCGAGTGAGTCAATCATCAACCTCAAGTCATTTATGCAATACTCCAACTGGCGTTGTATTTCTGCCGCGCTGAAGTTGCCTTTTTGCAGGCCGCTGATAGTAGACACAATCTGACCAGCAACACCATCATGCATGTCGCGGGTGATGCGGGCTCGCTCAGCACTCAACCATTCCTTTTTTTCGAGCGACTGTGTGTATTCCATGGTTTGTTTGATCTTTGCCGTTTTTCTTGCCACCTCATCATGCAGAGTGTTATTGAGTTGCTCAGCCTCGTTGTTGTATTTCACTAAACGAGACAACAGGATAATGGCGAAAACAGCTAATAAAATAATCGCTCCAAATTGTATGTAATAGCCATCTTCCCATGGCAATATTGCGTGAACAAGAAGAAGGTCGTGAAACGCATAGGGGATGATGAAAAGGCCACTGGTTGCTAGCAGCTGAAACTCAATATTGCGCGTCTTCCAAGCATCGATAAAAACCAGAACAAGTGCTCCTCCACCAACAGAAAGTGCGATTGGGTACCAGACAAAGTCCGCCAATTGGTGCATCAGGGTTTGTGGTAACATCAGCAAAATTGTCGGCATCAGCACAGATAAGAACAATAAATACCGTTCAAACTTCGGATGGCGTCGCTCCCTGAACCTCAGCAAAACAATTGGTGCAACCAGAGCGAACCAACCTAAAGTTGAGTATGAAAACCAATCCCAGAAGTGATTTGACCAGATAACGTTGCTTATATGGTTGGTTGAATTATGGGCAGCCCAAAGCAGCACTGCCAGAGCAAACCATCGATATTCACTGTTTTTTGGTCTGGATACCGCGAGCAATGTCATTAGTGTTGCCATGATGATTAGTGCGTAGGTAATAGATTCAACCAAACTGATTCTGAAGAAATAGTGACGTTGATAGGCGGGTTCCAGAATGGAGTGGGGACCAACTAGTATTTTATCTAAGAAACCCTTTCCTGAGACTGATGATTTGACTTCAATGAGCAACTGATTATTCTGTTCGTTAAATAATGCGGGTGATATTGTGAAAAACATTGGTCGCCGGAGATTGCTGCTGATGGGGCCTTCCATAGAGTCCCCCATAGACCCGCCATCACCTATTAGAGTGCCATTTAAGGATACACGAACGTTGCTGCGTATAGTCGGAATGAGCAGGCCCCATACCTCATTGAGTTTTGGTGTGGCAGAAAATGTAATAAGGTAGTGGCCGAGTTCAGATTTATCATTGTGCCATTGCCAATTATCCGGCAGTCGCCGTAAGTCATGTTCGAGCTGATTTAACTCTTGGGTAGAATTACTATCTGCATGCACAAAATTGGCATGCTCCAGCACAATGACATTGTCAGGAGCAACGAAACCAATGTGTTGTATTTGATACGCTGCCAAGAGTGCTAGCAGATAACAGGAAATCCAGAAAAATAGATACTTTTTGGTAATCACTGATCGCTGGTGAACCCGGGAATGCCGAGTCGGCTGGCCTGATATACCGCTTGTCCGCGGCTGCGAACTTCCAGTTTCTGATAGATGCTCTTGATATAGGTCCGAACGGTATCGATTTTTATCTCCAGCGTATCCGCTACTTCCTGATAAGTCATACCGGTGACCAGGCAGCGTAATACATCGGTCTCACGTTTATTGAGTTTCGGAATCGATGTCATATCCATGTGAGCAGGTCTGGGGTCCGATTCGACACGCTTGATTATCATCCTGGCAATGATGGGGCTAATCGGGGAACCTCCGTTTAAGAGTTCGAGCACTGAATCACAAAAACGTTCACGAAATTCTGTTTTAAGAAGATAGCCAGTGGCACCGGCTTCAATGGCATCCAGCACGTTCTTTTCATCGCCGAATACGCTGATTACCATAATCTCCATACTTTGGTGTTGTTTACGACAAAAGCGAATCAAATCGGCTCCACTTCCATCGGGCAAGCCCAGGTCTACTAATAATACATCCACGCTATTTTCACTGAACCATTGCCGAGATTCAGTATAGAAGGCGGAATGATAGGCAACTTCTAGTTCTCCATGTTGGTTAATGTCTTCAACGAAACGTTCTCTGAGTACCGTATCATCTTCAATAACGGCAACAGTATATAGCTTATTCAGATATCCTCCACCGTGTAAAACTCAGTTGTGTCATACCTTGATACTTATCTGTGAATAGCAAAGTTCAATTGTGTAGAGTTTTGCTAAAAGTAAGCGGCTCATGAGTCCATTTTGTATCATCTTGTTATGGTCTTACCAAACCAATTAAAGGATAGTCGATAACTCGTCAAATATTCCATCATATATTTGCTCGGTTGAATAAACAAGATCACTGATATGCTTTAGTCAATAAAACGTGTTGCAGATCGATTCGTGTGTTTTATGGTTTTATACACATTATTCAAACCTATAATGTGCACAGCCCGATGTGAGGTTTTAAACCTATCAATTTGTACTGACCTAACATAGAAATAACGGTTATCTGTGGTTTGGGTTTGCGCCATTAGTGACACAAGGAATACAGAGTTTGTCTGCAAACAGCGGTTCATGTTCTATAAGTACTTGATAATGCAACTACTTAATTTTGAGTCCGTATTCCGATGAGGGTATATTATTTTTATCAGTACTGACAATCGTAAGGAGTAGAACAGAAGGACACTCAAGGTTATTTTGAGGTTGTCACACATTCTTCTCTTCATCAAAATTATTTAAGGTGGTGATATTCATCAAGGAATATTGGCATTCAATCGCTTAGTGAAAATGCAAGCCACCGGACTAATCACAGGGGATTTATTATGAAAAATCACGAAAAAATAAACCCGCACCCAGATAGTGTGCGGTTCCGTCAAGGAAGAAATCCGTTAATAACTATGTTTGCGTGCGCTATGGTTTTGCCGATGTCGCTACCTCTAATGGCTCAATCATTTCCAGATAATGCTCTGGTGTATAAAGTTACTCAACATGGGATTGATGACGCTCAAGTGTCGAAGTTAATTGATTCATTTGAATTAAAAGATCGACCAGAACGTTCAGATGGTGCATTGCGCTATACAGACACAAAACAATTCCTGGCACTGCCGATGCGCAAGCTCGCAGATGATGTCAAAACTGAAAACGAAGACGATGGAGAGATTGTCTTTGAAGGGTTCGATGTTGACGCTATTAAAGAACTGAAAGTGCTCAATCCAGAGGAAGCAAGAACTTTGGTGTCCCAGAAACTAAAGAGCATGGATTTACTACCCGAAGAAGCTGAAGCACTGGCAAGCAATAGCCAATTTGAACTGGTTTCCATTAAGGGAGACACCATTATTGATCAAGCCATTGATACCGTGGTTTCTTATCAATTCAAACTCAAAGGAATTCCTCTTGAAGGGCCGGGTTCTAAGATAAGAGTCGCGTTTGCTCCAAGCGGGGATACCAGCCAACTAAGCTATGCCTTTAGATCGTTGGAACCTTTGGATGAAGTGCGTGTAGTTAAACGAGACGAAGCCTTTAAAAGGTGTGCAACATGGACCTTTGACAACAAAGGTTCAAGCCATGCCGTTAAAAATGCCAGTCTGGCTTATTTTGCACCACCTTTGTCGGAAAAAATAGAGACTCTTGAACCGAGTATACGCTGCGAATCTACCGATGAAAATGGTGCTGCCAGCCAAGTCTATTTTGTTTCGGCTTTGATAGATGCTAAACCTGCTCCGATAGAACCTTCACCGCAGAAGAATAGAGAAAACAGAAAGAACAGAAAGTTCAGCGATTTTTTTGATTTCTCTTTGATTAATACCGCGCATGCTGCATTTAATCGACGAGATGTGGGGAGTGAGGGAACAGGACCATGTTCTGGTTTACCCAATACAGGTGCAAACCTACAGAGTTTCAACAGTCGTATGACTAGCGATGGGGTTGCCGTCCAGTTTAGCTGGCTTGATGCGAATGCATGGGAGCAGGATTGGAAAGATCCTAGCTTGTCCGGTGATGACCAGGATTGGGTAGATGATGTTGATATGGCTTATTGGCAAGGTCATGGCTGGCCGAGTGGATTTAGTTTTTCGGGCTGTAGCTCGAATGACGATGCTTCAATGACTAATACGGATGCTCTTTGGGGTAATAGAAATGTCGAGTGGATCAGTTTGTTTACCTGTTTAGTTCTCAAAAATGATTCAGGCGGACAACGCTGGTGGCAACGTTGGGGACCAGCATTTGATCGTTTACACCAAATCAACAGCTTTGATACGGTTTCTTATCACAGCTCGCAGCATGGTGGAATATTTGCTAACTATATGTTGAAAAATAATCCACTGAATGTTCGCCAAGCATGGTCTCAAGCTTCAATAGACGACCAACCAGCTCAAGTCATCTGGGCCACAATGGGTGTGGTTAGTGGTGGTTCACTCAACAATTTTAATGACTATTACTGGGGCAAAGGCAGTGTCGGACCAGATATTCCAGCCAATCAAATTGATAGTTATTGGAGAATATCCGGAGGATCATAAAATCTTCCAGATTCCATAAAGAAACGAGACAGGGAGGTCTCGTTTTGCTTTTTAATACTTCGATTTTCATACAAAATCTAATGAGTTTGCAATCGCCTCTCTTAAAGAAACCCTGACTCTACACAAGATTTTCCTTTATCTGGAGTAGATCGCTTTCACGGTGTTCTGATCGTTAAATGTATATCATATCTAAAATACTAGCGATAAGGATGTAAAGCCATTATGCTATCCAGCATTACAAAATGACCTTTTATTTATGAATTTGTTGGTTTTGTAAGTGAACTGTTCAATAAGTTCTGATTATGTATATGTAATTGTATTTGAAAATTTTACTACAGTTGGAAGCAGATCAAGAGGAGAAAGGTGATGGGTGTGCAGTTCTGGGGGAGGTGGGTATTAAGATTTACGCTGTTGGTTGTTGTTAACACGCTGGAAGCGAGAGGGGTTAAAGAGTCATATCAAAATTTTGAAAGATACTCTATTTTAGATGGATTATCGCAAAGCCTGGTTCAGGATATTGTTCAAGATAATACAGGGTATATGTGGTTTGCTACGGGCAACGGCCTTAGTCGGTATGATGGATATGAGTTTAAAGTATTTAGAAGAGAACAAAGCAATAATAAAACCCTCACGGGTGACTATATTAAAGCATTGTTGGTTGATAGCTCAGGCATATTGTGGGTTGGGACACTTGGAGATGGCTTAAATGTATATACTCATGATGATGAGTCTTTTGAGCTATTTAACTTGGGTTTAGATGAGAATGGATTAGAAATATATGAACTCTTTGAAGATTCTCAATCCAGAATCTGGGTTGGCACTAATAAAGGGCTTTACAGTATTTCTAAAAATAGGAAGAACACCAAAAGTCACAATAAAGCATTGCGCTTAGACGATACTATCGTAACAACTATTACACAAACAAAGGATGGCTCGATTTGGATAGGTACTAATACAGCGGAACTTCTTGCGATTTCTTCTATTACGCATGAACAAAGCGTTTATGAAGGTTCACTAAGTGGGCTGAAAGGCTTGGAAATTACCTCTATTTTACCCATTTCAGAAGATGCGTTATTTGTTGGTACATCTCGTAATGGTGTTTATTCATACAAGTCTTCATCAAACACCTTTGTTAAGGAACATCTATTTGATGACAAACTTGGTGAAGTTGGTG
>JBOEHE010000054.1:0-449 GCA_050633785.1 Arenicella sp.
AGTAGCTCCATTTGACATCGGTTCTGGCAAGCAAGAGAAGAAACCAGTAAAACGAACTTACACGCATGTTTTCAGCGACTGGTTGTGTGATATGGCCGAAGTCGATAACAAATTGATAGGAATCACACCAGCAATGCGTGAAGGGTCTGGGCTAGTTGAATTTTCTAAACAATACCCTGATCGATACTACGATGTCGGTATTGCTGAGCAACACGCCCTGACATTTGCAGCCGGTATCGCCTGCGATGGACTGAAACCGGTCGTCGCTATCTATTCTACTTTCCTGCAGCGTGCCTATGATCAACTCATTCATGACATCAGCATACAAGATCTGGATATCACCCTGGCAATTGATCGAGCTGGACTTGTAGGCGCAGATGGAGCAACTCATGCCGGTGTATTTGATATCAGCTTCATGCGCTGCATTCCCAACATTGTTATCTTAACTC
>JBOEHE010000054.1:455-5173 GCA_050633785.1 Arenicella sp.
CAGTGATGAAGCCGAGTGCCGCGATATGTTGTATACAGCCTATCTGCACGAAGGTTTAACAGCCGTACGCTACCCACGTGGAGCAGGCATTGGGGCCATAGAGAACAAGACCATGCAAAAGCTTGAAATTGGTAAAGGCCTGATTAAACGAACAGGACAAAAGGTCGCCATTTTAAATTTTGGGACTCTACTTGAACCAGCAATGCAAGCTGCTCAGTCCATCGACGCGACTGTGGCTGACATGCGTTTTGCCAAACCCCTTGATGAGGCTCTCATAACTCAACTGGCCGCTTCTCATGAATTACTGGTCACAATCGAAGAAAATACAATCATGGGCGGTGCTGGGTCAGCAGTAAATGAGTTCGTCAATCAGGCCAAAATCAACTGCAAATTACTGAACTTAGGATTACCAGACAACTATCTGGACCACGGCGATCAAAAATCTTTACTAGCATCCTGCGGACTGGATGCCAACGGAATTATAGCCAGTATCAATAATCACTCAGGCACATCTATAGTCGACGTTCAAAAGATAGTTACTGCAACGTCAACTGCATAATTTCACCGTCCCGTTGCATAAGAAACCTTTCTAAAACTGAAGTTCCCAACAACGGAACTTCAGGGAAAGTTCCTTCAATTACTCCTGCCTGCACAGAATCTACCTCTATTCCGTCGACAGACATAGTTGGGATAGTAATTGCATAAAACTGCGACCTGCCAGCAGCAGTAGTAGCAATTGATCGTGGAGCCTGCTTATAATCAATATCCAACTGTTCTGCCAATTCGCTACTGATAACAACCAGGTTTGCCCCAGTATCAACCACAAATGGATTCTTTTGTCGGTTAATCGTCACATCTACAAAAAACAGCCCGGATTGTGATATTGATAAGCGAGTACTGCGTTTCTTTGCTGGCCTTGATGGCGCATTGTTGGAAAACAAACCACTACCACCGATGGTTAGCTCCTGAGCATTTCCATTGACAGAAATCTCTGCCGAAGAACTCTCAACTGATAACAGCTTAACCCCGTTATAAACCTGTCCCAACTTGAGTTTCTTATTTTTGCCGTCGATATTCAAAATTGCCCCTTGCTTAAACAACAGGACCAGTTGCACACTCTGGCTTTCTTGCGCCAACGCAGACATCGACAAAAATAACAAAGAACCAATCAAAAAATTACGCATTAAAAAAGCACTGAAAAAAGGGAATCAAAATGTGCTTTTAGTATAACGAAAAAAAGGGAGCTAACGCTCCCTTTTTCAAGCTAAATATAACTAGTCTCTACGAGCCATCGATTATATCAACGATAACCTGAGCCGTTGTCCCATTGTTATACGCTGTTTCAGTATAAAAGAAGACAAAGCGACCCGCTTGAGTTGGCGTTCCTCTGAGTCTACCATCAGTCCCCAGAGTCAAGCCTGGAGGAGTTGAAGAACCAGAAGCCAGAATCGCTCTACTTCGCGATGCAGGTGGCCCAGTTAAAATAAGGCCAATATCATTTGCAAACACATCTTCACCGAAATTTACTCCAACAGTACCAGTATAAGCATCATCAATTAACAGCAGTACATGGATGACCACATCGGCAGTATCGACAGCACCTTCAGCATCAATAACTTGGTAAGTGAACTTAAACTCACCGGGAACACCGAACTCTCCAGACAAAGTACCATCTGCTGCCAATTGGATACCCGGCGGCAAACTACCAGCAATAAGAGTTACAGTAGCAGGCAGAGTAACATCGATATCATTATCCAGCACATTGACATTAAATGAACTTCTTTGCGCTCCAAAGTATTCGTCGTCATTTGCCTCAACAGTAGGGTTCACCTCACAGGTATCTTTATAATCAAGGTTAGTATCACCATTAAAAGTGTCACCTATATTATAACCATCAGGCAAACCATTGGCCGCCGATTCAATAGTAAATATAAACCAGTTTGACATACCAAAGTTAACATTCATGCCGCTGGCACCGAATCCAACTTGAGCTGCTGCTCCAGTTAACTCAGTACTCAAGACCACACCATCCCATTCACCACCAGTTCCAGTCAAAGTACCTGAAACTTCAGTGTAGAAAACCCAGGTAGAAGGATCAACTGGGCCACCAGCGTCAACATAAGCTTCTGGTGCCAGATGCAACTTAGGATCAGCTGAGCTGTCCTGAAACCCTGAGTAGGTTAAATCGACAGAGAAGCTGTTCACCCCATCCGTGATTTCGCCTGAAACAAGCATATCACCATTTGGCAATTCCTGAATCACTGTTGCTGCTGGCTCATAGACGAATTCTATTGAGATATTAGGAATCCAGAACGAATGCCCTGTAGAAGAATACTGAAGATACTCATCACCTTCTGCTGCTACGGCACAATACTCAACAATAGTGACTTCAGGTTCACAATCTCCCGGTTCTCTGAAATCCACATTGATATCACCATGGTAGGTTTTACCAACATAAACACCATTAGGAAAAGCCGTGCTATCTGATGAAACCGCTAAGTTAAACCAGTTTGCAAAACCTAGTGCTCCATTTTTACCACTGGCACCTAAGCCAATTTGAGCCATAGGGCCACGCAGTGTCATATCCAACACTACACCATCCCAAGAACCACCAACACCAGTCAAAGTACCTTCAACTGTCTTATAAAAATCCCATGTAGAAGGATCGATTGGTCCGCCGTTTGCAACATAAGCGGAAGCAGGCAGCTCCAATTTAGGATTGGATGACTCATCTTCGAAGCCGGTATAAAGAAGATCAACTGCGAAGCGGATATCACCATCAACAACAGTACCAGTAATGGTCATGTCACCGTTGGGCAACACACGAGTAACCAGACTATCTGATTCGAAATCCAGGTTACCTGAAATTCCAGGAATCCAGAATGAGTGCCCACCAGCATTAGGCTTAAGTTCATCACCTTCAGCACTGGCCGCACAATACGCGATTTGTTCAGTAATCAGTATTGTAACATTCGCCCAATCTGCATCACCTTCACAATCGGTCAGTTCATATTCGAACTTATATTCTCCAGGCGTTGTCGGTGTTCCTGACAATTGACCATCTGCATCAAGCTGCAAGCCATCAGGAATATTTCCACTGACAAAAGAGGCTACCGCACAACCGTCGCCAACATCATCGTTCTCGATAACAATATTCGCATTGAAAGGTTCACCAACTGTTCCTTGATAATTATCTTCTACCGCATCAGGCAACAGATTTTTCTTTGTATGATAAATTCCGAAATCAACATCTTTTTTGTATTTCCCACCCCAGATTTTGAAACAATCTGTCTGACCAATCAAACCGTATTTTTTATAGTTGGTCAGCATATACTTGGCATCGCTGTCGAGCCATTCTTTGTTACCAACATCAGCTGGAGAAAATTTTGCCCCTGAAAATGCAGGATTATGCAATTCAGGGAAAGCTAGAATAAAGTAATACCCATGTCTCAAACGAGAAAATTTGTAATAGCCGTCTGAATTAGTCTTTGCCCATTTCAGATAACGGCCTCCGCGACGGCACTCACCGATCAGTAAATACACATTAGCGGCACCCTGCTCATTATTATCCTGCAATCCATTCATGTTTTCGTCAACCCAGACACGGTTGCCGACACTACCTTTTGATGAATAATGATGATAACCGTAAGTTGCAGAACTCTGTCCTGAAAACCCCAATAACCCGACTAACATTAATGCACACAAAACTCGCTTTGTTATTGCACCAATAGCAGAAAAACCAGTCACTTTGACCAAGTTTGCTAGTAAACCCATATATGCTCCCACACATTTTACACTTTATATTGCCCAATACGTATTTATCAATTGCTAACAAATACGCCACACATAATTCAATCAGCCACACAAAAGCGGGACTGACTATTATCAGTTATGAATTTAAGCTGTCTGTGGGGAAATCCATATTATTCTCACCCCCCCTATTTATTCCATTTAACTTCACACTACACTACCGGGGCACATTATAAGACCTAGTCGAATACTTTAGCAACAGCCTCTTGCAAAGTTTTTACACAAATCACTCTGGTTTTTGAATTTTTAAGACCATTTTTGTTCCCTTCTGGGATGATTACCCGTTGAAATCCAAGTTTCTCTACTTCTTTAACCCGATCAAGCCCTCGTTGAACCGGCCTGACCTCTCCTGTCAAACCTATCTCACCAAATACAGCCAAATCCTGTGGTAAAGGTTTGTTTTTATAACTGGATAATACCGCCAACAAAATAGCCAGATCAGCTGCAGGTTCAGTGACTTTTACTCCTCCTATGACGTTAACAAACACATCTTGGTCATATAAAGAATACCCAGCATGGCGGTGCGCTACAGCCAGCAGCATCGCCAGACGCTGTTGGTCCAAACCAACCGTTACCCGGCGAGGGTTGCCTAATGAACTCTGATCAACCAGAGCCTGGACCTCAACCAGCAAGGGCCGCGTTCCCTCTTGTGTAACAAGAATAATACTGCCACACGAGGTATCATCGCCACGCTTGATAAACATTGCCGATGGATTGGTAACTTCCTGCAAACCCTGGTCAGTCATAGCAAAAACACCAATTTCATTGACCGCACCAAAACGATTTTTGATCGCACGCACCAACCGGAAACTGCTGGAACGATCACCTTCAAAATACAATACAGTATCCACCATATGTTCCAATACTCGTGGCCCTGCGAGGTTGCCTTCTTTGGTGACATGCCCAAC
>JBOEHE010000055.1:0-49067 GCA_050633785.1 Arenicella sp.
TATCAGGAGAGAGCAATAAACAGAGCTGAGGCCAGCCGACGGGAATATGCCATCAAACAATTGTCCCGACATGCTAAACTCATCTTGATTAAAAACAATTGATTTCAACAAAGTTCTGACCAGGGGAAATACGTGCGTCCTGATACGTCTCATTCAACGCCAACTCAAACCACACAACAGGATTGGCAGACAATTCGAACATTGTTGCCCTATCTATCCAAGTACCGTACCAGTATTATTGCTGCCTTGCTGTTTCTGATTGCAGCCAAAGTTGCCAATGTTGGCGTTCCTATTATTCTTAAAAAAATTGTCGATGCTTTAAACCCAGGTTCTATAGAGTCTTCCCTAGAAGACACTCTGCAAACAACCATTATCAGTGTTCCACTGGCCTTGTTAATCGGTTATGGTCTGCTTCGCCTGTCAACAGTGTTATTTCAAGAACTGCGAAATGCGGTCTTTGCCCGAGCAGCACAGCAGTCAACCCGCGAGATATCACTGCGCATATTTGAACACTTACACGCCTTGTCGCTTCGATTTCATCTGGACCGTCAGACCGGGGGCTTATCACGAGACATCGAACGAGGTTCGCGCAGCATTGCAACCTTATACCGTTTTCTGTTGTTCAGCATTTTCCCTACCTTGTTTGAAATCATACTGGTTTGCAGCTACCTGTTTTATCAATTCGGTTGGTTGTTTGCCGGGGTAACCCTGACTACCATAGCGCTATACAGCCTTTATACCTATAAAATCACTGCCTGGCGCATCAAGTTTCGCCTGCGCATGAACGAAGCAGACTCTACCGCCAACACCACTGCTATCGACTCACTGATCAATTATGAAACCGTTAAATATTTCGCCAACGAACAACATGAATATAAACGCTTTGACCGCCACATCCTGACCTGGCAAAAAGAGTCCATCAAAAGCGAACTATCTCTGGCTTTGCTCAACGTTGGGCAGGGATTCATTATCTCTGGCGGAGTAACTGTTTTGTTGATACTAGCCGCACACCGCGTGGCCAGCGGAGATTTCACGATAGGTGACTTTGTTATGGTCAGCACTTTTATGATTCAGTTGTTTATGCCATTAAATTTTCTCGGTACTCTGTTTCGCGAAATAAAGAGAGCCTTGATTGATATCAATAAAATGTTCGGCCTGTTGAACCAGAAACAGGAAGTCAAAGAAGCAGACGACGCTATTGAACTGGTCAGCAAAAAGCCCAGCATTACCTTCAGAAACGTTGAGTTTTCCTATCAGGATAACCGCCCCATTCTAAAGGGTGTCAGTTTCAAAGTACCTGCCGGTAAAAAAGTCGCGGTTGTCGGCTCTAGTGGTGCTGGCAAATCAACTCTGGCACGTCTGCTATTCCGTTTTTATGACATCAACTCTGGCCAACTTAATATCGCAGGCAAAGACATTCGTAAACTCACACTGAAAAGCCTGCGTACCCGAGTGGGAATCGTCCCTCAGGACACCGTCTTATTCAATGACACTTTGCTGTATAACGTGCAATACGGACGACCGGATGCTTCGATGTACGATGTTATCAAAGCTATTAAAATGGCCAATCTGGAAACCTTTATTGAACAATTGCCCGAAGGCTTGGAAACGACTGTTGGCGAGCGAGGTTTGAAGTTGTCCGGCGGCGAAAAACAACGTGTTGCCATTGCCAGAACGCTGTTAAAAGACCCGGATATTTTAATTCTTGATGAAGCAACTTCCTCATTGGACTCCAAAACCGAACAGGAAATTCAACATGCCTTAAACACAGTCGCCAAAAATCGCACCACCTTGGTTATCGCACATCGTTTGTCGACGATTATCGATGCTGATAATATTATTGTCCTCGACCAAGGCACAGTAGCGGAAAGCGGCACGCATAACGAACTGCTGGAATCAGGCGGAATTTATCACACACTCTGGAATCTGCAACAAGATGACAACACAAACCATTAACTGGGCCACTTCACTGGCCGCCATCTGGCGCAGTAACCGGCGCAGCCTTCGCATTGTTCAGCGCCTTGACAACATTCGCATGGACGATTTGCTTGGCATTGACAGGCAAAAACAACAACTGATAGACAATACCGAACGTTTCCTGAAACGTCTACCAGCCAACAATGCTCTGCTCTGGGGTTCTCGCGGCACAGGCAAATCTTCTCTGATAAAAGCCCTGCTCAATGAATACGCCCAGCAGGGTTTACGAGTGATCGAAGTTGATAAAGATGATTTAAGTAATCTTCCAGATATTGTCGATGACATCCGGGAGTTGCCACAACGTTTTATCATTTTCTGTGATGACCTGTCTTTTGAGTCCCATGAGAGCCAGTATAAACACCTGAAAAGTGTGCTTGAAGGTTCGATAGAACTGCCTCCGGAGAACGTGTTGATCTATGCCACTTCAAATCGCCGGCATTTGTTACCTGAAAAAATGCAGGACAATATCGACTCAGGCCTTGTGGATGGCGAGTTACATTACGCCGATGCTATCGAGGAAAAGATATCACTCTCTGACCGCTTTGGTCTGTGGCTATCGTTTTACCCTATTTCACAACAGCAATATCTGACGATAGTAGACCATTTGTTTGCGGACTATCTCAATAGTTCAGAAAGCGATCGACAGCAACTGCATGCTGATGCTTTATTATTCGCCAGAACCAAAGGCAATAGAAGTGGCCGCACAGCTAAGCAGTTCTTCCATCAGACCAGCTGATTATCTTGATTAGAACAAAGCAAATTCAGCTTGCTTATTGATGCTATGTCTTTGTATCCACTTCATCATTAACATTTTCCGGTGCATCATTTTGATCTTCTTTTTCCTCATCAGCTTCCGCTTGAATCAGTTCTTCAGCTTCATAGGCAATGGCATCCATAGTCAACACCGTGGCCTGTGATGGTGCCAGTTGGAAATCGACCTGTTCTTGCTCTGGGACAGCCTTGCGCTGAAAGATCCAGAATAACATTAACAAGCCTGTTAGCAAGTTAATCGCACCCAAATAATAAATGAAAGAAACATTGCCAAACAGTTTAATAATATAACCCGTAGTAATAGGTCCAATAGCTGCACCAATACCATAAATCAGAACAATTGTTCCGCTGGCATTTGGCATTTGTTGTGGACTCAAACGATCATTTGTATGTGCCATGCCTAAAGAGTATATAGGCATCACCATTGCTCCCAGACAACCAAAAACAATAATAAACAAGGAGCTTGTTACATCAATTTCCAACAAGGCGATTGATAGTAATGCGGCCACAATACAGGCTCCCATTATAACCAAACGACGGTCGATTCGATCTGACAACCACCCTAATGGGATATGCGCAATCGCGCCAAATGCAAAAATGATGCTCATAAAAGAAGCAACACGGGTTATGCTCATTCCTTCAGAGGCCGCATAAACAGGCCCCATACCAACAATAACGCCAACAGCAACAGATGATAATAATATACTGGCAACCCCGGCAGGCACTAAGCGAAACAATTTCAATGGACTCATTGACTCATATTCATTAATTTCAGGCGCTACCGTTGGTGTAAGAAGAACCGGCACCAAGGCAACCGATAATAAAATAGAACCCAAAATAAACAGGAATAAGCCGGTAGGATCACCCCAATTGAACAACCACTGCCCACCAGCAAGGCCACCCAGGCTAATAAACAAATAGATAGACAGAACCATTCCTCGAGAATGATTGTCAGAACGTTCGTTGAGCCAACTCTCGACAATGACGAAAATTCCGGCATAACAGAAACCGGTTATCAAGCGCATTGCCCCCCAGGTAAAAGGTTCGATGATAATCGCTTGCGCTAATAACGCGGCGGAAGCTAATGAGGCCAATGCCGCAAACACCCTGACATGGCCAACGCGTCGGATAAATTTAGTGGTCAGAAAAGAACCCGTTAAAATGCCAACATAAAAGCCCGTCATAATCCAACCGGTAGTGCTCGAACTGAAACCTTCGAAGTTCGCACGCCAGCCAATTAAAGTACCTTGCAAGCCATTGCCCAGCATTAATAAAATCATGCCGAAGAATAATGACCATGTACTTCGAAAAATTTCTCCTACCATCGAAAGACCCAGTATTTGTAATGTCCAATAACTGCTTATGATAGTTTAAAATATGGATTTTACTTAGTGATTTTTACCTTAAAGTCATAAGCTGTTCTGAGAGATAGGCAAGGCAACTATGAGGTGGTTGATTGTGTTTGTATCTATTTATCCGTAATAGCTTTTATGTTGCTTTATAATTGGTCTCTTTGCTANNGGCATATAGCGCTTCAAACAGCCGGTGCAAAACGACTCTTCAGCAATGACCAATTTACCACAACAGCACGTAATAGTTTCTCGTTTTAACGATTCATTTTTCTTTTCACAACTTCACCTGATTCTAATATTTCATAGTCACAATAATCAGGTGAATTTCCCAACCTTCTAATAATTTTTTTATCAGTTCCGGAATACCTTAGAGCATTTGTACAACAGACTTCTATGGCACAACAGGCTTCTTCAATTTCATTTTTAGAATTTGGCTGTTTTATAAAATACGTATCACCACCCCTCTCAGGTTCCTGTGCTAATAACGTCGGAGCTTTATCTTCAGGGAGCCCACAATCAAGACATTCGCCTTCTACGGTGTAAAAATCCCCCCAAACATTCTTAGGTTCACGCTCGGAGTTCAAGTAGTGTTTTTCTATCATCTTTTCTCATAACCCTACGATAAATGATTTCCATAAAATCGTACTAAATTTATTCAACCCATTCAATATATGAGCATAAACAAGGAAAATACTGAAAAATAGCCTTGTTATAGTGTTGCTATCCATTAAAACGAGCTCAAGTTTGACCATTCCAAATAACTTCATGCCGCGCTAATCACTGAACACCTGAAGTTGCCGCTATCAAACCACAAAAAGTAACGTCACTCCACGACGTTCAGATGATAGTAGCCCCTTTTTCAATGATTTGTTATATACATTTTTAAACCTATTAAGTTAAAACTTCAGGAAAATTATCAAAGCCAGCACTGCCAACATTATCAAGAGAAGCTTGATTATATTAACCAAATCAACGCTATTGTCTTCATAATAGGATTCTTCACTCACATTCTCATGAAATTGTCTGTTATTACCAATATTCAGGAATGACCTGAAAAAAAGGCCTCCACCCAACAAGAAACTGGTTATTAAAGTAATATAGAAAGGAACCGAGCTACTGTCACTGTTTTTAATCTCAAAATCGACCCCAATTATGTCCCCAGTGACTACCCCATAAACCGCATTTGATAGACAAAATAGACCACCTAAGAAGTAACCAACATGTATGTTATTCATTGTACTTATAACCTTTACATACGTGTCGTTAAAAATGCCCAATTGACAACTTTGTTAAATGCTTTCAACCACTTCACCTCGATAAATTTTCTCTCTAGTCCACTCTGTAACAGGTAATAACTTGCCATATTCTTGATGTATTGATAGCGGAGTTTGTTTGGGGAGCCAAGTAAACTGGTAGTTACTATCTATCTCTGGGTTTATGTGTGCTACTGCTGAAAACCAATAGAGTTGCTTTAATAAGTTCTCAAATTTTGATATCCATACGTCAATTTCTTCCCATTCCAAGCCTTTAATAGAACCCCCGAAATGAATTACTTGTACTCGAAAAGTGCCTTGTGAATTATTTGCTGGCGGAGCGGAGAACATCTGCCTGCTCAAATAAGGATATTCATCCTTATCTGGCAGTCTTTGTAGAATTTCCAAATTTAAGTTCTGATATTTTCGATAGTTTTCTTGCGTATAGGTAGCGCCTTCAATGAAACCATACACAACAGTCTCATGCGCCATTTTTAACTTCTCCTACATAAAAGTCCGAATATCTGCGGAATCCAGCACAGCAACGAATAACATCTGTTGATGTGAGATTAGGAGTAGTTTCCACCGTGTAAATACCTGATAGTGAATAAACAGCTGGCTATCATCAGCGCAGTTCTATGTGTTTCAGAGAATATCTCTAGCGCTACATACTTTTGATAACGTAAATCATGCTTTAACTGGGTTAGTCTCTGGCCATTATGATAAAAATTGACTGACGAATCAGTTCTAATAACATCACCTTCAGGTGTAATTAATTCACTGTTCAGTTGCCGGCATTTAAAGATATAGTCATTTCCTTGAGTTTCTAGATTGAAATTTAACGTAAACCACCCAAATCTCTTAAGCTCAGCTAATAAGGATCCGTCTTCGTCAAACAATTTTGAACTCTGTGTAAATGGAGTATAGGAATACTCGTATCGAATATCACCGTCCTCGATCTGTAAGCCCAATAACTTTGCGGAAAGTTTCACGCTCTAATTACTCATTACACCGCCAACACAGGTATTTTCTACACACTCGTTTTAATCGCTAAACCTATGGTTAATGCAATAAGCAAAAGAAACCATCCAGACAAATAAAAATAGTTATACGGCTTATCCATATCTGCACTTCCAAAAGTTACCCATTTACCCTTTTTAAATTGAGATACTTTAGCAATAGTGATAAGAATCAGACTGGATAGTAATAATACAATCCATGATTCTTGGGGAGAAGTTAATATCAAAGAAGCTAATAAACCTATGAAAGGTATGGCCCCAAAAACTAAACTATTTGTTATTGCTGATTGTTTATTCATTTAGTATCAATAATAAGTGTAATCCAATAATTTCTACACGATATTTTGCCTAATTGTCAAACCAAAATACCACTCTCGACCTATTTTTACCAAAATTTTTTTCAATGCTTTCTAGAGCAGATATTACAACGTTTAACCTTTCCCCAGGCTTAGTACTATTGCTCGGATGAGATGATTCATTTTTGACTTTCTTATTTAATAGAATTTGATTCGATATTTCATCCTTCAAAGGTTTAATTATCGTAATCGCATTTTCCGTATAAGCCCGATCTTCATAATCGGAATACAGAGGTACAACTATTGCGACTAGCAACAACGCAAATAGAGATCCAATCATACCTAAAAAGAATGATTTCATATTAATCTACATAACGCCTCAATAACCGGCGCAGCTTTGCTGTGTCCGGCACGCGAAGTATGCGTAGTTGTTTGATTTGTTATGAGTTTGCATTAGAAAGTACTCCGATTACCTTTTTTGATTTATACGATACAGCCCAATCTAGAGCTGATTTACCTTTATTATCTTTGATGCTCTGATCGGCATCATTATCTAATAGAAATAAAATAAAATTTGTTGGCTCGTCACCCGTTTCCCCACCACTTTGAATGGTACCGTCAATGGAAATATCTACTGCTATATGAAGTGGCGTTGCTCCATTGTAGCCTTGCCCATTAATATCTGCACCTTTTGAAATTAACAATTCCGCTATTTCTATATTTTCCATTTCCGATGCTTGCATTAAAAGTGTATGCCCATTACTGGCCTGTTGGGAGAAATCAGTATCAGCTTTTAGAAGACGTTTTACATCTTCTATATCTTCCCGCCAGATTGCATCCCAAAGAGGTTCTTTCATTAGCTACTCATAACGCCCAGCACAGTGGAAAAGTGCTCCGGCTGATGCTGCTTGTTATGTTATTTAAATTAATCACTAAATTTTTAAGTAAGGATATTCGGTTCAACAATAGGGTTACCGTCATCATCGAAGAATGCAGAAGGTTTATTAAACCCTTTTATTTTCCAGACAATAAGTTTAGAAAGACTTCTAAGAATGACCCTAAAGGGAGAACCTTGCAGATTTACAGGTATTTCTTTTCTAGAAAATTTTACCTGAATATGGCCTCTACTTTTGCCCAAGTCATCATCTCGGGTAGAAGTATTATTCATAAAATTGTGGATAACCCCAATAAAAGGTACTCCAGCCCCCATAGAATTTCCTATTGGAGTGTTACAACACTTTGTATACCAGCGATATAAACCTTTAGCGCTTAACCTTACGCACGCAACTTGCTCGGTTCCTTCAATAATCTCTATCTTAGAAATCGGCATTTGAAATATGTCAGTGCCTCCATATTGATCTAAAACACTATTTTCTTGGCTCAGGTATTGAGCAAACGATTGGCAGTCATCACAACAGCACACAATTCTTGTACCGGAACTTGAAACCACATTATCAGTTTTTCCTTGAACCTTCCCGCAAGAGCACTCTAATTGTATTTCAGGCATTGGACTAATTCTCCGAGTCAAGAGAGGTAACATAACGTCGCTATCACCGCAGCAAAGGCGGAGTAGCATTTGTGTATAATGCAGCGTAGCGGAATGAACACAATACGCTGCGTAGTCTTTGATGTCGGAGTGAATAGTCTTGTTAGCACATTTCTGCGACATTAACAGGGACACTAAATTTCTCACTTAGCTTAAGTGCCTCCAATTTAATTGAGTCTATATCAAAAAATATAGAGCTCAAAATTGTTGAATCTAATTCGATGACAATCTCCGTACTATCGGAGTTCTTTGTATTTTCCACTGCGATAGTATTCATCAATTCTCCTTTTTCAAAAACAAGCGTTGTATGCTTACCTTGGTCGTTAATTGTCGCTTGGAGCTTACGACAGAAAGCATTTAGTACCGCCAGGCCCAACTTACAGTACTCAGACCCTACCTCAATGTGTTTTTTTCTATTACTGCATCCTGCATGCAGAGCTAAAAACATCATTGCTGCAGGATAATCAAAATACTCTTCATCTTTGCGTAAAGGTAAACCAACGTCGTACCATACTTTCGCTTTAGTCGAGCCAACTTCAATTTCTATGCGAGTGCACTTTCTGTCCATAATCTCATCTACTGCATGACATAAGGTCTGGAACAGAAGATGAGTACTAAGATCGTTAGCATTCAAGTCTCCCACGTACATTTCTGGACGAACTCGAACTGCCTCCAATCCCTTAAGCACTTTTATTTCCGATGAATCGTATTCGTCAGGCATTACGAGTTCCTAGTAGTGCTAACATTTGTATAGCAGGCGTGCTCGGTTTGTCACTGACTGTTTTTCCACGGTTTATCCCTTATCTGTTTGAATATCAAAGGAAAGTAACAAATATGTCTGTCAGCCGCAACTGCAATAGGTATGCATTCAGGCCTTGGAAAAGCGCTCACGCCTGTTTATTAATTCAATTGTATTCACTTAAAAATGTGTTGCGGCAGCAGTCCAGTAATTAAAGCAGCCTCCATTGAAAGCAACACCTTGCATTACTCAAGTTTACCTTCCATACCACTCAAGTAATCATTCTGTGGTTAACATACTCAGAATCATCTGGAACGCAGAGCGATAACCATACCAGAAGTTATCAGTATCAACCCCATTATTTCATATATTCCAGGCACTTCTCCCAAAACCGGGTAGGCAATCAATACTGCGAATCCTGGCACAAGAGCAACGAATAATGATGCACGAGACGCCCCCATCAACTCAATTGTTTTGGTATAGGTAAACAGGGCGAGAATAGCGATTATCACTCCTTGAAAAACACCTTGAATCATTATGTCGCTGAGCTCAGCCTGCAATATCATTGGTTCGCCGAACACTAAATACAGCGGTGTGTACACAAACATAGATACAACAGAAACAATAGCGGTCAGGTGTAATGCCGATAATTGTGCTTTTTTTGCTGCAACGGTGTAGCTTCCCCAGCAAAAACCAGCAAACACAAAAAACAAATGTCCAATCCAGGCATCGCTGCCTGCTCCAGCTCCTGAGCCAAAATAGTTGGTGATTATGATACCGCTGATAATCACTAGTATTCCGAGTATTCGTTGTGACTTGGGCCTATCTCCAAGAAACAACCAACTGCCAATAAAAGTGAAGGTCATTGTGCAACTGGGAATGATCATGCCTGCATGACCAGAGGGCGCAAAGCTCAAACCGGTCAGAGCTAAATAGACATAGAGCATGCCTCCACCCGCTGCCAGGAACACAAGCTGTACAAGTGACAAACCACCCCACCCTTTTTTGAGCAGGTAAGGCAACAGAATCAGCCCAGCCACCCAGAATCGAATAGCGACGATATCCATTGGCGTCAATGTCTGCAAAATGGAAAACCGAGAAATTACCGGCCAAGTACCCCATAGAAATGCAGTAAATACACCAAGAGCCAGTGCAGCCATACTCAGCTCTTGCTTACTACTAGTTATTGTTGTCATCTGCCCTGGTTAATAGTGTTATTGAAAGCTCTGACTAAAAATATTTGAACAAATCGACATCTTGTTGCCAGATACGGTGCCAAATGGCATTCAAACCCTCTTTAGTATCATTTCCTGAAGGCCTGTTTGATTTTTCTGTTACCAGTTCAGTCGCTGTAACACGGCCATCTTCCAATACAGTCCCAACATTAAAGTTAAAGACAAAGCGACCATAGCCGCCCATTCGTATATCAGATAACCAGACATCATCACCTTCTTGTTTTACTTGATAAAAACCTTTGGTAAAACGCTTTAAGCTCTGAACCTCAGAGCTGTTACTGAGTGTGCTGATCAACTCCTGTTGACTATCAAAAAATTGATAGCGCGTCTTGGCATCTTGATCAAACACTGAAGCATAAGCAATCCAGTAACCCTCGTTGGTAACCACAATATTTTTCCAAAGAAACGTATTCAATGGCATTGGAATAGTCAGTGTCCGTTCAGCAACAGACTGACTCTGTTGCTGCCAGGCCATGTCAAAACGGTTATGCATCCAGTGTTGAGCAATTACGGACCATAACAGATAGGAACTACTGACAAACAACCCTATACGCACAACGTATGCTGAGCGTGTCACCAGAGTAAACAGCAAACAAAGCAATAGAGGCAAGGTGTATAAAGGGTCGATGATAAAAACACTGCCAACACCAAAGGGATAGTTTGTTAATGGCCAGAGCAATTGAGTGCCATAAATAGTAAACCCATCCAATAAGGCATGAGTTGCCAGACACAGATAAATGAGTCCAAACCAACGCCATCGATATTGTCGGGTATCTGGGTGTATTTTCTGAGCAAGCCAGACCAATAACGGTGTTATCAGTAGCTGTACCAACAAGGAATGACTGAAACCTCTGTGTTCAGTAAAGCTGGCCACGGCATCTTTGACAATAAAAACATCAAGGTCAGGCAAGGTGCCCATCACGGCTCCCCATAATGCAGCTTTACGACCTATTTGTTTACCCATTGCGGCTTCGCCAACGGCAGCGCCCAATACAATTTGTGTTAGCGAATCCATAAGCCGATAATAGACTAAATCCGTGAAATTTTGGTTAAATTTTTGGCAATATAAACAGAAAATTCTTCTGTTTATAACGGTTCATTAGTTGCTTAATAATTCTTATAATAGACAAACGCATATATTCTTTTAAAATTACCAGTTGACACTCTTTATTGCATGAGCATTTTTGATCAATTTATTGGCTTGAACATAGCCTACCCTCTCGCCAATGGTGAACTGAAACGCCGCTTGCACCTCGATGGTGCCGCCTCTCCATTAGTCATGCAAGATGCTCGTGACGCCGTCAACGCATTGCTGCCACATTACTCCAACTCACATAGCAATGCGCATGCATCTGCTCATATCTCGGCTCAGGCCATGGCTTGGTCACAACAGCAGATATTGCGCATAAGTGGAGCCAATACTGACTATAGTTTTGTTATGCAGGGCAGTGGTTCAACCGCGGTTATCAACAATCTGGCACGTCGCTTACGCCCCAAACGCCAACAGCGCAGTGTCGTTTTCGTTTCAGCAATGGAACACCATGCTAATGACCTTCCACATCGCCAGCAAGGCTATGACATTGTCCACATGCCTCTTGAAGGTGATTCCAGACGCATGGGAGCAATTGATTTAAAAGCCTTGCGGGATTTATTTGAACACTATAAAGATCAGGTTAATTATGTTGCTTTCTCTGCTGTGAGCAATGTTACCGGCATCATCAATCCTGTTGCAGAAATTACCGCCATGGCCCATGAACATGGAGCATATAGCCTGGTCGATGCTGCTCAAATGGCCGCACATTGCCCTCTTAATACCGCTGAAAGTGATATTGATTTTCTGGTGTTCTCGGGTCATAAAGTATATTGCGCAGGATCGCCTGGTATCTTGATTGCCAAACGAGCATTATTACAGGAACACCCATCGGATGAAGTCGGTGGAGGCATTGTGTCACATGTTGGTTACCAGGACTATGATTTGCTGACTGAGTACCCAGCCCGTGAACATGCTGGAACCAAAAATATTTTGGGTATTTATGCTCTGGCAAAAGTCATGTGTAAACTTGAGAAACACGGTATACAAAAGATCCAGCAACACGGGGAAAAGGTTTGGCAATATGCTTTTGATCAGCTGAGTAAAATTGAAGGCATTGTCATCTATGGCTCCACTGAACAAGCTCGCATCGGTGCACTTTCATTCAATATCAACGGCATCGACCATGGTTTAGCAGCAAGCATACTCAGCGACTATTACTCAATTGCGATTCGTAATGAGTGTTTTTGTGCCCATCCTTATGTCAGCGCAATGCTCAAAGAAGAACTGTGGGAGCTGGATTTAAGTTCAATTCCCGATGAACAACATGAAGCCTATATCAATCGCAAACGAGGAATGCTCAGAGCGAGCTTTAGCTTATATAACAATTGCTCTGATGTTGACACTTTATGCGCAGCGATTAAAGCTATGCAACACAATATCGACACTTATCGTAGAGAGTATGAACCACAAACTGATGGCTCATACTCTCATAAACACTTTAGTCTGGATTGGCAGGATTTTGTGGGCGAATAAAATTTATATTTGTTAAGCATCGACTACCAATAAAAAATGCCAACAGACAAGGTCTATCAGCATTTCTGGAACTGCTTACTACTTAAATAACGTACAACAATATAACGTACAACTAAAAGGCAGGTACTTGAATGGGGAGTTACTATAAAATGTTCGTGCTTGGTATTTGTCTGAGTTTTGTATAAAAAGACAAAAACCGGGCCAAGTGGCTATGCAACGATGAAGTTATTTCTGTTATCACCCGCACCACTGCGAATCACATCGTCTGGATTGATCTCAACTTCAAGCCAGTGATGACAATGCAACTGATTACTGTATGGCACTAAAGGACCATCGATTTGTTCAGGGTGTTCGTACAATAAATCGTCAGTAACTGCGACAAATAATTTATCCGAAATACTCATAAGCCTAAATACCTACTATAGTTGTTTGCTCTGTTGTTTAATTTGTTGTCTGTTCTGATGTTCATTTATCCATCCGCGCTACAGCTAATCTCGGCACTTATATTGCCAGCTGAACCAGCTGTCAGATAAACCACATCTTTGTATGACTTAATTTAAGTCGATGCAGATGGCGAACTGCGTGCAAACTTATGGTAATTTTATGGTCTTTGTTAATAAACTACTCTAAGTGTGATTGGAGTATGGTTTAATCAGTCCATGCATTTCGAACGGCTACACAAGTAAATAATTGGCCAGATTTGCCGTCTATTTGTGTAGACTAAGCAGGATATATAAGGTTCAAACGTAAGAATACTCCTATGATAAAAACTGTTGCTATTGTTGAAGATGATATTGATCAACGAGAAAATTATGCTGACGCCTTGGTACAGCATGGTTATAACGTTGTCACTTATGCCAACCGGCGCACCGCTTTTGCAGGCATGCAAGCTCAAATGCCTGATCTGGCTATACTGGATATCATGCTTGAAGATGAGATGGATGGCGGTTTCGACCTGTGTCGGGATTTACGCAACATTGCACCTCGCCTGCCGATCATTTTCCTGACCACCCGAGACTCTGATATTGACCGTGTTTCAGGTTTGCGCTTGGACGCCTGGGATTACTTAACCAAGCCTTTGAACATGCAATTTCTTGCGGTGCGTATCAATTCATTGTTTCGCATCGTGGATAGCCTGAATAACAAGCCGACTGAAACCAGCGAAGAGATCGAAAGCGACGATGTTTTGCGTCGTGGCAGCTTATTTATTGACCCCAATAGCATGATCATCAGCTGGAAAGAGGAGCCATTAAGCTTGACACTAACTGAGTTCTGGCTGATTGAGGCTATGGCCAGACGGCCAAACCAGGTTAAATCCTATGATAATCTCATGCAAATTACTCGCCAGAGTTATGTCGAGAGAAATACCATTAATGGCTATATTCGCCGTATTCGCAATAAGTTCAAAGAGATAGATAACCAATTCGATCGCATAGAAACAGTCTTCGGTGTTGGCTACAAATGGAAAAGTAATCGGACGTGAGTAAGTCTGTTCGCAAAGGCTTATCTATTCGGGCCAAGCTGACTCTGGTCGCTTTGTTATTACTTCTAATTCCTTTAATGTCATATATTTATGTCAGGGATATGAAGTTATTTCTGATCAAGGGACAGGAAAATGCACTAAGTCTGACAGCCCGGGCTGTCTCCACAGTATTGCACGACCGCCCGGAGCTGTTTGACAAAGAGAATGACCGATCACAAACCGAACCTGAGGACTCTGACATTTATGTAGTTCCTCTTGCAAGCTATATTAGATTGGATGGAAAAATAGATGATTGGGGCGACCAAATCAGTCAAGCCAGCTCAATCACCGAGTCTCAAGGCGATGATAAGAAATCTCAAATCAAGCATTTGTTAGGCTATCGAGGCTCTTTCTTATACGCAATGTTTGATGTTACTGATGAGAACCTGGTCTTTCGTGGTAAGGAGTTTTTACGTACTGATAATGCAGACCATATTCGCATGACCATACAAAATGCAAATCAACCCGCCAAACGTTACGTATTTACGGCGCGTGAAAGTGGGCCAATGAGCATTTATCTGGTTGATCGAGAATGGGCCTACCCCATTACTGGCAAACCTAACACAGAGATCCGAGCTCATATAACCGCAACAGACACTGGCTATTTGGTTGAGATGCGTATTCCACGCTTTCTGGTGCCAGCCAATGCCCGTATTCAAATGCAATTGGTTGATGTAGATGACAGCGAAGAACGCGCAATTAAGTCTCTGGTCTCCACCACAGCAACCAGCGACAATGATGATTTTGGTCGAATTTTATTGCAAACCCCTGAAATCGACAAAATCCTTAAAGCTTTAAACCGCTCTGACACACGAATATGGGTACTTGATGCAAATAAGCGTGTTCGAACTGTTGTAGGCAATCTGTCGAGCAAACCTTTAGGAACTCCGATTGCCAAACCTGAAAAACCACTCGAACAAATCCGCTATTACTACGACCGTGGTCTGCGCTATATTTTCAATCTGATTCTGGAACAACCGCATCAACAGCTCTCAGACCTGGGTAATGACACCGAAACCAGAAGTGACCAAGTTCTTGAATCAGCATTACAAGGGCAGTCTGTCACCGACCGCCGCCCTTCTCTGGACAAGCAAACCGTCATTATCATGGCTGCTAACCCTATCTGGTCTGGTGACAGCGTCCTTGGTTCTGTCGTCGTAGAACAAAGCAGTGATGAAGTGTTGTCACAACAGCGCCGCGCGCTGGAAAATGTCATTAGTGTCACCTTGCTGGTCTTGATTGTGGTTTTATCCAGCATTCTGTTTTTTGCCTCACGCTTGACCATTCGCATCAGGCGTTTACGTGACGCCGCTGACAATGCCATTGACCGTCATGGACGCATTAAACAGCAGCAATTAGAAGCTGAGGCTCGAGCTGGCGATGAAATTGGCGATCTGTCACGTGGAGTAACTGACATGCTAAGCCGTTTATCCCAATACACACACTACCTGAAAGGTCTGCCGGATACTCTGTCACATGAAGTCAGCAATCCTTTGAATGTGGTTAATTCGTCACTGCATAACCTGTCAACCGAATACCCAGATGCACGTCATAGTAAATATTTTCAACGTGCACAAAATGGTCTGAATCGAATTCGCTCTATTCTAACCAACCTGACTGAAGCTGCTAACTTAGAACAAGCCATGGAGGCAGAAACATTTACCTTATTTGATCTGGTCAAGCTGGTCAGGAATTATGTTGAAGGCTATCAATCGAGCAACCCCAATAAGTCGTTTGAGTTTAAGACCCTGACCAAATCCTTAATCATTGACGGCACTCCTGATCATATTGCCCAAATGTTGGACAAACTGGTCGATAATGCAATGGATTTTGCTTTACCTGAAACAGATATATCCATTCGTATTCGCCGTGATGACGAATACGCTCTGGTAGATGTAATTAATGAAGGTTCAGAATTACCTGAAGGTATGCAGGAACGTATCTTTGAACCTATGGTCTCATTGGGCCGCAAAGACGCTCAAAAATCCAAATTAGGTATGGGACTGTATGTTGTCAAACTCATAGCCAACTATCATGGTGGAAGAGTATCTGCCCGCAATCTGAGGACCCGTAAGGGTGTTATTTTTACTGTGTGGCTTCCAATTGCTGGTGGTTTCCAGGAGCCCATGAAAGTACCACCCAAACTGTAATTACGATTCCTACAATAGCTTATTAAAGGCAAAAACTCTGTCTCAAAGAAACTGCTTCGAATAAGTTCAGCCTAATAGACAAAAAAAAGCCTGTTCTCCTCATAGTCNNGACTATGAGGAGAACAGGCTTTCGTTTTTATTTAGATCAACATAACTTTCAAACCCGTCTTTAAAAGCAGTCATGTCATATTGATTTTCTGCTCAGAATGCGTCACGAAATGTCTGAGCAATCAATTCCTGGCCATCATTATTTGGGTGCAAACCATCCTGAAAAAATGCCGCATTATTACCAAAAGCTTCTCGTACATTAGCAATAACAGCACCACCTATACCACGGTATGATGCAGATATTTGAGCGCCATCCGCATTGAACGTCGAACTTTCAAAATTAGGTGGCACAGTACCTATGATTGGCACGACACCTGCTTCCACAGCAGCTTGAACGATAAAGTTCATATTCGACACTGCACTGGAAACTGAACCATTTCGTGCATCATTAGACCCCAGCAAAACAACCAAGTGTGATGGCTGTTCAGTCTCTAACAGCGCTCGAACCACCGAGGCTCCACCAACAACCTGACGTCCGGAAATACTATTGTTAACGACCAAAACGCCTAATTTCTCGCCCAACAAAACCGGCCAGGGATTAACGCCACCAAAACCAGCTCCAATACTGTCACCAATAGCAACTACCTTGGTCACTCTATTACCCGCACTATCACTGCTGGAACCACCGCCACCGCACGACGCTAAAATGAATAAACAGACAGCAATAAATATGGATCGAATTGTTTGCATAACGAAATATCTTAAAATTAAATAAATAGTGTCAGAACCATGTCCTCACTCGCATTAGATGCGGATTATACACACACAAAGCCAATCAACAAAAATCAATTAACTATCGGCCACTTTATTTTACATTTCCATCCAGATTAAAGACGCCATCCTGCCAGTTACTGCTGCTCGCCGATAAGAAAACAGCCGTTCTTCATCAGCGTAAGTACACAAGGAACTATGCCCATAGAACGATACTCCCAAAGCGGCCATACGTTCACCGGCCAAACCATATAAGTCGGCAAAATAGTGCCCTGGTTTATTAGCATTTGCCTGATAAAAGCAGTCAGAACCACCCAGAGCTTGTTTAACCTCAGCACCTATCTCGAAATTTGCCTGCGAAATTGTCGGACCAGCCCAAACCAGGAGCTCTTGAACTGGCGCATTAAATAGCTGTATTGCCTTCTCTACGATTCCACCAGCCAACCCCCGCCAACCTGCATGCACCACACTCACTTGGGTACCTGCAGTATCAGTAATAAAAATGGGCATGCAATCAGCCGTCATAACCACACATACCCGCCCTGTTTGTTGAGTATAACTACCATCACAAGGTCGACCACCAAAGCAAACAGTATCGGTTTGAATATCCAGTGTATGTTGTTGGTTCAACCATTGCGGGGTCTGTGGCAAAGCTAAATGTTCGCTGAGAACTTTACGATTGTGTGTAACATCTTCTAAGTCATCACCAACATGTTCGGCCAAGTTTAAACAGTCATAAGGAGCCACGCTGACCCCACCAGTGCGTGTGGTAGTAAATGCCTTAATACGACTAGAGGCAGGCCATTCAGGTTCAATACACGCCAGTGTCATTCGCTCACTCCAATAGCTCACGCTGAATGATTATCAACATCAACTGCAAGCGCATTACACAGGTTTTGCATGTCTTCAGGAATAGGAGCCTGCCATGATTGCACCTCACCGCTTATGGGGTGTTCATAAGCAATAGCCGTTGCATGCAAGGCTTGGCGTTTAATCTGACGCAATTGTTGCTCCAGGTCAGCATCACACTGCTTGGGAATGACTAAGCGTTTACCATAAACAGGGTCTCCAACCAATGGATAGCCCTGATAAGTCATATGTACTCTAATTTGATGAGTACGGCCTGTTTCAAGTTTCACCCTCACCAAAGTGTGTTTACGAAAGCGTTGTTCAATTCTATAGTGAGTGATTGCTTCTTTGCCTTCTTCGTGGTCTTTCACGACCGTCATTTTACGACGATCACGTTTATCTCTGTGCATACGTTTTTTAATAGTCGCTCCAGAAATTAAATTGCCTAGACACAATGCCAGATATTCCCGACTCAATGTTCTACTGGACAACTGTTCTGTCAGATGCAATCGAGCTGCTTCGCTTTTTGCAACCACCATCAAACCACTTGTGTCTTTATCCAAACGGTGCACAATTCCAGCTCGAGGCAAATTAATATTCTCTGGAACATGATGCAGCAATGCATTCAGCAAAGTCCCAGAAGTATTACCTGCACCTGGATGCACCACCAGACCTGCTTGTTTATTGATCACCATCAGGTCTTCATCTTCATGCACAATGTTAAGTGGGATATCTTCCGCCTGCCAATCATCCTGGGCAACAGCTTCTGGCACGTCAATTTCGATATGTTCCTCACCTTCGAGTTTATAAGTCTGTTTTAACACCTTGCCGTCAACCGACACTCTTTTTTGTTTAATCCACTCCTGAATATGACTGCGTGAAACGTCCGGCAACAGACTGGATAAGGCTTTATCCAGTCTCTGACCGCGCAAAGTTTCATCTATTTCAAAGGATAAATTGTGTGATGATTGGTTAAGGTTCTCAGACATGACTTTTCCGTAAACGAATTTCAGGCTATGCTACCGTCTCTTTGAATGAACTTCCAGACAACTTTTATGCGTATCATCACATTTATCAGTCTATTATTAATCGCCAGCATCTCTATCAGCGGTTGTAATACGCAAAAAAAATCAACTTCAGCGAAAACAAGTAAAGAAAGTGCTCAGCAATCTGCCGAAAAACTCTACAGTAAAGCTTACAAAGAGTTAAACAAGGGAAATTTTGAAAGCTCCCTTGTCAGCTATGAGGCCCTGATTGTTAAATACCCTTTTGGCCCTTTGACCCAACAAGCAAAACTGGATCGAATTTTTGTACTCGATAGACTACGCCAAGTGACAAATGCTACCCAAGCAGTGCAGAGTTTCATAGACCAATATCCAGCACACCCCAATATTGACTATGCATACTATATGAAAGGCGTGATAACGTTTAATAAACGGCGCGGCTTTTTTGAACGAACTACAGGCGGAGAGCTCACGACACGTAATAAAAAGAACATGCAGTCATCCTATGATGCCTTCGACGATTTATTGCAAAAATTTCCCAATAGCAGTTATGCACCAGATGCCAGTAAACGCATGATATTCCTGCGCAACTCCATGGCTGATTATGAATTGGAAGTGGCCCGGTTTTATTCAACTCGCAATGCCAATGTTGCCACGATCAACCGCTGTAAATACATCATTGAGAATTATGACCGCTCGCCCGCAGTCATAGAGGCCTTGCAACTTATGGCCAGTACTTATAGAAAAATGGGCCTAATCGAACTGGCCCAGCAAACTGAGTCAATACTGCAGGATAATTATGCCAACTTAGTACAACAGGTTAATGAAGAAAAACCATCCAGCCTGTGGTCGAAACTGCCTAAACTACCTTCTCTGTTCGGCGGTAAAGAAAAAAAACAATAAAGAATAAAATACAATCACTTAGACTTAAATCCTGAAGTAATTGGATAGCGTCGGTCACGGCCAAAAGCTTTGCGTGTTATACGCACACCAGGTGCGGCCTGACGACGCTTATATTCATTACGATTAACCAAGTGCACAACCCGCTGCACATCCTCAGCAGCATAACCTCTGTCGACTATCTCACTGGGAGCCATCTCCTGTTCAACATAAAAAGCCAGTATGGGATCAAGGACATCGTACGGAGGTAAGCTGTCACTGTCTTTCTGATCAGGAGCCAATTCAGCAGATGGTGGTCGATCAATAACATTGTGCGGGATCACTGGACTGTCATCAGCCTCAAGAGAGTTACGATATCTCGCCAATTCATAGACCAGGGTTTTCGGCACATCTTTTATCGCAGAATAGCCACCAACCATATCACCGTAAAGCGTAGCGTAACCAACCGCCATTTCACTCTTATTGCCGGTTGTCAGGACCATATATCCCATTTTATTGGAGTAAGCCATCAACAATAAACCTCGACAACGTGCCTGAATATTTTCTTCGGTCGTGTCGGCGGCTCGTCCGGCAAAAACAGGTTTCAACTGTTGTACAAAAGCATCGTACATAGGTTCTATAGAAATAACCTCATACTGTACACCTTGCCTTACAGCTTGTTGTTCGGCGTCATTCTGACTCATTTGTGAGGTATAACGGAAAGGCATCATAATCGCAGCAACACGCTCTGGCCCAAGAGCATCAACCGCAATGGCTAGAGTCAGAGAAGAATCAATCCCACCGGATAAGCCGAGTACAACTCCGGGAAACCCGTTCTTTTCTACATAATCACGAACCCCGCACACTAAGGCTTGATAAACAGTCGCATTAAAAGATCCAATTTCAGTGATTGTTGTTGGCTTGACCTGCGTTTCACCCGCTTCATTCAATAGCTCAACAACAGGCACGTCCTGAGAAAAACAAGGGCTTTGTTGTAACAACTCCCCCTTGGCATCAACCACAAAAGAAGCTCCATCAAACACCAGTTCATCCTGGCCACCAACCTGATTAACGTAAATAATCGGGCGTTGAATTTTTTTGGCTTTATTGCTGACAATAGCAAATCGCTCAGGTATTTTTTCCGTGTGATATGGTGAGCCATTCAAGTTAATGATGCATGTAGCTCCTTCAGCAACTGCTTGCTCAACAGCATTGTCATGCCAAATATCCTCACAAATAGTAATTCCCAACTTATGCTGTTTATAATCAACCACCAGCGCATCTGAACCCGATGTGAAATAGCGTTTCTCATCGAAAACACTGTAATTGGGCAGCTCCTGCTTTTTATATTCGGCTACTAATTTTCCGTTAACAACGACTCCAGCTACATTGAATAACACACCATTGTCACGCTTTGGATAACCCACAATAAAATCAATGCCTTTGACACTATCAATTAAGCGTTGTAACTGTTCTTCTACCCGACGGATAAATCCTGGGCGCAGCAACAGGTCTTCCGGTGGATAGCCTGTCAGACACAACTCAGCCGCAATCAGCAATTCAGCACCAGATTTTTTAGCCGTTTCAGTCGCAGCAATTAATGCATCAACATTATTTTCAATAGCGCCAACATGGACATTCAATTGTGCCAATGAGACTTTTAGTGTTTGTGAGGTCATGAAATGATCGTCTTGCAGAGTGATATTGATTAATGGGTATTGTAAGATACTAGGGCCAATTGAACCATCGTTAAAACTAAAGCCAATTGTAAAAATACGACTCTAAAAGAATCAAGAGTCATTAACCCTGAATAATAATAGATAAGAGCCACGAACCCAATATGCACATTGTTATTGAACCCGATTTAACAACTCTCTGTGCAGGTACGTGGAACCAACTGGTACCTGACAACCATCCTTTTCTACAACATGAGTTTCTAGCTGGACTTGAAGCCACTCAATGCGTCAGCCCTAAAACCGGTTGGACACCACAACACATTCTCGTTTATACCGATAAATCCAAGACTACTCTATGCGGAGCAATGCCCTGCTACCTAAAACAACACTCCTACGGTGAATATATCTTTGACTGGGTCTGGGCTGATGCTTATCAAAGAGCTGGGTTGAACTATTACCCCAAATTGCTTTGCGCGATTCCGTTTACTCCAGTGACAGGACCACGCTGTCTCGCGGCTCAAAATACAGACAGGCTCTACATACAAAGAGCCATAAGCCAACATCTGCTTAAATCAGCACAAGAGCATAACATATCCTCTATTCATTGTTTGTTTACAAACGCTGAAACCAACCAACTATTGGAAAACGACGGTTTTGTAAAACGTGTCAGCAGCCAATTCCACTGGACAAACGCTGGCTATCAAAGTTTTGAAGACTTTCTAAACCAGCTCAGTTCCAAAAAGCGCAAAAATATAAAACGTGAACGCCGCCGTGTTGCAGAAGCGGATATTGAATATGTCTGGCATCATGGAGAAAGCCTCACCCCAGAAGTCATGTTGCAGATGAATCGGTTTTACGAGCGGACAATCCGCAGATATGGCGCACAACAATACCTTAGCAGAGACTTCTTCATACATTTGCAGCAAAACATGCCTCATCACATCCATGTTTTGCTCGCCTATCATCAACAACAAGCAATTGCTGGAGGGCTGTATTTCAGTAGTGATGACTGCCTTTATGGTCGTTACTGGGGGGCCTTAGATGACTATCACAGCCTGCACTTTGAGACTTGTTACTATCAACCGGTTCAATACTGCATTGAGCTACAGCTGCAACGTTTTGAAGCTGGAGCTCAAGGTGAACATAAGTTGGCTCGAGGTTTGTTGCCACAAACAACGTATTCAATGCATTGGCTGGCTGACCCTCAGTTTCGTGATGCTGTGATTAACTATACAAATGAAGAAGCTGTGCAGATTGACCGCTATAATGAACTACTGACCGAGCACTCACCCTTTCGAGAAATATAATAGATGCTGCCAGAAGATGCCCCAGGCTACATTCAATTCCCCGATGTATCTCATACAGACTCTAACGGTTTATTAGCTCAGGGAGGAAATTTAGAAGCAGAAACGTTAATTTCGGCGTATCAACAAGGAGTATTTCCCTGGTTCAGCGATGGACAACCTATTTTATGGTGGTCTCCAGACCCCCGCATGGTGCTATCAACAAGCGCTATGAAGCGCTCCAGAAGCCTTCGTAAAACACTGCGTTCAGACAAGTTTAAGGTCACCTGTGATCAAGCTTTCTCTGATGTCATTCAAGCCTGCTCTGCTCCAAGAGCCACTGCCGATGGCACTTGGATAACCGAAGAAATGAAACAAGCCTATATGCGTTTACACCACTTAGGCTACGCACACTCTATTGAGTGTTGGCATCAGGATAAACTGGTTGGCGGACTTTATGGCATAGCCATCAAGACTTTGTTTTTTGGCGAAAGTATGTTTTCACATACAACGGACAGTTCCAAGGTAGCTTTGTCGTATTTGTGTGATTTTTTGCACTCTCAAGGCGTGCAATGGATTGACTGTCAGGTCGAATCAGAACATTTAGCCTCTCTTGGGGCCTGCAATATCCCACGCTCCGTTTTTATCAACGATATTCAACTCAGCTTACAATTGAATAACAAAATCGACTGGGAAACATTTGCAGATTCAGTAAAATCGAATAAGCTATGACTAATAAACCTTCGAGAAATGCGATTTTGTTTATCCGACTATGAGCGTCACCCCCAGTAAAAGTATCAAACTATACCTGACTGAAACCGAGCCCTGCTCCTATTTAGACGGTAAGCGACAGCGTATGGTGGTAGTTGACCCCATGGAAGTATTAGACAAAGATTTGTCAACGTACTTTTCCAGCCGAGGTTTTCGGCGCAGTGGCAATATGACCTACCGACCAAACTGCAATCACTGCTCTCAGTGCATTTCTGTGCGTATTCCCGTAGACCAGTTCAAACCGTCTCGTAACCAACGCCGGGTGGCACGCAAAAACAGCCACTTACATTACAAAATAAGACCTGTCGAAGAATCTGAAAAATATTTTGATTTGTATTATAAATATCAGCAAGCCAGACACAGCGATGGCATTATGTGCGACCCTTCGGTTGCCAAATACAAGAGCTTTATTGAAAGTGATATTGCGGATACCAAGTTATTGGTAATTTATGACAATGAGCATGTCGTCAGTGTCAGCGTTATTGACCTAATGCATGATGGACTTTCTGCTGTGTACACATTTTTTGATCCTGACTTTTCATCGCTGAGTTTAGGCACCTTTTCAATCCTGACAACTATAGAATTGTGCCGAAAACATTGCTTTGAATACGTTTATCTTGGCTTCTGGATAGAACAATCGAACAAAATGAGCTACAAAAAACAGTTTCAACCCCTGCAAGGCTATATAAATGATCGTTGGCAATGGATAAAAAACGAGTAATTTTACTGTTTTATACTCTTAGGCCTTTACCCAAGGCATAGCTTACGGCATGATACTGCGGTCTCAAACAACTGAACCGATTTATTCGTGGCAAAAGAAGATCATATTGAAATGGAAGGCGTCGTTATTGACGCGCTACCCAACACACAATTTAAAGTGGAACTTGAAAATGGGCATGTCGTTCATGCACATATCTCGGGGAAAATGCGTAAGAACTATATCCGTATATTACGCGGCGATAAAGTGACTGTAGAATTAACCCCTTATGACCTGACAAAAGGCAGAATTACCTATCGTCACCGTGAGTAATTGCTGATATCAGATAATTTCCTGTAATATTGACTAAATGTATACCGTTTGACATATATTTTTCAACGTTAATCATTTTTTACAGACGAAATCGCAGTATTGTTATATAATACGTCTAAGTGATTGGTGTTTATAGGTAATTATAGGTTAAGTGCTATGGAACAAGTTCTAGTAAAAGGTAAATTAATCCTTCAAGAAGTCAAACCAAATGTTTGCAAATTGTTTTTCACTCCGGAAAACCCCGCCCTGTTGAGACAGGTTGAAGGTCATTATAATTATGACTCGAAAAAAGCATTGACTGTTGTCTTGGATGGCATTGAAATAGTTGAACAAGAATTCTCTGATTTCAAAATTCAGACATGGTGGGAAAAATTTTCAAGCAGTAGTCTTAATAACAGCCATGATCATCTGGTTGAACGTTATCTGCGTCCCAATAAAGAATACTCAGCATTCATCTTCACCAGCCGTTTAATGCCTGACAATGAAGTTATCTGCTTTTTATACAAAGGTAAAACTGATGTCAGCGATGGCCTGAAAATGGAATTAACACCTTTTGTCATTCAAAAGAGCGTTAATAGCAAGATTTTGTATGCAATGGACGTTGGCCACAGCCAGTTGGACGAATACTCTGTTTCTTCTTATCATTGAGATAATTTAGACGAGATAATTTAAACAACAGCTTCAAACAGATAAATTGGCAGTACAGCTACAATATTACAACTACAGTATTTAAAATTTAAATTTATTTTTCGCATTAAGAATACTGATAAAAGGCGTCAACCCAAGTGGTTACGCCTTTTTTAATGGGTTTATAAAGTACACCCCCATCATTCAAATCAGTTCAAATCATTCTTTCCAGGTAATTTTGCTGGCAAAACAAACGTGTCAATCCCCTCTTCTTGCAATTCCGTTATTTCCTCAGCAGTAGCCTGACCTCGGATATTCCGTTTATCAGACTCTCCATAATGCATCTTGCGTGTCTCGCGTGAAAAGTCTTCACCAACATTTTCGAAGTTCTTTTCAACAAAATTATGCACAAAGCGAAGAATTTCTGCCGGACTGCCTGGCCCTGCACTGACTTTTGTTCCAATATCAGATCGATTTAGTTCCTTTTTATGCTCTCCAGTTACTTTTAGAGAACCGTCATGGCCTCCAACACCCCCAGCTTCATTGCCTTCTTTATGTGAATGACGTGCAATTTTTGCAGCAACTGGTTTTTTAACAATTTGAGTGTCGGCACAAAATGGACACTCCAACAATTCACTACTCCATTGTTGGTCATAGTCTGAAGGACTTTTAAACCAACCTTCAAACTCATGACCAAATGAACAGACTAAATCATAGATAACCATGATGCCTATTATACACTATACAATCACTACGATGCTCTCGAAGCTCTTTTGCGTTCGTGTTCCTTTAAGAAACGTTTACGTACTCGGATGCTTTCCGGAGTGATTTCAACCAACTCGTCATCATCAATAAATTCCAGAGCACCTTCCAAACTATGCTTGATAGCAGGAACTAACTGAATAGCATCGTCTTTACCAGAAGCTCGGACATTGGTTAATTGCTTGCCTTTAAGCGGGTTAACCGTTAAATCGTTATCACGTGAGTGGATACCAACTACTTGCCCCTCATAAACCATTTCCGTAGGTTTAATCATTATGCGGCCTCGTTCCTGCAAATTAAACAGAGCAAAAGCCAGGGCTTTACCACTGCCATTAGAAATCAAAACCCCATTTTTGCGTTGTCCATAAGATTTTTCTTTCTTCGGACCGTATTTATCAAATACGTGATAAATCAGACCTGAACCAGAAGTCAGAGTCATGAACTCGGTTTGAAAACCAATCAAACCACGCGATGGGATAACGAAATCCAAGCGAACGCGCCCTTTACCATCCGGATTCATGGACTGCAAATCGCCACCACGTTCTTGCAGAGCCTGCATAACCGAACCTTGGTTCTCGTCAACTATATCCACTGTAAGTTGCTCATAGGGCTCGTGAATCGCCCCATCAACGTCCTTAAAGATAACTTCAGGCCGAGACACCGCCAATTCAAAACCTTCACGGCGCATGTTTTCGATCAATACCGACAAGTGCAATTCACCACGTCCAGATACTTTAAACTTCTCCGGATCCGGTGTATCTTCAACGCGCAAAGCAACATTGTGCAATAATTCTTTTTGTAAACGATCACGAATCTGTCGCGAAGTCAGGTATTTACCTTCCTGGCCAGCCATAGGCGACGTGTTAACCTGAAAAGTCATGGTAACCGTAGGTTCATCTACAGATAACGGCGGCAAAGCCTCTACAGCATCACGGTCGCATAAGGTATCCGATATATTGAGAACTTCGAGGCCGGTAATCGCTACAATGTCTCCTGCAGTCGCCTGTTCAACTTCAACTCGCTCTAGACCTTTAAAACCAAACACCTGCATGACCCTACCATTACGGGTACTTCCATCAGAAGCAACAACAGTAACAGGCGTATTCTTCCCAGCACTGCCCTGCTTGATTCGACCAATACCGATAACACCAAGATAATTGGAGTAATCCAACTGCGATATCTGCATTTGAAATGGTTCATCAATTTCAACCGGTGGTGGTGGGACATGATCAACAATCGCTTGAAATAAAGCATCCATATTTCCAGGACGTTCGTCAGCTGACTCGCAGGCAAAGCCTTCCAAGGCGGAGGCATAAATCACCGGAAAGTCCAACTGTTCATCGGTTGCACCCAAAGTGTCAAACAAGTCGAAAGTCTGTTCCAGAACCCAGTCTGGGCGGGCACCTTCACGGTCAATTTTATTAATCACAACAATAGGTTTTAAATTGTGTTCAAAAGCCTTTTGGGTCACAAATCGAGTTTGTGGCATAGGTCCGTCTACGGCATCGACCAATAATAATACTGAGTCGACCATAGATAAAATACGCTCTACTTCGCCACCAAAATCAGCATGCCCTGGCGTATCAACGATATTAATACGATAGTCATTCCATGTAAGCGCCGTTGGCTTTGCCAAAATAGTGATACCTCGCTCTTTCTCGATATCATTACTGTCCATTACTCGTTCAATTAGCTCAGCGCGTTGGTCGAATGTACCAGATTGTTGAAGCAATTTATCAACCAAAGTGGTTTTACCATGATCGACGTGCGCAATGATGGCTATGTTACGTAATTTCATAGGAATATTCCTGCAATAGGCGAAAAACTAAATAAGGCGCGATTATAGGGAAAAACCGGCTAATTGCCAGTTAAAACTCCGTTTATAAACATAAACTCAAACACAAAAGTTTATTACTTGGCTTTATTTGAGGTTTAAGGGGTTAAAATACTGCCCTATATGCAGGAAATAATACAATTAGCTATTTTGATATTGTTATCCACAAACTCTGTGGATAACTTTGTGTATAATTAGCCGGACCGCAGTACAAGCGTAGGAAATCACTAACTCGAAGAGAATTGATTAATTTTTAATCAATTTAAAAAATACAAAAAAATCAAACACTTACAGATGTTTGCAATATTTTACTTTAGAAACATCTATCTACTCATTGACTTTTGTAACACGACTGTAATATTGCCCTGCTTGTTGATAACCCACTTCCAAATAAACGAAATTTAAACAAAATGCTAGCAAAACCTGGATTATTTATTCGATTACTGGTGATTATTTATGACGGCTTGTTACTGGCTGGCGTCATATTTGCCTCATACGCAATTTTATTCTCATTAAGCTTATTATTGCCTGAGAACATCAATGAAATGCAGTTGATCAAAACAATTAAGTTCATTATTTTGCTGTTGGTATCTTTTGTATTTTATGGCTGGTTCTGGGTAAACGGCGGCCAGACGCTGGGAATGAGAGCCTGGCACCTGTATCTTGTCAACGAACATGGTAAGTTTATTAGCTGGCGCCAAGCTGCGATACGCTACCTGTGCGCAGCTCTATCATGGGCGACAGTGGGTTTAGGCTTCTCCTGGATTCTAATAAGCAAAGACAAGAGTGCCTGGCATGATACGATCTCTGACAGTTTTATCGTCAAACATAAACCGGCAAAGAGCTAGCTGCTTAACTTGCCCGATCAGGTTACTCGCTTTACCAAAGCCATACTGACAACAAAAATAAGTAAAGTGGGAATTATAGCGCCGATAAATGGCGGAATATTGAACAGCAATACAAAATAATTAAACGCTTTATTGAGGATAAAAAAGCCCAGACCCAACATAATTCCTGAGAATAAACCTCTACCCAGCGCCCCACTTCTAACTTGTCGAAAGACAAACGGCACCGCTAAAATCAACATTACCAAGGTTGATATAGGCGTAACGATTTTAGTCCAAAATGACAGTTCGTAGGCCTTGGTTTCCTGCTTATTGACGTTCAGGTGTTTTATATACCGAACCAACTGCCAGATGGATAATTGATCGGGCTGAATTAAAAACACCTTGAGAATAGCAGGGCTAACTTTTGTCTCCCAATACGCTGCTTTCAAGCGGTCAGAAAAAGCATCTTCAGGATTAATAACGGTTCGTTCAATATTTTCCAGAATCCATTTGCCTTCAGCATATCGACCATTTTTGGCATTCGATAAATGGCGCAGTTGGTTTTCCTTGTCAAACTCAAATACTTTGACATTTAATAATGTCAGATCCGGCAACACTTCACCAATATTGACAAAACTTTTTTCATCACGCATCCACAAGCCAAAATCAGACTTCTGTTTAACATTTTTCTGAATAGATTCAGCCCGTATCTTGATAGCCTTGGTTTCCGTAATTGGCGCAACAATCTCCCCCAACACCATAGCTACAGCAGCTAATATAGCACCAACTTTAAGTGTGGAGAATATAATACGCCTGATAGAAACGCCCACTGATCGCATAACAACCAATTCAGAGTCTTTGGCCATGGTCGACAAGCCAAGAATGGCACCAATCAAAGCTGCGATTGGAAAGATTTCATACAATATTTTGGGAATGCTCAAAATAACGTATTGTACTATTTGAAAAATACCATAGCCGCCATTGTCAATTTTTCCCAATTCATCAATAAACGTCATAAAGACAAACAGGCTCACCAGTACTCCTAATACAATAGCGAACTGATTCAGCAGGTGGCGAGCAATATATCGATCAAGAATTCGCATGAGATGTTTTCAATGGTTTTGAGAAAAAATGAGGGAACAATGACAAGTTAGCATTTCGTCGATACAGACAATATAAGGCTAGCAATAAAAATATGATGTGTACCCACCAAATTCCAGCTCCAGTTTTAACGGTACCTTTTTTGACCAGAGCCACGGAATAAGTAAACAGGTTTGAATAAATAAAGTACACCAGAAAAGCCAGCATAATGCCACTGGACTTGGCTCTTCGCGGATCAACAAAACTCAATGCTAAACCGAAAATAGCCAGAACCGGCACCAGCATGACTTTCGCAATACGCCAATACCATTCCCCACGAAGCTGAGGTTGATCAGAGTTCATGACTTCAGTATTACTGCGAGCTCGAATAGGCAAGACTGATATAGGCTTTTTCTTCGACTCAATTCGCAATGCATAGGTCTCGTAATCAATCACTCGATATTGAGTTGTTCCAGGACGACCTTCATAACGAGTACCATTTTTTAATACGAGAAATTCGTCATTCGTTTCATCATCTACAATCTGATAGGCAGTATCGGAAACCACCACACCTTCTCTATCAAAAGAATTTTTATAGACAAATACATTCTCATAACGACTTTCACGTTTATTATATTTTTCAACAAAATATACTGCCTGACCAGTCTTTGACTCGACAAATATTCCAGGGACTACGCCAGTAATTTCATTGGCCTGCCGGTAATCATTTTCAATAGCATAACCTTTAGATAAAGTCAGCGGAGTCAAATAAAACGAGAACAAAGCAACAATCGCAGAGATAAATAAAGCCAACAACAAAACCGGTTTGAGCAAATCAATCAGACTAAAACCCGCACTGGCCAATACTGCCATTTCATGGTCTTTATACCAACGTCCAAGCACCATGATCAGGGCTATATAAAACATCAGAGGAATCATCACATCCAAATAGGCGATCATTTTCAGAAAGACCAAGGTCAAAACAGCGTCAACCGGTATCACACCTTCCGCTGCCTGAGACAAAAAGCCCATAACTCGCAAAATCAAGAATATACAAACCACAATCACTGTCACGACAATCGCTGTTCGTAACACTTCCTGGATCAATGAACGACTGATAATCATAAAATTTCTAATTGAACCACTTTATTTTCTGAACCGTATGATACAAACTTAAGCGCCGCTAGGTATAGAAAATTATGCACAAATTAACGATTACGGAAGAATTAGGAGTCCAATAAGTGAAATTTGCCCTAAAAACAGCAGTATTAAGCAGCGTAAAAACCGATTGCCTTGTTATCGGTGTCCACAAAAACAACACAACTGAACTCTCGGACCTGCTTGGCGTTGATGTAAAATCGCTTTGCAAACAGCACTTAGACAAACAAAATGACTATGTCACATTGCATTCTCCATCACAGATAACAGCAGAAAATGTTATTTTGGTGCGTCTTGAAAAAGACAGTAAGGGTTTACCAAAGGCAGTGATCAACGAAGTCAAACGACTTCATTATAAAGAATTAACCCTTGACATCGACACCCTTGTAGGTGAAGCAAAACAAACCGAAGAGTTTCTGCAACAACAGGACCTCTGGCTGAGACGCAGTATAGAGAGTATCGGAGACAACCTATATCAAGTAAAAAAAGAACCCTCAGGAACCGCTAAAGACACTAAATTCAATTTAAAGAAAATTGACTTTATCAGTAGCGACAAAAAGGCTGTCAAACAACTCAAACCCAGTTTACAATTGCTTGCAGCAACCGTTCAAGGCAAGAAATTTGCTCGTGATGTCAGTAACCTTCCTGGCAACATTTGCACACCAACCTACCTTGCTGCACAAGCGACTAAATTAGCTAAAGACAAAAACATTAAGACCAAAATTTTGACAGAGAAGCAAATGTCAGACCTTGGCATGCACTCTTTATTGTCCGTCAGCCGCGGTAGTCGACAACCAGCAAAACTAATCGTCATGGAATACAATGGCGCAAAAGACAAAAAAGCAGCGCCCTATGTACTCGTGGGCAAAGGCTTAACATTTGATGCCGGAGGCATATCGATTAAACCGTCAGCGAAAATGGACGAAATGAAATACGATATGTGTGGTGCGGCAAGTGTCATGGGTACCCTATTATCCGTAGCAGAACTGGAACTAGCCATTAATGTTGTTGTTATTGTTCCATCTTCTGAAAACCTGCCTGATGGCGATGCCAATAAGCCCGGTGATATCGTCACCAGCATGGCCGGCCACACCATCGAAATTCTCAATACCGATGCCGAAGGCCGTTTGATCCTGTGCGATGCTCTGACCTATGCAGAGCGTTTCAAACCTAAAATTGTGATCGATGTAGCAACTTTGACCGGTGCTTGCATTGTTGCTCTGGGTGCTCATGCCAGTGGTCTGATGGGCAATGATCAGGAACTCATTGACGATCTATTAAACGCTGGTGATAAGAGTGCAGACCGAGCTTGGCAACTACCTTTATGGGATGACTATCAAAAGCAATTGCATAGCAATTTTGCAGATATCGCCAATATCGGTGGACCAGGTGCAGGCACAGTGACCGCAGCCTGCTTTCTATCGCGCTTTACTGAAGATTATCGCTGGGCCCATTTGGATATCGCTGGCACAGCTTGGCAAAGCGGTGCACAAAAAGGGGCCACTGGCCGTTGCGTGCCACTATTGACACAATATTTATCTGACCAGGCTGAGTCGAAGTAAAGTGTCAGGCATTCATCAACAAGTCGATTTTTACCTGCTCAACAACTCAGTTGAGCAGGGTCGATTGAAATTAACAACCCGCCTGTGCCAGAAAATTTTGAAAACAGGCAGTTCTGCACTTATTTACCTTGATGACATGGATGACTGTCATGGCTTGGACGATTTACTATGGTCTTATCAGGCCAGTAGCTTCATTCCTCATGCTACAACAACTAAGGCTTCAACAATTTCTGCAAAAAAATATCCTATAATGCTACATCATGGTCTACACTTAGTAGAAGATGTTATGCAGTTCGATGTTTTGATTAACTTGACAGCCAATGCAGATGACTCTTTCTTAGCATTTCCAAGAATTGTTGAAATTGTTGACAATGATTCGGATGCTAAAGTTTTAGCTAGAAAACGGTATAAATTTTACCAGAGTCAAAGTTCATTAATGCAATCTGACAAGTCACTCAACCTCACTCTCAAAACTCATGACATAATGATTTAGTTTTTTTAGTCTTTGTAAAATTAAGTACCCATTCGTAAATGACTCCCAAACAACAACAAATAGAAAAACAATTGGCAGCTCTTCGAGGATTACTTGAAGATGATATAGCAGCGGCTAAACAAGCCGAAAAGAGTGCTTCAACATCCGATAATTTTTCCATCGATGATTCCTTATTGGAACTTGAGGAATTAGAACTTGAAGAATTGGAAGAACCCGGTAAAGACACTGCTTATCTTGCAGATGAGCCAGTCCCATCTGCTGAAGCCAGTTCAATCCCTGTAGCACTAAAGTCTATTCAACCTGGTGATTTTTTGAATTTCAAAAAACATAAAAACACTCAAGTTATGTTCCTGATTCAACAGTATTTAAAAAAGCACGGTAAACCAAGTGCAAACAGCCCTGAATTAGAAATTTTAAAGAAAGCCATTAACCGAATTCTCAGCAAAGGTCAGCAAGCTCGCTCACAAAATTAACGAGCTTGATTTTTACAGCACCCAATGGAATAGCTGATTTCTCATTGTTACAAGCATATGGCAATGAAAAATCAGTTGTTGCTGCAAACCAATAGCGTAATAAGAAGCAGGCTTGTAAATACTGCAAAATAATTCTGTCAACGGACGAACGATAAAACTATAATCCGCTTGTTAATCTTCACCAACAAGCACTAATACGTCTATGAGCAAAACTTCTCTAGCCAGCCAATATAATCCAGCCTCAATTGAGCAGTCCATTTATCAACGATGGGAATCAAACAAACAGTTTGCCCCAAACCCTGATGGAGAAGGCTCCTACTGTATTGCTATCCCTCCTCCCAACGTAACTGGGAGCCTGCATATGGGTCATGCTTTTCAGGATACGATTATGGACTTGTTGATTCGCCATCAACGGATGCTTGGAAAAAAAACCCTGTGGCAAGTAGGCACAGACCACGCAGGTATTGCCACACAAATGGTCGTAGAACGGCGTTTAGCTGCCCAGGACACCACCAGGCATGACCTTGGCAGAGAGAAATTCATTGAAGAAATCTGGCGTTGGAAAGAACAATCCGGCGGTACAATCACCCAACAATTAAGGCGAATGGGAGCTTCTGTTGATTGGGAACGAGAACGGTTCACCATGGATGAAGGCTTATCTGATGCGGTTAGTGATGTGTTTATCCGTTTATACAATGAAGGCTTAATCTATAGAGGCAAACGTTTAGTCAACTGGGATCCGGTTCTGCATACCGCCGTATCAGACCTGGAAGTAGAACCTTCAGAAGAACAAGGCCATTTATGGCATCTTCGCTACCCCTTAGTTGACAAACCAGGCCAGTTTCTGGTGGTTGCCACTACGCGGCCCGAAACAATGCTCGGAGATAGCGCCGTAGCGGTACACCCAGAAGATGAACGCTATCAGGACTTAATCGGACAGCAGATACAGCTGCCCTTAACGGATCGCACAATTCCAATCATAGCCGACGATTATGTCGATCCTGAATTTGGCTCCGGTTGCGTAAAAATCACTCCAGCGCATGACTTCAATGACTATGAAGTAGGCAAACGTCATGACCTGCCCTTAATTAATATTCTTGATAAGAATGCTGCCATCGACTTGCCTGACTCTGATTATCATGGACAAGATCGTTACGTTGCCCGCAAAAAGATTATTGCCGACTTCAAAGCACTAGACCTGCTTGAAAAAATTGATGATCACAAATTGATGGTACCTCGAGGTGATCGCTCTAACTCCGTCATAGAACCCTTTCTGACCGATCAATGGTATGTCAAAGTGGCACCACTGGCAGAACAAGCCATCAAGGTAGTCAAGGAAGGTGATATTAAATTCATCCCAGAAAACTGGTCAAACACGTACTTTGAGTGGATGAACAATATCGAAGACTGGTGTATTTCCAGACAAATATGGTGGGGACATCGAATTCCGGCCTGGTATGATAGCGATGGAAACATTTACGTTGCCGAAACTGAAGAAGAAGCTCAGAAACAAGCCGGAGAAGGTGTTGCAATCAAGCAGGACAATGACGTTCTGGATACCTGGTTCTCCTCTGCTTTATGGCCTTTTTCTACGTTGGGCTGGCCTGAACAGACGACTGAATTAGATGATTTTTACCCGAACAATGTCTTGGTCACTGGGTTTGACATCATATTCTTCTGGGTTGCTCGTATGATTATGTTCGGCACAAAATTCACTGATCAAGTGCCTTTCAAAGAAGTGTATATTCATGGCCTGGTCCGCGATCAGGATGGTCAAAAGATGTCCAAGTCAAAAGGCAATGTACTTGACCCTCTGGATCTTATAGATGGAATCGAATTGGAACCATTAGTAGAAAAACGCACTGCTGGTTTGATGCAACCTCAAATGGCTGCCAGAATTGAAAAATCCACACGCAAACACTTTGCCGATGGCATCCCTGCTTTTGGCACTGATGCTCTACGCTTCACCTTTGCCAGTCAGGCCACTCTAGGTAGAGATATTCGTTTTGATTTAGCCCGTGTTGAAGGTTACCGTAATTTCTGTAACAAATTGTGGAACGCAGCGCGATACGTTCTGATGAACATTGAAGAGCATGATTGTGGCATTGACCATGATAATTTTGAACTATCACTTGCTGATCAATGGATTATCTCTCGACTGCAACAAGTTGAAGAATTGGTTGATAATGATATCAAGCACTATCGCTTTGACCAGATGGCTCAGCACTTATACCAATTCGTCTGGGATGAATACTGTAGTTGGTATCTTGAATTGAGTAAAATCACACTCAACAATGACAATGCGACTGTGGCACAGTTGGCAGGCACTCGTCGCACTCTTATTTTAGTGCTCGATGCAATTTTACGTTTATTGCACCCTATCACCCCGTTTATAACAGAAGAACTCTGGCAAGAAATCAAACCTATCATTGGTGCAGAGCAAGACACTATCATGTTGTGCAATTACCCACAGATTCAACAAAGCAAAATCAATGACGATGCATTAAACGCTATGCAATGGGTACAAGCCGTGATTACTGGAGTTCGAAATATTCGCGGTGAGATGAATATAAAACCGAACAAACAGTTCCCAGTTTTGTTAGATCAGGCATCACCGTCAGACATTGCATTATTAGAACAACATGAAGCTTACATTCTGCAATTGGGCAGAATAGAGTCCATCACTGTTGTCAACGAAAGTGAGACTCCTGAGTCGGCAACGGCATTAGTTGGGGATATGCAGGTTCTGGTTCCACTGGGAAGTTTAATTGACCCCGCTGAAGAATTGGCTCGTTTGCAAAAAGAATTGGAAAAGGTGGCCAAAGATATAGCTGCCTGCGAACACAAAATGAACAACGAACAATTTGTTTCCAAAGCTCCAGAAGCTGTTATAGGCAAGGTTAAGGACTCATTAAACCAAGCTCAACAGTCCAAGCAATTACTGTTGGAACAAAAGAAAAAAATAGAACAGTTATTGCCGAAATAGTATATCTAAACAGGCAAGGTTCGTTTCAATCAAGGTCAGGCTCTATGTTATTAGAGTCTGGCCTTAGCTTTATTGAATCAGGCTTTTGACTCAAAGTTCAATTCATTAGTCCAACAACAACAATAAAATAGGCGCTGCGGCATTCACATTGTCTTCTGGCAGACTGGCAAACCATTCATCCGCCATTCTGGAGTTTCCTGCACTATTGAAATGCAATTTATCCCCTGAATGATAGGCATTAAAGTTACTTACCAGTTTCGTGTATTGGTCTGCCAGAGAGAATTTTTTTGAATTCTGTAAAGCAATGATATTAGGATTATATGACTGAACCCGAGCATCCAATGAACCCGTGCTCTGATTGGGAGTTACCGTAGCAACCAAAGGAAAAGTATCTCTTGCATTTGCCTGATCAATCATGACACCGATATTAAACGCAACTGTTGTGCGCGAGACATTCGCATACGCATCATTGGCACCTCCCATTATCGCAATATAATCCGAAGGGGTCGCATTCATGACACTATTAATGCGATTCACCATTGAACTGGTTCTCTCACCATTGACTCCCCAGTTATAAACAACTCCTGTATCACCCTCTGCATTGATCAGATCAGCCAGATCAGAAGTATAGCCACCTCGATTAACACGTCCATTACCAATACAGGTTGGGTCAGAGCTGGAGGTCTGGCCTGTGGCACCACAATATAAATAAGTACCATTGGAATTACGATATAAGCCTGCAGTTATACTGTCACCGAAAGCTATTACCCGTATTGTCTCGGCCTGAACATGCGTGGGAAGTAGCAACATAAGTGCTGACATAAGCCCAGCAATAGACATATATGAACATTTAAATCGTCGAAACATCATAAATCCCCCCCCTTTACATACAATTTAAGCAGTTTTTTCTGCTTTCTTTCGGTGCTTAATCGTTTTTACCGGCACTCCAGCGGACACTTCATATGCCCCTATCGATTTATTCACAACTGAACTGGTTCCTACAATACTACCTGTTTGTATTGTAACACCATCCATCACCTGCACATTACTGCCCAACCACACATTATTGGCTACAGTAATGCCACCCTGAGGCAAAAAGCCCTGCTGCTTAAAAGGAACATCCAGTTCTTCTGATATATAGGGCCCACTACCAATAAAGTAACAATATGCACCACATAAAACATCGTCTCCAATATTTATATCACTGCCAGGCATTGAATGCACTAGAGAATTAATACCAATTGTACACCGAGCGCCAATATTTATGTTGCCATCTTTGCAGGATAAAATCGTATTTCGACTGAGTATAGTACCTGCACCGACAGACAAACCAGAATTATCGCTACCTTTAGCATCAAGCAATACATTGTCATCAATTGTAACATTATCTCCAACATGAACTTTGAGCCCATGTCGTATTCCCACATTTCGTCCAAAAATGACTCCAGTACCAACCGAACCCAAAAGGCTTGGATAAAACAGTTTACGCAGAATAAACCCTAAAGCACCCGGCACCCATGAAGTGAATAACATGACTAATTCATATTTGCACAAATACCAGAGACTATCATTGCCAACTGCCAACAAACGATAACGTTCAAAGGCCGATTTTGACTCATCTTTCAATTGGTCTTGCAGATTTTTTTCTGGTTTATATGACATACTAAATACACTGTGGGCTGAGGATTAACTGGTAATACGATAAAGCGGCGTATTATAGCCTAAAAAACAAGGACTGAGGCTAGAAGTAATGACAGCGGGTCACAGAGCTGGCTGTGTTTTTTCTAATGCCAGGGTATAACTGAAGGCATAAACAGTGCTGACTATACAACCCGGTAGAATAGTCATCAAAATTTCTGGAGTATTCGCCAGGTAGTTCACAGTCCAGGAAAAAAGACATACCAGAATAGAAGAACTCAAAAAAGTCGCTAAAAAACGTAACAAGGCAAGGCTAAAGCACTTAAAGAACTGCTCCATAACAATGGACATGACAAAAGTAAGAAAAAAACTGTTCATACCTTGAATAATTCCAGCTTTCATTGCCACCGAAAAACCATAAGCCGAATTAACATAAAATGCCCATGCTCCATAAAATAGCAACCCAGCCATTGCAGAAAGCAAACTGCGTTGGAAAGTTCCCATTTGATCAAATAACTTTAGCATCACTATTTACTGATCAGTGCTTCCAGAATTGCGCAACTCATTTTCCAGTGATTTTGACACAACATCAGTGCAGTGCTCAGCGCATGCTTTACGATCCGAGAAATCAGACAACTGCACGGGTTGGTGAAATTGAACAATAGCATCCAAGCGCTTCAAACCCAGAACACGTACGAAATGTGATCCAAAGGGCATATCCGCGTACCAGGCAAAATTATCTCTGGTCGCTTGGTTCATGCCCTCACCCGCATAGCGCGTATACACTATTGTGACGGGTTGTATCATAATATTTTCGGCACTTGCAGCTGCCAACAAGCTACTTTTAAAGGGTTTAACTTCCGCACCATTAGTGCTGGTCCCTTCAGGAAATAAAATTAAATTAGTACCCGCTTGTAAGTGTTTACTTAAAATATTAATGTGCTGTCTGGCTTTACTCGCTTTACGCTCAATAAAAATAGTATTCTGCAACCGAGCAAGCTTATTAATTACGGGCCATGAACCAATTTCAGACTTTGCTACAAACCAACCTGGCAAATTTTGACCCAGAGCAAAAATATCCAGATAAGAAACATGATTACTGAGAAACAGCGTTGGCTTATGTTTAGAAACCTCTCCCTTAAACTGGACCCTCAAACCAATAATTCGGCACATAATTCCATGAAAGCAGATAATCATGCCTTCTGGTTTAAATCCCGGAGCCAACCTGCATAGACAAAAAAGCAAAGGCATGATGGTAGCCCAAACGATAAAAGCCACAAAAAAAATGGCAAAACGAACCGGATTGAATTTAGCAAAGTCCCGGCTGACAGTTTCAGACACAATGTCAGTCATAAACGTACTTACTCTTCATCTTTGGTAACCAATACATGATTTGACGAACGCATTTCATTGCCATCGACATAAATACACAGAAACGTTGTATTAAAGACCGGATCTATAATTGCCGTTTCACTGACCTTCGCACCAATTTTTAAATAGCCACGTAACATCGTTGGAATATCAGCACGTTTTCCTGAACTGCCGACGTGCTCCAGATTATCAGCATCATATTCAATCTCGGAAATATTAATAAAATTATCAACAACAGGAACTGGCATTAATTCATCTGGAGCCAGGTTATTTTCATACAAAAAACGCAAAATTGGAGCGTGTTTCTGGTATTCGGTAGAATGGAAGCTGGCACACCCCAACATCAAGTCATAATCATTTTCGTTGATAAATCGCATGGTAAATTTCCAAATCAGCAATAATATCAAACCACCTCTCTTACCTGGTGCGACACAAGCCCGGCTCAGTTCAAGAAGTTTGTCATATTTTTCACGCAAGGGGTCAAGGTTATACGCTTTTTCAGTGTAAAAGCACTGCCCTTGCTGCAAACGGTGATTGCTGACCAGCCGCATAGTGCCAACAACATCACCTGTTTTTTTATGTTTGACAATAACGTGATAAGCGATTGGATCCCATTCATCAATCTCACGTCCTTTGGCTGCCATTTCGTCGTTCATGACGCCCTTACCTTCTTTGAACAGCACATTAAAACGTAAGGTTTGAGCCTCTATTATGTCTTGCTCAGTCTGTGCAAAACCAACTTCATAAAGACCAACTTCTAAGGTTTTAGCCAACGCAGCAGCCATTTTTTTAAAAACTTTGGGTTTTATCGCCATGATATTTTAAAATTTACACACTGTATCAATAATACTTTAAGTGACTAGAGTATTTCTAGGCAATATTCCATAAAGGTACACAACTGATTAGCACTGTACTCTGGAGGAAATTCAGCACTCCATCATGCGGCATCATGCTTAATCGATGTCCTGAGAGGTACGCCAATAGGCTGAGATAATTCAGCTTTACAAGGGGCCCCATCTGCATAAGCAAAAGTCACTTCCTGCTTGTTAACCACGATATGACTCAAGCTGACACTATTCGCATCATCCCGATGCATACACACTGAATAAGCCGACGCTGAAGGATCATGACTGCAATGAAAAGCTAAAAAGGCTTCTCTGTCAGTAGACTCATGCAAACCTTGTGATACAAATTGCTGTTTACGACCCGCTCGAACCTTCTCTGGTTCAAATGATGATGAGGAGCGCGGAGTTACTATGTCAAATTCTTTCGTGGTTGTCTCTCCATCCCAGGTAAAGAAAACAGATTTGCCTTGAGCATCCAAGGCGAATAAGCGAAATGGCTTGTATTCATTTAAATCAATTTGAGCAAATGTATATTCGATAACGCTCAATGACGCATGAGTTGCCAGACTTCGAATAATCCCCCCTCGGCTTATCCAGTCTATATGAGGAATGCGTTGTTCCTTTTCATAATGGTTCAACAGACAAAGACTCAAACCAAAATGATTGACACTTACCCAAGTCCCACCAGCATCGGTATCCGTCGGGGAAATAACATCAACTCCAGATTGTGTAGTCAACACCGGTATATCAGCTCTGCGCCTAGTCTTATGTTCATCTCGGTTAAAAAACAACTCATAACCATCTTCAGTTTTAAACCAACTCATCGTGCACATATCAAGCTCTCTTCTCTAGTGTTCGTTGAAAGTTTAAGGTTGCATTAGCCACACCGAATTGTTGATCCACGGGATATCCAAGCAAGCGCAACATCGCTGCTATCATAGCCGAGTGATGTTCAGTATGCCCAATCAAAAACATCAACTCACGGTGAATGGAAGAATGAACTTCATGGCAACTGTGATCATCTTGAACCAATAGCTTATGCGGTTGCCCCTGTTCATTTTGACAATTAAACGACGCTATATTGTTTTTTATCTGCTGCAATTGTTCACGACAGTATTTCATGTCGGTTTCTAAACGTAAATTGCGTTCACGCTTGTCATAGTTGATCGTCGCTTTTTCTGAAAGTTGTGCAAAGAAGCACTGGTAATGTTCAATGATATGGCGGTAATGTGCGCCTATAGATGATTGAAAGGCTGGAGTAGCCACCGCTTTATAGACTTTGGCGGGAAAATCATCCAGAGCCCTGATCAAAAAATCAATGGATGTATCGTTTGCTTCAACATAAATGCCCAAGCTCATAAGCTGAATCTCCTATCTGTAGGTGACAATCCGTGCAACAACACTGTTGGCAGACAGAACAAAACGCCAGCTTCGGCATTTTTAAATACATTACATTCACTCATCAATTACTCTTCTTTTAATATATTCGCTCAGTAATGAGACCGATATTACCCCAATATGCTTACTCACTACCTAACAAATCCTTCATTTATTAATACCAGACTCACTATTGGGCCGCGACAAACACTGCTGCAGCTGAGATTGCTGCGGTTTCTGTACGTAGAATATGACTGCCAAGCTTCACAGCAGTTACCCCTTTATTCTGAAAGTACTGCATCTCATTTGCTGAAAAACCACCTTCAGGCCCGATCATAATCAAAGCATTTGAATGAGCTATCTGGGGGACACTGACCCCTTCCTGATCAGCATAATAAGTCAGCACATCACTCTGCGTCACTGATTCAACAGCTTGCTGCGGAGTCATAAGACTTCGAAGTTCAGGAATAAAGGGATTTTCAGACTGCTTGCAGGCTTCAATAATACCACGTTGCCATTTATCCATATGCTTATCATTTATCTTGCTTACAGAAAACTCACATTGCAATGGAATAAACGCCTTAATCCCAAGTTGAGTTAACATATCCAGCATAGTTTTAGACCTATCTCCTTTGGGAACAGCAGCAGCAATAGTTATCTCAAAATCAGGACTTGCTACTATTTCTACCTCGTTGATTCGAACCGATACCTGACGTTTCCTGATAACGTCAATTACTGCATTCGCTTTAACACCTTTGCCATTGATCAGAATAACCGAATCACCTTCATGCAAACGACGAACTGAAACCGCATGGTGACTCTCACCCTCAGATAAAACCACAAGCTCTCCCGACAACAGAGCCTGATCATGAAAAAATTTAGGAGTAGCCATCAGTTTCACTCACGCTTTAAGGTAAACATCATAACGCAATAATTTGCCCTGCAATTTCTGTGATGGCAGAACCCCCGTTGACGCCCCCAGACTAGGTGCATAATCAGGGCGTTTAACCACAACCCGACGAGTTGCCTTAGAATAGGCAAGGCCAAACAAACATTCTTCATCCTGGTCCAAACCAACAAGCTCTTGCAAGACTTGCATATTTTTTTTGGCCAGTGCAGAAGATTTAGCTTTATGCGGAAACATCGGATCAAGATAGATACAATCAGCTATTTGTTCAGAGTTTTGCAAAAAATTAAGTGTATCTTCAGGAATAAATCGTGGAACCGAGACTGCATTTTTTTGAACCCAATCAGACCGGCCCAACCTGCCCATAGCTTCTGCAAGAAACCCTTGTAACAACCAATGCCTTTCCAGTATTGTCACCGTGTAGCCTTGTGAGCAAAACAACAAACTGTCACCAGCCCAACCACCGGTTGCATCTAAAACTGACACCGTCTTGCGCCCAATCGCTTGAGCAAGAAGGTTTTTCTTGCTGGCAGGAAATGTGGTTTGTTGGCGTAAGAATTGATCAATATCAATAATATGATAGCGATATTTCAACTTCCGGCCCTGCACGACTGGCTCACAAAGCGTCATAACCCCAGCATGAGAGTCAACCCGATAAACCTTGTCGAACGCAGTATTATTTTCTGCATTCAACAAGGTTACTGCATTAGGAATTGAACTAAACCATTGCAGATATTCTGGAGCAATTGCAATTTGCAACTTGCTTAAACTCGCCAGCGATCAGAGAAAGTTAACCTCAACCAAGGGACTGACGTCTTCCTCATAATCAACTCCAGCAATACCAAAACCGAATAAACGCAGAAACTCTTCTTTATAAAACGCAAAATCGGTCAATTGAGTCAGATTTTCAGTAGTAACTTCCGGCCAGATGGCTTCAACTTTAGCTTGAATTTCGGGATCCAACTCTAAATTATCAACACGGAAACGATTATCTTTATCCAGACGAGGTGAATCGTTATACAAGCATTCATTGTATAAGCGCTCCAACTGTTCAATACAACCTTCATGCGAACCATCAGCCTTCATTACTTTAAACAGAATTGCCAGATATAGCGGCATGACAGGAATAGCTGAGCTTGCCTGGGTTACTACCGCTTTGAGCACCGACACATTTGCCTGCCCACCTAAAGGCTCTAAGCTCTTAGTTAATTCACTGGCAACACGATCCAGATCTTCCTTAGCTTTTCCGATAGTTGCATGTCCATAAATTGGCCATGTCAGCTTGTCACCTAAATAGGTGTATGACACAGTTTTGCAGCCCTCAGCTAATACGTCGGCTTGCTGCAAAGCATCAATCCATAATGCCCAATCTTCCCCACCCATTACTTTAACCGTGTTGGCAATTTCTTCATCTGAAGCAGGTTCAACTGTGATTTCACCAATTTGCAGGTTATCCGTATTCAGATTTTTTGCTGTATACGATTTACCAATAGGCTTCAAAGTTGAGTTAAATACCTCACCAGTGTCTGGATCCTGACGTCGAGGTGATGCCAGACTATAAATCACCAGATCAATTTTCCCCATGTCCTGCTGAATTAAATCAATCACTTGTTGCTTACAGGCATGAGAAAAAGCATCGCCATTAATGCTCTTAGAGTAAATACCCGCTTCAGCCGCAGCCTTATCCAGAGCAGCGGCATTATAGTAACCTGCCGAAGCTGTGCGCTTTTCTGTGGGTGGTTTTTCAAAAAACACACCGAGAGTCTTAGCACCATAACCGAACGTTGCCGTTATTCGCGATGCCAGACCATAGCCGGTTGATGAACCAATGACCAATACATTCTTTGGGCTATTGTCATCTAGGTCAAACGATTGCTGTTTAATATAGGCGATTTGTTCAGCCACATTAGCCGCACAGCCTTTGGGATGAGCGTTGGTGCAAATAAAACCTCGAACCTTTGGAGAAATAATCATAAGTTAGCGACCTTCCGAGAATAACGTTCAATTGATAAAGCGCGCCATTATAAACGTAATTACCAGCATTGAGTATATTTGCTGACATTAAATCCATTCAAACTCTGCAATCAACGGCCAAGACTTTATTCATCTAACTGATTCCTCTAGAATCAACGCCTTTGAAACCAATCAATTAATCACCTGTTTCAGTCAGCAATGAAGTAGTCTCACGGTCTATTACAGGTCAACACAAGAAAATACAACGGAACTCTATATGTTTAAATCTTTTTTTCCTCGTCCCACCCTGTTTTTTCTGTCACTAGTTATCTGGGCTGCTATTGCTATCAGCACCTGGTATTCATTTAATACAACCATTGGTGGCTGGTTGGGTTTAAATTTAGTTGATGAGGAAATAGTCATTGGCTTAGGTCATTTCACGACCCCTTCTTTTTTATTATTTTATTTATTCTACTTTACAAGTACACTTATTTTTGCCGCTTTCTGGTTTATTTGGGCACCCCACAAGTGGCAATGGTGGGCGATTCCAGGATCTGCATTTATATTGTTTTCCACATATTATTCTGTGCAAGTTTCCGTAGCATTAAATAATTGGCGAGGTCCATTTTTCAATGCAGTACAAGATGCTCTATCGGGAAAAAGAGAAGTGCCAGCTCAAGAACTATACGACCACATGCTTATTTTTGCTGAAATTGCCTTTATGGCAATATTCGTTTTTGTCATCACTAGATTTGTTGTCAGTCACTATATTTTCCGTTGGAGAACTGCGATGAATGATTACTATACAGAACAATGGAAAAATTTAAGACACATCGAAGGTGCATCACAGCGAATTCAGGAAGACACTATGCGCTTTGCACAAATCATGGAGGGCCTCGGGGTATCCCTAGTCGATGCGGTCATGACACTTTTTGCTTTTCTGCCTGTATTGTGGACATTATCCATCCACGTAACTGAGTTACCCTTTGTTGGTAACATTGCAGCACCATTGTTTTTTGCAGCTCTATTCTGGTCGATTTTTGGTACATTTTTGCTTGCCGCAGTCGGCATTAAACTACCTGGCTTAGAATTCAAAAACCAACGAGTAGAAGCCGCTTATCGTAAAGAACTGGTCTATGGGGAAGATTACGAAGATCGAGCTCAGCCTCTTGCCCTCAAAGAACTGTTTAATAATGTCAGAAAAAACTATTTTCGCCTGTATTTCCACTATATGTATTTCAACGTCGCTCGCAGTTTATACATCCAGGCAGATGGCCTTTTCGCCTATTTTATTTTAGTGCCCACAATCGTTTCGGGAAAAATCACACTGGGCATCTTACAACAGATCCTTTCTGCCTTTTCTCATGTCAGTAACTCCTTTCAATACCTAGTTAACTCATGGACGACCATCGTTGATTTATTATCTGTATACAAGCGACTCACTTCATTTGAAGCCGCAATTAAGAATGAACCATTACCAGAAATTGATCGAGATTTTTTAGAAAACAAACAAACCAATCAATAGACTTGTCTTACCTTGAAATGTATTGACGGTTAATTAAAGGATCAGCTGCACTTTGCAGCTGGTCTTTTTTCATTTTATTTAGGACATTCTAAACCAGGATCTAGCAAAAGTGCCCGACACAGGCAACTCACAATCAGTTTATTATCATTCTCAGCAAACATACCTCAACAATAATCTTGACCACCACTAACAAGGAGAGTTTCTTTGCTTTTTCTATTCATCTTGATATCCATATAATTAACAGTACAGCCCACATCTGTGGAAAAGGTATAATTCCTGATCGTTTCAGGGAAAAACGATACTTCCTGCATCGTGCTTTTCCACACTTTATAGTTTACATACAAGGATTTAGATAATATTAACAACAAGACAAAGATGTTCCCTAGCCTTTAACTTGAAATAAAAAAGGCGCTCAATGAGCGCCTTTTTTATTATTTAGACAAACAGTGTTGTTTACAACAAGCTGTAATCAATCTCCACATCCATTGATTCACGCTTGCTTTCCAAAAACTTATTAACCACCTCAGAACCATCACGACGGGATGCTATCTGCCTGGTTGAATCTTTAAGCTGTTCAGTAACTTCTGTTTCTACAGCGTCAATAACACCATTGAATTTGAATAAGTAGTAATCACCAATCGCATCAGACACCTTACCAACACTTGCAGGAAAGTCTTTGGTCGAAGCAGCGAACACCTGTTCAACCAAAACAGGATCAAGATCACTTGCATTATCCACCGAGGAATGAATCTGCGCTTCAGACTGCAATTTCAACGCCTCAACTGTCGCAGACCAATCGTTTGCGGATAATAAACGCTCATAGGCCGCCTCAGCCAGCTCAGCGGCTTTTGCACTGGCCTTTTCCTGCTTTAATATAGTATCGATTTGTGCTTTAACCGAATCCAGAGACTTAGGCTTGCTTTCAACAAATTCCTGCTTACGAATAGCGATAAAATCTGTCGCTGAAAGTTCAAGAACCTCACTGTTTATACCTTCGCTAAGAACCGTTTCGCCAAACGCAGCCTCTCGAACCACGGCATTACTCGCGACACCCTGACCATTATCTCTACTGAATAAAGGTGTTGTTTGAACAGTCAAACCCAATTCATCCGCAGCAACCTGCAAACTATCAGAATTCTCATAAACAAGATTTCTCAAATCTTCAGCTCGTTCAAAAAATAAGTCTTCTGCTTTACGAGACAACTCCTGTTGCTCAATTTCAGCTTTCACTTCATCAAACGGCTTAGGCTCTGGCCTGTCAATAGACGTCACTTGTATTAGATGATGACCATATTCTGTTTTAACGGGTTCACTGATTTCATTTTCCTGCAACGAAAAAGCCCTATCATCAAAAGCCTTAACCATGATTCCTTTTTCTATAACTCCTAGATCACCACCGTTTTGAGCTGAGCCAGGGTCTTGTGACAACTCTGTTGCCAATGCCGCAAAGTCATCACCGCTGTTTAAGCGTTCTGCAGCAGTTTGAGCCTGTTCCAATGAATCATCACCAGTAAACAGAATATGTCTTGTCTGACGCTTTTCCTGGTCGATATATGAGGCGTTATCTTGCTCATAGACACTCAACAACTCTTCATCTGTGACAGTAACCTGACTTTTCAGATCGTCAGTATTAAGCCTTATGTATTCAACAGACACCTTTTCTGGTTCATTGAAGTCTGCAATATTAGCTTGATAATAAGCATCCGTTTCACTATCAGATACCTCCACTGATGTAAGGTAGTCTGAAGTTGAAAACTTCACCAGATCAAAACTGCGTTTCTCTGTACGCAATGCCAACAAATCATCCAAACGTCCTGCTGGAACAAAGCTGGACTCAGCAAAACCTGAAGCCACTTGTTGCAAACGTGCACGCTGACGAAAATCATTCTCAAACTGTGCTTTTGATTGCCCTCGTGATGCTACATAATCATTGTAAGTTTCAAGGCTAAACTTTCCATCAACCTGAAACTGACGGTTTTCCCTAATCAGATTGCCCAACAAAACATCATTGACCTGATAGTTATCTTTTTCTGCGGTTTCTTCAAGCAAAGCTCGATTAATTAGATTATCAAGAACATTCTTTTTAAAGTCATCGCTATTTAAATCGATACTGACATTGTCGCCCATAAAGCGTCGCATCTGCTGCTGCTGAGCCTGCAAAGCATTACGAAAGCTATATTGGGTGATTGATTGTTTACCAACACTAGCTACAGTTGGTATAGGCTCTTGCGAAACGTAAGAACTAACACCAAAAAATGCCATAGTGATGATAATCAGAATAGCAATGCCCCAGGCAATGACTCCAGATGAATTTTCTCGAATGTTTTCTAACATAATGTTGACTCAGTTAATGACAGTCACACTCTAAACCTCTAGTTACAGTAGTCCAAGGCAATGTCAAATATCTAATTAATTAATATCCTACCAAAACGTTTTATCGAATTGGCCCGCTATTATACCGACTCTGGCTCTTCTTCAATAGACCTGATAGTGCTTTATTCAGCAGCAATCAAATAAAAAACACTAATGAATAGACAAAGCCATGGCTTTGAACAATCAGGGATCAATAAAACCAGAGAATAATGAGTTTTAATCAAGAACAAATAGTGGAAGAGTTGATTTATTTTTAATGGCGGAGCGGACGGGACTCGAACCCGCGNNAACTGAACTACCGCTCCGCACTATCAAAAAGCACTGTTCACTTCTTTTTGTCACAATAAAAAGTCTCATTGACTCTCTCATGACCGACCCAAACGAACGCATGGCACAGGTGCCGCGAAAATTAGGATCTAAGTGAAACTGCCCTGTGAAAATTTTCGTAATTTTTATCCCTTATAAAAACCATTGAATCTTTTTAAAGATTTAACTTAATTCTGTCACATCCAGTTTCTTTTAATGGCGGAGCGGACGGG
>JBOEHE010000056.1:0-74966 GCA_050633785.1 Arenicella sp.
TTTAGTGTGAACAGACCCTAGGATATCGGCAGCTTTTCCAACACAGCAGCATAGTCTGGCTCTTGAGTGATCTCAGGCACTAATTCAGTGTAGAGCACTTTATTACTCTCATCGATCAAAACTACTGCTCGAGCCGTAACACCAGCTAAAGGCCCATCTGTCATCAAGACACCATAATCTTTAGCAAAATGCTTATCACGCATCATAGACAATGGAGTAACATTATCCGTCTTTTCCGCAGCACAAAAACGGCCCATAGCAAAGGGCAAGTCTGCCGAAATGACCAACACTTCGACACCAGAAGAAGCACTGATTTTCTCATTAAAAGCTTTTGTGGACATAGCACAAACGCCCGTATCCAAGCTCGGCACTATGCTCAAAACTTTCATCTTACCCGCATAATCAGACAATGTTTTGTCCGCCAAATCCGCCGCAGTTAAGGTAAAATCAGGAGCAACTGAGCCCACAGCAGGCAGTTCACCGATGATATTGATAGTATTGCCCTGCAAAGTAACTGTAGCCATAAGCTGCCTCTTCTTTTAAATTTGGTGAATAAAATACGAACAAGCCTTGTGGATTAGGCCTCTATAGAGCTTTCGTAAGCTGATGCATCCATCAAGTCATCAATTTGTGAGCTATCAGTGACTTTGATGCGAAACATCCAACCACCTTCATACGGCGATTGATTTAATAATTCAGGCTCATCTTCCAGAGCATCATTAACTTCAACAATCTCACCACTCATAGGGGCATAAATATCCGATGCCGCTTTGACCGATTCAACCGCACAACATTCCTGCCCTGCTTCAACTTCTGAACCGACTTGTGGTAATTCAACATAAACAACATCACCAAGAGATTCTTGTGCATAATCTGAAATGCCGACTTCAATAATATCGTCAGCCAGTTGTTTTACCCACTCATGACTCTTTGCGTAATTTAGATCAGGATGTGTATTTGACATAACCCAGGTCTTCTCTTTTATTTATTAAAAAAGCGACTATAACCCCAGCTAAAACCGTAGCCAAGTATTTTATGTCACTAGTGATTAAAAAGCAGTTGCAAATCATATTTCTTCTGGCATAATATTGAGAATGATAATTATTCCTATTAACAATCTTATCAGCAATGATTAATCATATTAGGAGCTTATAATCTTTTTATGATTTTGTGTCGGTCCTCATCACGAGGGTCTTGGGTAAAAACCAGCATTGTGGTTGCAATGCTGGTTTTTTTCCCACTGATTAGTATTGCCTTAATGGCAACCCAAGGCAAGCTGGATGTATGGCTACATCTCAGCCGAACTGTGCTGCCCGGGTATTTATTCAATTCAGCTGGCCTTATGCTTGGAGTTGGAATCAATACTTTAATTATAGGAGCAGGTAGCGCCTGGGCTATTGCTCGTTACGATTTTCCCGGAAGAAACATACTACAATGGGCCTTATTATTGCCCCTGGCAATGCCTGCTTATATCACGGCATACAGCTATACGGGACTGCTTGATGTCAGTGGCCCCGTGCAGTCTCAGCTGCGAGAAGCATTCAACCTCAGTGTTGGAGACTACTGGTTCCCCAAAATTCGATCCCTATCTGGCGCGATCGCTGTTATGTCTCTGGTTCTCTATCCTTATGTCTACCTTTTAGCTCGCAGCAACTTCATTGAACAATCCAGCTCCCTGCAAAAATCCTGTCAATTGATGGGTTACGGTCCTTTTCAGAGTTTTTTTCGAGTAGCTCTGCCCATTGCCAGACCCGCTATAGTAGCCGGTATGGCCTTGGCCTTAATGGAAACCCTGGCAGATTATGGCACTGTTTCCTATTTTGGTGTCAGCACATTTACCACAGGTATCTTTCGAACCTGGTTTGGCATGGACGAAGTTAATTCGGCAGCTCAACTGGCCTTATTATTGCTGTTTTTCGTCGCCATCCTTATGACTCTGGAGTATTACTCCCGCCAACGCGCTCGATACTATGAGGCAGGCCATCACCAGAAACCAGAGCGAATTTCACTGCAAGGCAGCAAGGCGATAACGACACTGCTTTTGACCAGCTTGCCCGTCTTACTCGGCTTCATTATACCCAGCACACAATTATTTATATGGTCTCTGGAAAGCTATAAAGAAGTTATCAATCATGACTTTTTTCGCCTGGTAATCAACTCCATCTCATTGGCAGCAATAACCGCCGTTATAGCCGTTTTACTCGCACTGCTGGTCAGCTACGCAAGACGCACCAACAATAATAAACGCATTCGCCTGACCCATAAAATTGTGCTGGCTGGATACGCTATCCCAGGAACGGTAATTGCAATCGGCCTGCTTTCACCATTGGCCAACACAGACAAGCTAATTAATAGTATCAGTGAATCATTATTCGGCTTTTCTACAGGCTTGCTTTTAAGCGGAACTGTTCTGGCCTTAATTCTGGCCTACCTGGTCCGCTTTCTTTCTGTTTCAGTGCAAACAGTTGACAGCGGTTTAGCAAAAATATCACCCAATATGGAACAGGCTGCACAAAGCCTGGGCAAATCACCTCGCTCCATTGTCTGGACAATACACGCACCTATTTTAAGCACCAGTTTACTGACAGCAGCTCTCATAGTCTTTGTTGATGTTATGAAAGAGTTACCAGCCACGCTGATTCTGCGCCCCTTCAACTTCAATACACTCGCGGTCAAATCATTTGAGTTAGCTTCTGATGAGCTATTGACGCACGCAGCCCCCGCAGCCCTGACGATAGTAGCTGTCGGCCTGATACCCGTCATATTACTGTCTAAAGCCATTCAGCAACGCAGACAGTAAAGCGAATTGTTCGAATCAAGATTACAGTATAGGTAGACCCCTAAGCTTCTATTGCTTTAACTTCACTAGCCAGACGCTGACAGTGAAACCGTGCTTCTCCCAGCGACATTTTTGCAGAAGTAGCAACACACAGAACTGACTGCACTTCCAGAAATTGAGTTCTGAGAAACAGAATAGCACCATTGGCTGATTCAACCGTTGCTATATTAAACATTCCTTTACTTATCTGCTCTGCTGACGCATTACTGATGGAACATAAGGTGCTGGCAATTGCAGCCACTTTATCTGCCTCAACACCCTCATTGCTTCTGGAAAGGGAATGAATGCTGAAACCATCGCTGGTGCATAAGTTCACCAAGACTATATTCAACTCATCATCAAAGAAGCCTTGCATCTTTTCAAACAAAATAGCTTTTGCCGCAGCCTGTTCGTCTTTCACTTTTTCATTCATTTTACAATTTGATCCAATATTTCATTTCTGAAACAACGATTTATTAAGTTGCGCGAAGACATAAAGAAATGTCTTTGCAGAACGAGCATTTCTTGGGTCCAGAACCAGGGCCGGAGCATGCAAACCACGTTCAGCCAGAAAACTCTTCAGGTCCATTCCCACTATTTTAATATCATCGCCATGTGCATTTTCTGCATGGGTAATACCCACGACACAGGCAACACCTTTTTCTTCTGGCGAGAAAAAGGTCACCAATTCATGAATGTTGTCATAATTGATAGTTTCGCCATATTTCACCAGAATCAACAGCCCGAAAAGTGACTTATTAACAGTTTCCCAGAGAAATGAAAAGCGCTGTTGACCAGGAAGGCCATACAAACCCAGCGCCGTACCTTCATCCAACTGCAAACGCCCATAATCAATACCAACCGTCGTATACTGTTTACCAATATCAACACTGGACTCAACTTCGGTCGCAACTGGGTCAATTTCACTCAAGGTTTGTATCAGCTCAGTCTTACCTGAACCAACTTCACCCACAACTGCTAATTTTCTATATTCCATCAGTGCTTTCTCAACCAGGATAATACTTTTTGGCCAAAGGAGGTGCCACGCCCTTCAGACTGTTCCGCCTTACGGCGTTTACGTTGTTCTTTTGAGAGTTCTTTTGGGGGCTGCTGAATACGCTGAACTTGCGGAGTCTCAACAATCAATAAATTACCCGTTGCATTCAAGGTATTTAACAATTCAACCAATCTGAAGGCTGAACCAAATGTTCCAGACTCCAGCAACTCTTTATAACTGTATTTATTGCGAAACAACCGTTCCGACAAAAGTATTCCGGCAATGGCGATTTCAGGATCCAACATACCTATTTCAAACCAATCCAATTCTACAATTTCTTTGAGCATAAAACTCTTATTCACATAGAAATCAGCATCATATTCAGGGGCAAGTGGCTTTAAAGATTCCAGGTCGTCACAACCAAAACTCTTAAGTTTCTGTGCGATACTATTGCCATAACTTAGAAAAACGTCTTTATTCACCGCTATGAAATTAACAAGTCGTGCATCTTCCTGAATATTTAACATCAACTGGATATCACTGTCACTGAAGGTTCGGTTGGGAACTGGCATATCGATAATCTTTTCGACCTGTTCATGTCTGTCATCCATACTGATGTTCCGGTAAAGCTCATCCACATCCCTGGCTTTCCCTTCAAGTAATTGCAAAAACATACCTTCTCGAAAAACCAGAGCTGATGTTATATCAGCTTGCCGATTTCTCTGGCGTGCCACTGACAGTATTGCTGGCAAAAAGTCAGGAATGGTTGCCTTTGCAGGATCCAACTTTGCTTTACTGATATAAACGATACACAGCACAATCAAACTCTTTTACAGCCAATTAGATACGCCAATAAAATACTGGTATTGAATATAAGCGCTATCATATAACCCACCCGTCTATGTTCATTTCCCTCTCTTTTTTAGAAAAATACATCGTTTGGTCAACAATAGACTTACCCCACCCCGCGCGGGTAAGACTATGAATAATAGCTGATCTACTTCAAAAAACCTCCTACAGAAACTATCAACCTTAAATTACAAATACATAATTGCAACTTAGCAGGATAACGCAATTATACTTTCAGCGATTCCTCAACGGCGCTTACTTTGCGTCTGGCTAGTGCAAGGTTTGCTTTTGCTTTGTCCAGCACCAGATAGATAAACAAGTTTTCATTTTGCGCTGATGGGCGAATAATATGCAATTGCTTTTCCAGAGTTATCAGGATGTCTTCAATCTCACCTTTAATTCCCAGACTTTTCATTGTCTCCATCTTTGCTTTAACCACTTCTGAATTTCCCGCACCAGCCAGATCCAGATCGACGCCACCGCCATCTTTACCCAGAACCATGCCGGAAGTGTAGTCAACGATACAACAACCCACAGCACCATCGATACTCATCAAATCACCTAAACTACTTTTTATGTCACTCATTTTTAATTACTCCGTTTGTGTTTCATTTTTTATTATCTCAATCCCAGTTTAGACACTAATTCTCCTTTTGCAAATTCAACTTCTAATAAATGTTGTACGCTTTACTATTGTTTGCATTTTTAATGGTTAACGATACATTTTAATAATACAATCCCCAAGATCATATTCATTATTTATCGACTCTTCATCAATGCAGTATTATTCACTTATGACAAGCTAACTCCCAGAGTGGCATCGCATGAATTCCACGTAATCGGAATTGCATAAGTTCTTGATTTTGCTTGCAAAAACTCATCCTTTGGACTGCCCTTTATCACTATAGGCACAGAAATAATAAAGTCTCCTCCCAGCTCTTTGCGCGCATTGCCAGATAAGGTATTTGCCACCTCACCAACAGCATCAAAAAGCATATGTTCAGAGGTATCACATCGGCCAAAAAGTTGCAGCAGGCTCTTCAACAATATACTTGGAGCAATAAAACAACAGGTGCCATTATAAGCACCCGAAATAGAAATAATCCCAGTATAGTCACCCTTAAGCTCTTCCATAGAATTGATCAAATAGGGACTTCCTACCACAACCCCATCACCCAAGTTATAGGTAAAATAATGAGATGCATTGTCTACAAAAACTTTTAACTTATCTTCAATCATAGACTCAATCCTCAATTATTATAGACAATGCTTGGACAACCTTTTCCTGGGATATAGGTTTGTGAATAAATCCCATGGCCCCCTTTTCCAATGCTTCCATACCGGTCATTTTATCGTTCAGAGCAGAAACAACTAGAATGCGTACTGATGAATCAATATTAACCAACTTCTCTATGCAAGCAATACCATCGACATTAGGCATGGTTAAGTCCATCGTGACAACATCTGGCTTAAATTCTCTGAATTTTTCAACAGCCTGTTCTCCATCTGCAGCTTCAGCCACCAAATCAAATTGGTCACCTTGATACAAACTGGCCAGTTGCATGCGAATCATTGCAGAATCATCAACAATCATTAATTTAAACATTCATCCAGTCCTGAGTATGGTTTAGTATGGTTCATCAGTTATTGCATAGGAAAGGTGATTCGAAATGCTGTTCCAGCATCGATCACGCTCTTTACTTGAACCCGCCCCTTCAATTGTTTGATGGCATCCCTGATAACCCCCATACCAACCCCTCTACCGCTATCAGCATCAACCTCATCTGATGTAGATAAGCTGTCATGGAAAATTAAATTGGCTATTTGGTTTCGATTCATTGTTGCCGCGACTTCTTTACTCACCACCTTCTTTTCTATGGCAAGAGCCAGCACTTTATCAATATCAATTCCAGCACCATCATCACTGTAAAAGTATTCAAAATCACTGCCATTATTACGGTATAAAGCAATTTGAATTTTACCTTTCTCTGGTTTTTTCTTTGCCAATCGATTAGCCTTAACCTCAATGCCATGGGCAATTGAATTACGTACAAATTGAGATGTCATTGTATTTAACAACGCCATTTGCTCTTCATTGACAATCGTAGATTCAAGCCCGGCATACTGCAGGCACACATCTTTACCCTGCCTTTGCGCCATTTGCTCCACAAATGGAAACAGGTGTTCCCAATTTGACGTTTTCGCTGGTGATTCTGTTGCAGGCTGATGCTCCTCTTTATTGCCAAACACCTTCTCACGCGTATCATCCAACAATTCCAAAGCTTCAATCAGATTATTCAATAATACAGTCAAACCCAGAAAGTCATTGCCATCAACTTCTTCCAAACTCTGTATCTCTTTAGCCTTGCTTTCAAAATCATGACAATTCTGCGTTATCAAGTCGATAGACAGTGCCGCACTATCGCCTTTAACGCCATGCACCAATTCCATTAAATGGATCGCCTTACGCTTAAAATCTGCCGTAGTTCTCGAGGTACTCCTCAACAATTCATTAGCAGTCTCCAGAGCTTTTTTAGCATTATTGATAAACACTGGTAACATCTGGTGATTGGTATTCAGCAACGATGAAAGCATACCCAATTGCTGGTTGTTGCGCTTGGTTTCATCTTTCAGTTGCTGTCTTAATTCAACTTCTTTGGTTATGTCAACTACTGAAGCCAGGACGCTTTTTATCTCATTTTTTTCACCAACACGACTGAAATTAAACCGTAAGTACTTACTCTTAATACCACTTTCAGTCTGAACCTGTGCAGATACTTCATCCAAAGGATTTAATTCAGCAATCAATCGTGCTTTTTTATGAGGGTCAAACAATAATGCTGAAAAGCGTTCAAATTTCTCCAAGTCATTCTCTGTCACACAGGGTTTGATAATATCGATAAAATTTTTTCCAGAAATCTCATCTCTTGAGAAAATTTTCTTTATCTCATTGGAAACTTGTTCTCCAACAATATTATTTTTATCAAAAAGAAACAAACCCTGTCCTACCGTTTCAAAAATCTGCTTGGTTTCCTGCTCTGACTTTTCCAGCTCAGAATCAACCTTTCTTAAGCGACCAAAAAACTGAAACATAATGTAAGAAAAAAAGACAATAGCACAGAAAATACCAACTATTTGGACAAGCCGCGATGCACTTGCTGTCTCCACTGACTCAACTTCAATCAGTTGTGACAACTTCTCTGACATTGACAGCAGAGTAGCGGAATGTTCATTGCTATATGCAAAAGAATCCGCCAGGCTTTTTAATACCTCTCCTTCTGCATCACTATCTCCTTTAAGTTCTTTCTCAACATTGAACAATGTCTCACGAACTGGGTCCCAGACTCCTTGAATTTCATTTATATTCTGTCTAATACCAGATAAACTAAACGCCTGTTGAGCGACGTTATCTTCACCTGAGTCCTGCAAACCCTCTTTTTCAAATAGCTCCAGCGTTGTATCAAACTCATCTCTGGCAACGATAAACTCGTCCAACACAGCAGAGTAATCCCCACCTTTCAAATAACTTTCCTGAAGCGCCAATGTTGCTCTGGCCATAGATTGTGACAAGAACTGCAAACGTTGTGCCGTGCTAAGAATTAGCGAATTATCCAGTTTTTCTGACAATTCAATCAGCTTACCAGCCTGAGAAAACAACAAATCACCATTGGTGATCAACGCATCATTAGCTTCATTGAGAACAAAACGAGCACTGCCATCATGTCCGGTCAATTCATTTGTCGCATTCAGGATCTGCTCTTTATAAGGGAACCAAAGATTCTCAATTTTTGCCAATGCCTGACTGGCCTCAAAGGTATTAACTTCCGGAATTTCAACGATAGTTCCACTATCCGTTTTAATCACACCCTGGAACTTTACGGCTTGCACAACAGCATCAAATGAACGAACGGAATCACGCAACTGTGACAACTCTTTTCCAAACGGTTGATGCGTCACATAATTCAACTGCAAATGCAGGAGACTCTGGGAAATACGTTCTGTCAGCATGCTTTGTGCATTGACAATATTAGTGACGGCTAATGGCACTGCATCACTTTGCTTAAATTCATTCGACAACTTGGCAACTTCTTCAAGTAAGACACCAGTCCGTTCGCCTGAACTGATAACAGCCGCTTGCAATTTGTTCTGAATGGGAATATTTCGACCTTGAGCCAGAAGCTTAATCACTTCCTGCAACCTAGCGTTATAAGGTTGCCACAAAGTGTTGGTTGCCATCAGCAAATTGACTTTCTCTTCAACTTTTGGTGACCTCACATTAATGGATAAACCATCAATATCTATTGAACCACCATCCTTAAAGGCCAAAATGGTTGTGTCAAAGACATCAATCGATTGCTCCAGCTCTTGCAAGGGAGCCAGGTAGTCATTCCCCTTATTGTATTCAGTATAAAGCTTTGACAGTGCCTTAGAAATACGTTGCGACAGCATTCCCTGACGGCTGGCCAGCCTGATTTCATGCGCTTCCTGCTCCAACTTAGAAGACAAAAAGACATTCTCAATTAAAATAGCGACTATTAATAATAAAAAGATGACAATCGATATAATAATCGCTCGATATCGATTCAGCGCACTCAACATAACATTGTTCTCCTGAACTCAGGGGTGGTTAGAACAGCAATCAAACATCAACCATTGCGACAAAATCGATGTCAGCAACAGTTTGTATTACCATGCAATGGCACTTCGTCCGAATACACAACAGACTTTCAAACTCTTTCATAATTCTGTTAAAACCGGCAAACGAAAGTCTGCCCAAACTCGCATATGAGTAAAAAACAGCTAACACCAACTTCTCCCCCTTTGTCGACACAACTACATTTTCAGCGAAAAAATCCATTAAAGGACAACAAAGTTCGACTTTGTTCATGTGATTCATGACTCATATTCTTCTCGCATGATGTCAGATACTCGTTTAGTACCGAGTCTTGTGTTTGAGCATAGTGCAAGCGCAGAATGCCTAGTAAATTTTGGTCGTGTTCATCAATATCGATGTCGTATTGGCAGTTCACATATCGCACTGCACTTACGAGGGTGTCATCAACTATATTCATTTGTACTCCTTTTTTGTAAATTCGCTTGCGCTTGAATCACAGCAAATTTTTTATTATGGGAATGTATAATGTGCCTGTTTAATCCTTGTCTATATGCTATTGGCTGCATGATGGTTTCAGGCAACAAGCAATATTCAGCAAAAATTAAACGGTAGTTTAATATCAGCTTTTTCAATTTATACTGATAGGTATCAAAAGCGTTTGAGGGTGTGTGTAAGTAATTGCACTTCAGAAAGGCAATTTTATTAAAGAAGCTACCAGACGCATCGGAATTTAGAATAAATCCGCTCCCCAATGAATCATCATGAGACAGCTCAACCTGCTTTTGTCGAGCTTGGCGTTGTTCAGATAGATTAGATAGCTGAGGCCATAGAAACTGTAGCTGTACAAAGTTACACAGCTTTACCCCTGTTTCCAGAATATATTTGCTAAATATAAACAGCTTGTCATGCGTACTAAACATAGATTTACATCCTCATTAGTACCCCCACCATTACAGGCTTGGCATCAAAGCCATAGCCTGTATGCTGTTCCTTCCATATACCACCTAATATTCAGATTAGACGAAAAGTAAAAAAAAGACAATTTTTTGTCAGCCCCTTTTCATTAATAAAAATACAGGAACCTATAACTACTTAAGCCTTGATAACAAACCATAAAACACAGCAGGATTTCACTGTTGTATCAAGGCTATAGAATAAAAAAAAGCGCCTAGAATCTTAACCAAGCCAATAGACGCTTTAAAAAACCACAATAAGTGTTTTAAATTTGAAAGCGGTACATTATTTCCAACCCGCTTTATCCATCATTAGAACAGCAGTACGGTTGCTTTCACCGAGTTGGCTCAAAGCCACTTCATCGCTCTTAAACGCACCCCAGCCTGCCAAAGTTGATGAAGCCTCAACAGATTCAACAACCGGGTATTCATTATTGACTTCGGCATACCACATTTGAGTCTTTGGTGATGCCATAAATTCGATTAACTTGATTGCCTGAGCTTTGTTCTTGGCACTTTTGGTGACACCAGCCCCACTGACATTAACGTGAGTGCCTCGCCCTGTCTGATTCGGCCAGAACAAGCCCAGTTTGTCTGCAACGGCTTTATCTTCAGCTTTCGAGCTGTTTGCCAAACGTCCATAGTAATAGGTGTTAGCGATAGCAACATCACATTCACCAGCAGCAGCTGCTCGTAACTGGTCAGTGTCACCACCCGCAGGGGATCGGGCAAAGTTCTTAACAAAACCATTTAACCAGGCTTGAGCATCTTGCTCACCATTGGCGATAAGAATTGATGCTACCAGTGACTGGTTATATATATTACTTGAAGAACGGATACATACTTTGCCCTGCCATTTTTCATCCGTCAGGTTTTCATAACTTGAAAGCTCTTCTGGTTTTACTTTACCTTTTACATAAAAGATTGGCCGAGCACGTAGTGTCAAACCAAACCAGTTGTTCTCTGTATCACGCAGATTCTGTGGAATTTTTGCTGTTAACAACTCACTGTCAACCGACTGCAAAACACCGGCTTCTTTAGCACGATGCAAACGCCCCACATCAGCAGCAATAAATAAATCGGCCTCACTGGCTTTACCTTCTGACTGCAAACGCTTTAATAAGGCATCGGATTTACCCGTGACCAAGTTGACTTTGATACCCGTTTTCTGAGTAAACTCATCCAAAGCAGGTTTGATTAAAGCCTCCTTACGCCCTGAATAGACATTTACCTCTTCTGCAGCGAAAACTGCAGTGCCATATGTCGCTGTAAGCAATGCCAGCGTTGAATAAAAAACAGTTTTGACGTTCATTCTTTCGTGTCTCTCAAATCGATATTGTTAAAACCAGTCAACTCGCTAAAAGCAAGCAACCTGAAACAGAAACAATATCACAATGGTATTATTAGTACAAATGATAATCATTGCTATTTACATTTATCACTTGACTTGGACCAATGTTTAAATAAAAATGATTCTCATTCGCAAAATGACGGTAAGAATATCATGTCCAATGCCATAGAAAATAGCCTTCGAAAAATTCCAACTGAGAATGGAACTTACATTATCAGCTGGCAACCTGACATGCTCAAATTATTAATCAGAGACGAAAAGATGAAACCATTGGATCTGCTTTTCAGCACTCGATTCGATCGAAAAAAATTTGCTCAGGAGCTTTTCCTGCTGGCACTACAGGATACTTTGAGCACTAATACTGAATCGCCCCTCGCCCAATTTGCCCGAAGCCTGATAACCGACCAATGGCATTGAAACAACTCACTATATCTGCACAAACTATCAACCTACAATGAACCTATTATGAATTTAAGCAAAAGAACGACACTCTCATCTTCTAATGAACCATCTCTGGATACCATGCAAGCTCAATTGAATGCTTTGATGACTGAATATATGTTTGTTGATCCTCCCTGCCAGTGCATCACAATAGCCATTCGAGATTTACTCAACAGAATATGTCACCATCCTGAAATGGACTTTTTTCCAGAACAACGCATGGTACAGATCAAAATGCTCAATTTGTGGAGAACCAAAGCTCACACAGAACAACACCGTAATAATGAGCAAGCCCAACAAGCACACCATCATCATTGATGCTGTTTCCAAACAACAAAAAGGCCGCATAAAGCGGCCTTTTTGAGTAGAGCGATCACACGCTCAATTTTCCATGGTCATTAAGCAAGGTTTGCCGCTGCAAACTCCCAATTTACCAGGTTCCAGAAGTTCTTTAAATATTCAGGTCGCGCATTGCGGTAATCGACATAATAAGCATGCTCCCAAACATCTACTGTCAGCAATGGTGTTACACCAGCTTCAGTAATAACAGTACCAGCATTACTGGTATTAACAATATCAAGAGAACCATCTTCACGTTTAACCAACCAAGTCCAACCAGAGCCAAAATTGCCAGCCGCTGAAGCGGTAAATTTTTCCTTGAACTGTGCAAATGAACCAAATGCTGAATCAATAGCCGCCGCTAATGCATCAGTGGGCTCACCACCACCATTAGGCGACAAGCTATTCCAGAAAAAAGTATGATTCCACACTTGTGCTGCATTATTAAAAACACCACCTTCGGCGCCAGCAATGATCTCTTCAAGCGACTTTCCAGCCAGAGAACTATCTGCCTCAATAAATTTGTTTAAGTTCACGACATAAGCATTATGATGCTTGCCGTAATGATACTCTAATGTCTCCTGCGACATGTGAGGCTGCAATGCATCCATTGCATAAGGTAAAGCTGGAAGTTCAATTGCCATGATAAAATCTCTCTGTAATCTTGTGTCAATATGGCGTGCTAACTTACTCCATGTCGAAAATCAAATCAATGCTTTTCATATTATTGTAAATTACTGCTCCCACCTTTTTTGAAACGACCAAATCCCCAGGAAAAAGGAGCCTTGAATTTTTCCGATCCTCCGATACGAACCCCACGAAACATAGTTTCTGCCATAACCGTTTGGTCGAGTATTTCAGCCACATCCATCATCAATTCGGCATCAGCACGCAATCGGGCGACACTTTCATCAGGATACCCAGACCAGTATTTCAAATCATGCAAAAAACAGGCTGAATAGAGGCTTTTTCCACGCCAATCATTAAACCATTTGGTACACCCATCACTTTTAAAGACTCTTGGCGGAGGGTCAGCACTGATTTTCTGCCATAAATCAGGCAAATCATAATGCAGGCAAATTGCCTCAATTGTTGGTAAAGAAACAAGTTCACCTTGCTCAGGCAATACAAAATCATTGGCTTCAATCTTTGAAGCCAATAGACAAAAAATAACAAGGACTAGTGGCAGTCTTTGCACAGACCGTATAAATACAAGGAGTGTTCCTGCAAATGAAAATCATGCTTTTCAGCGACGATCTTCTGCCGTTCTTCTATCTCTGGGTCAACGAACTCTGTCACTTTGCCACACTTCAAACACACCATATGATCATGGTGTTCACCATCATTTAGCTCAAATACTGAACGACCGCCTTCGAAATTATGGCGAATAACCAAATCTGCAGATTCAAATTGAGTCAATACCCGGTAAATGGTAGCCAGACCAATATCATCACCACTGTCCATAAAGCGTTTATAGACATCCTCAGCTGATAAATGTTGATCAGGGTCCTCTTCAAACATCGAAAGGATTCTGAGTCGAGGTAAAGTTGTTTTTAAACCCGCTTTTTTTAGTTCTTCACTGCCGCTCATAGCCAGGCCCTTCCATCGTTAATAGTGGTTATTACAAATAAATGCTGAATATAATAACAACAAATCCAGCATGAATGGAGCTGCTTCAATTAATTCTTCAGCAACTCCATTATACATCACTTATAGAGCTGCTGCGTTTTCTGACAAATATTCAGCAACCCCTTCAGGATTAGCCGACATGCCTTTATCACCCTGCTGCCAACCTGCCGGGCACACTTCACCATGCTCTTCATGGAAAGCTAATGCATCAACCATACGCAACATTTCATCAACATCACGACCTAAAGGCAAATCGTTGACAACTTGGTGACGAACAACACCATTTTGGTCAATTAGAAATGAACCACGGAAAGCAACTGCGCCATTTGGTGTTTCAACACCATATTCACGGCAAATTTCGTGAGTTACATCAGCGACCAGAGTGTACTGAACGGGTCCAATACCGCCTTGATTAACAGGCGTATTACGCCATGCATTGTGAGTAAACTGTGAATCGATAGAAACACCAAACACTTCAACACCACGCTTTTTAAACTCATCCATTCGTTTATCAAAAGCGATCAACTCAGAAGGACAAACAAATGTAAAATCCAGCGGGTAGAAAAAGATAACCGCCGTTTTACCTTTGATGGTTTCTGATAGATTAAGTGCATCAACAATCTCACCATTACCTAACACTGCAGCTGCCGTGAAATCTGGTGCCTGACGGCCAACTAGTACTGACATAAATGTCTCCTAAAAATAAAATGATTGAAAATAAATGAGTTTCCTCAAATTACGGTTCAGTGAATAAATTTCAGCAGTAGTGTAATATTGAGATTAAAACAGGGGTCGAATACTACCATTTATTCATGATATTTAATCAATAAAATGCCTTATCACATTCAAATAATTGGGGCGTTTTTTGCTCTATTATTACACCATGCTGTTAATGCAGAAAATGGCACATTATCCTTAGGCATTCCAACAGTGCCAGATACCAGTGTCAGCGACAAAGTAGCAATAGCCTTACAAACCAGTATCAAACATAAGATACGAGTCGTAGATGATGAGAAAAGCTATTTAAGATCCATCAGGACAGGTTTGCTCGACGCTTTTTTTGCTGAGCCTCACATAGGCGCATGGGCCATCCGACAACAAGATTACAATGCTATTGCCAAATTACCCAAACCTCTCTATTTCAGGCTCATTGCCAAACGTAATCAAAACGATATCTTTGAATTGCGTGACCTTAAAGGCAGACCAGTCTGCAGCAATAAAAACCCGGCTCTCAGCTATCGCTTTTTAGTCAGACTTTTTCCTGAGCAAGCTAATCGACCAGAAACCTTTATAGTCAATCCACAACGAAAAACCATCGATATCATTGAACAACCCTGCCTGGCTTTTATTGTCACTGAAGAACAATATATCAACGCCAAACTGGAGCAGAAGTTCATTACCCTTGCGCGTAGCAAGCAATTCACACACTTGGGGTTTTTTGTTCGTTCAGGCTTACCACAAAAAACACAACGACAGCTGCTCAGCACGCTGACTCAAACTGGATCAACACTGAATGCTTTAACCACTTACTTTTCCAACTCTTCCACCTTTGTGCCTGCAGACAATTCGGATTACCCAGACAACTGGCAAACCTGGCTGCCCAACAACAGCGACTGGCCTCAAAAGCCTCAATAACTGCAATAAAAAAGACAAGCCCTAGCGTGACAAGCGTCGGATCAATGGACCAACGGTTAAACCTTGTACAACGATCGAAAACACTACGACCACATAGGTCATCACCAAAAATATGTCTCGTGCCTCGCCTGCAGGCAACGATAACGCCAAGGCAACCGAAATACCTCCTCGTAAACCACCCCAAGTCAGAATTTTGACAATATTCGGAGCAAAATTTTGTTTCAATCGTAATACCTGAATTGGCATTCCAACACTGAACAAACGTGTACCGACCACAACTGGAATCACCAGAACACCAGCCAGCAACCATAGATTATTGATAGGCAGAATCAAGATTTCCAGACCAATCAAAACGAATAAAATGATGTTCAGAATCTCATCAATTAACTCCCAGAAATTATCGAGATGCTCACGTGTTTTATCCGACATTGCCATGGATCGACCATGGTTCCCAATAAGCAGACCGGTGACCACAATAGCAATCGGCCCAGATGTATGAATCGCCATGGCCAAAGTGTATCCCCCCATTACCAGGGCCAGTGTAATTAAAATTTCAACCATATAATTATCGACGGTTTTCAGCATGTACATGCCGATCAACCCCAATACAAGGCCAAAAATTATGCCGCCGACAGCTTCTTCCAGAAATAACAATCCAATTCCACCAGCATCCATTGCCTGTGGGTTTTGCAACAGAGCCAACAACACCAGAAATATCACAACACCAACACCGTCATTGAATAATGACTCGCCCGCAATGGTTGTTTCGAGTTCTTTACTGACACCCAAGCGTTTCACCGTTGACATTACTGCCACAGGGTCAGTTGGAGATATCAAGGCCCCAAACAATATGCAATATAATAAACCGACCTCTATGCCCAATGACTTGAGCAGATAAAATGTCAACATTCCAACAATTACTGTTGAAAGACACACGCCGATAGTAGCCAGACTTAAAATCACCCATTTTTGTTTGGCCAGCTCCTGTAAATTGACATGCAGTGCTCCAGCGAATAATAGAAAGCTCAACATGCCATTCATTAAAGCGATATTAAAATCGATCTCCGCTAATAATTGTGCCGCTTGCTGTTCCAGCCCTGTCATGCCAAGCCATCCAGCAATTGATACCAACACCGAACACAGTAATGCAATTAACATGACACCTATCGTCGTTGGCAAGCCGATAAAGCGGTGATTAATATAGGCAAACACTGCCGATAAGCTAAGTAATATGGCAAAAATATTGAGTATCAGCATAGAGCTTCCTTTATAGCAATGAATCTATTAATTTACCTCCCCAACACAAAAACATGTGTTCAATGAGGCCAGATAACTATTTAATCATGCGGAACGTAAGATTTATACGGGCTTGAGTTATTTTTTTCGATTTAGCAATCTGATGTTGCCAATAGGCCTGCATCTGACCACTCATCAACAAACAACTACCATGAGCCAAATCCAGAGAATATTTCACACGATGATCATGCTTCATTCTCAACTGAAACGGACGTATCTGACCAAAACTGACCGATGCTATCGTTGGGTTTTCGCCCAACTCAGGCTCATCATCACTATGCCAGGCAACACTGTCAGCCCCATCACGGTACAAGTTAACTAATACTGAATTAAATAAAGCGCCAGTAACCGATTCGACATCACGTTTGATATGCAACAGAAGATCTGTCCATGGTAAAGCCTTAGATGTGATACCTGAATAAGTATACATCTCAGCCGCATCACCATACCACGCTGACAAACGGGGAACCTTGTTGGTCTTGCCATATAAGGTAATGTGCTCCTGGGCCCAAGCAACGTCATTCAACAAATATTCGAAGTTGGAATCACTGCTGTCCTGATCAAACAAGGCAGGAAAATATTGCAGTTCAGCATTCGGCAAGCTTATTAGTTGTCCCATTTGCCGGTTACTTGTCCCTGACAGTTCAGCAAACAAATCCATCATGACAAACCGATTGCTTTGCCTGCAAAAACCCTCTTAAGCTGATTACTTTGGTTAATGCTGTTCATTCCAATACCCCGCACTGCACTCAACAGTGGCGACGAGGTTTGTCTGAAACTTTTATATAAGGCAGTCATCGCAGCATCCATTGCATAATTGTCCAACTTACGCTGCCTTTCATAACGACGCAGTACAAGAGGAGAAAAGCCGCGTTGATTAAATTTATCCAGATCACCTATCAATTGCTCTAATAGCAAAACAATATCAGCAAACCCCAGATTAGCTCCCTGCCCCGCCAGCGGATGAATCCCATGCGCTGCATCACCAACCAAGACCAGATTGTCTTGCAGATAACGCCTTGCACGGTGACTGGCCAAAGGAAATATCCGGCGTTGGCTGCATAGCTCAACACCGCCCAACCGCCCTTGCAGAGCAGCTTGCAAACGAGCAGAAAACGCTTCATCAGACAAGGCCATCAGTTCATCAGCTAAATCATTATCAGCACTCCAGACTATAGAACAATCACCATTTGACAAAGGCAATAATGCCAAAGGGCCAGAACTCAAAAAACGTTGCCATGCGGTATTTTCATGAGACTTCTGAGTACGAATAACCGCTACGATACCCGTTTGTTGATAATCCATAGAGCGCGTTTCAATACCCGCCAGCTGTCGAGCCACTGACTGCACTCCATCCGCAGCCACCACCAAACCAGCAGTCAAAGCAATATCCCTGCCTTTATCTGAAGCTGATTCAGGGTTTAAATCAGAATTTAAAACCGAAGTTATCTGCAACTGTGTTGCTGTATCGCTCCTTGCTCCAGCAAGTGTGACGCCCTGCAGCTCGTGTTGATAAAAACTCGTGACATTAGTCTGCTTAGACAATTCCTGTTGCAACAACGATTGCAAGGCAAAATGATCAACAATATACCCCAGCTGTATTGCTCCTGTGTCTGCGGCAGAAAATTGCAACATTCCATCGCTATTTTCATCCCAGACTGTCATTGCTGAATAACCGCAACATTGAGTTGCTGCCAACTGTGGCCAGACTCCGCAATCGTCCAACAACCGCTGTGCCTGCAACCCTAATGCAGTTGCTCTCAAATTAGGCACGGATGGCATCAAGCTTATACTACCTCGATCAATAACCGCCACTGTCAGCTCTGATTGTTGCGCCAGCCTCAAGGCAAAACTGGCACCGATAATACCAGCACCAACAACCACCACATCATAGTGTTGAGTTCGTTTACGACTAGTCATCAATCACCTCAGACTGTAATGCAATACCACGCATTAATTTACTTTGCCAACCTGATAAACCCATCATTTTTCGCATCACATCCCGCTTAGCAAAAGGCAGGCGATCCAATGCCAACAGACCTATATTACGCAGCGCAGCCAGTGGTAAGTTGTTGTTTGAAAACAATCTTACCAAGCCATCGGTGAACTGTGCAGTGTTATTTATATCGCGTTGCCGTAACGCCTGATAATTTGCCAGCAGACCAGGAGCACCGATATCCTTACCAAGAGAAATCGCTTCAGCAATAAGCTCAGCCAGACAAGCAACATCACGTAAACCTAGATTAAAGCCCTGACCAGCAATAGGGTGTAAGGTATGCGCCGCATTGCCAATCAATACAACTCGTCCAGCACTCATTTGTTTTTTGCTGGACTCAGTCATCGGATAGTTTTGACGTTTACCAACTTGAATGAACTTGCCTGCCCTATCACCAAAAGCCTCTTGTATCTGGCTCAAAAAATCCGTGTCATGCAACGCCATCATTGCCTCACTTCGATGAGATGGAACTGTCCAGACCAATTTATAGTCTTGATCTCTTAATGGCAACAAAGCGATTGGACCATCACAAGTAAAACGTTCATAGGCCTGATTCCGGTGAGGTTTATCTGCACGGATATTGGCCAAAACACCGGTTTGCTGATAATGCTTGGTATCACTGTCAATCCCCATCACTTTTGTTAATGGAGAGCGACCTCCATCCGCCAGAATAACCAGCGACGCTGACAATTGGCATGATTGCCCCTGGTGATCTATATCAATATGCGCACCACTGCTCCTATGAACAATAGTTGAAACAACTGCAGGGGAAAATGAGGTGATATCCGCCGTTGTTGCACTGGCATCATCCAGTGACAAGAAGGTCTGTAGTGCCAGCCCCAAATCCCGTGCTGCCACCACAGAACCCAATGACTCGGTCGCCACCTCGGTATGCGACAGTCTTAAAAACCCAGCGTGCCCACGATCAGACACATGAATATTTTTTATTGGAGTCAAGCTTGACGGTGCCAATGAACCTGTAACCCCCAGAGTATTTAAAACCCGCAAAGACCCCAAGGACAAAGCCAGAGCTCGATCATCAAAACTGGGAGACTGTTGCAAAGGAATTTCAACAGCTTCAATCAATGCAATTGATATCGGCAAACTGGATAAGGCTGCTGCCATACTTGACCCAGCCAACCCAGCCCCGACAATAATCACATCAAAATGAGTACTCTTTGTTATCATGTGTTCGCTCATAATTTAATTACTGCATAGCTTTTGAGTTTGGCACCAGAATAATTAACCAGCCATCAAATGCTCAACATCATCAATCGTTTTTGGTGCATCAATGGTGAGCACTTCATGCCCTGTTTTTTTAATCACGACATCATCCTCAATACGAATACCAATATTATGCCATTTGGGATCAACATCAGGATTTTCACCAATATACAAACCAGGCTCTACTGTGAAAACCATGCCAGGCTCTAATACTCGCCATTCGTGCTCAACCTGATAATCGCCCACATCATGCACATCTAAACCCAGCCAATGCCCGGTTCGGTGCATATAGAAAGGTCGATAAGCCTGCTGTTCAATCAAATCATCTACTTGCCCTTTTAGGATTTTAAGATCAACCAGGCCCTGGGTCAGAACTTCAACCGCACATTCATGCGGCCTATTCCAATGTTGCCCCGGTTCGCAGACAGCAAAGGCCGCAGTTTGCGAATCCAGAACCAATTGATATAGATCCTTTTGTTCGGGAGAAAAACGCCCATTAACCGGAAAAGTACGGCTAATATCAGAGGCATAGCACTCTAACTCAGCACCAGCATCAATCAACAGTAAATCACCGTCATTGAGCACGGTATTATTATCTATGTAATGCAGAATACAGGCATTTTTCCCACCGGCAACTATTGAAGGGTAGGCTTCACTAGTACTGCCCAAACGACGAAACTCATATTCCAGTTCGGCCTGTACTTGTTGCTCAGTCATTCCTGGCTTGCAGGTTTTCATTGCTCGAATATGGCCAGCCGCTGCTATTTTTGCTGCCCGGCGCATGGTTGCAACTTCATCCTTGCGTTTTATCAGTCGCTGTTCATGTAACAAGTGGCTCAAATCAATCAGTTCATAAGGCGCGACTACTCCTGTGCGACTGCGTTGTTTAATGTCATTCAGCCAAGTCATGATCTGCTGATCAAACTCAGGGTAACGACCAACGTTATAAAAAATTTTCTCTTTGTCTTCCAAAATGCTGGGCAGAATATCTCCCAAATCATTGATTGGGAAAGCATCATCTGCACCGTAGAGCTCTACTGCGCCTTCCAGACCAGCACGACGTCCATGCCATATTTCTTTTTCCATGTCCTTTTCCCGGCAAAAGATAATATATTCACCAGATTTTCGTCCAGGACATAATACGGCCACAGCTTCAGGCTCACTGAAACCGGTAGTATAATAAAAATCACTGTCTGGCCGATAAGGATAATCAACATCATTATTACGATTACGTACCGGCGATGTCGGAATAACCGCGACTCCACCCTTCATGCTTCGCATAAGATCCTTTCGCCGTCGCTGGAATATGCTTTGTTCTGTCATACCTACTGAAATCCCCGTTTTATTTGTTATACATTCATTAATTCAATATAAGACCTCAACATAACTCAGGAACAAAAGAGCAATAAGGCAGAATTGACTCTATCAAGTTAAAAACTTAATGGATAGCGGGCTATTTGGAAGCTCCAGGTATCCTGTGGGCATTTCAACAAAGAGTGAATCAATTGTGACCATATTTACAATGAAGGTTATTTGTTAATTGAGTTATGCCTGGTCTTTATACAACCATCATTGCTGTGGCGTAGTTGTCGGTTGCGCTGCTGCACGAGCCTGGTAAATAAACTCAAAAATCAGCTGAACGCCCACTTTTACATATTCATGCAATTCAGCTAAAGCCCATTCATCTTTTTCGGCATCATCGCCTTCACTTGGACCCGCTTGAGAAATTGACATGATATCTCTGGCTATTTCCGGACCCTCCTCCGGCAATTGATCAATGGCCAGACTTTCATGGTACAACAACCCCAACATATAACCCTGGCACCAACTAGCCAAAGCATCGGTACGCAAAGCAACACTTTCATCGTCATCAGGTAATAACAAATCAAACAGATCATCGCTGTTAAACAATAAATCGCTGGCCTCACGGTACAACTCATATACCAGCTGCTCCAAAGCCTGCATCCCTTCGACTGATTCTTCCCCCAATAACAAGAGCATCAGCTGAGGCTTCACTCCAGTAAACAAGTGGTTAGTAACGCTGCCGATAATTAAACCATGCACTTCAGCGGCCGACTCTTCACGTTCAGCCAAATGCAAACCCGCTTCTAATTGGATATATCGTTCCTGAGGGGTTTGTTTTTCAGATGTTTCTTGCATAATGACGTTTATTAAAACCTGTATCTGTCGCTATTAAAATTTGTTTCATTGTACATCATTTAGCCCCTTTGAATACGCCATTCCCTGCAATTAGAAGCCGCTTTAATCCAGAACCAATTCACTAGAAATTAACAAATCTTATTACATACAAGGATCAGCAAAGATTGACCAATTCATGCTCTCGGCATACTATAAAGAGCTCGGATCTGCTACATCAGTATCTTTATTAAGAACAACTCTACGTGTATAACAATCATCATGATGGAAAGTAATATTGTCAGCCTTGAACAAAAAATCGATTCTCTGATCAACGAATGTCGGCGCTTGATAGAGGACAACCGAAACTTGCGCAACAACCAGGAATCGCTGGTTGCAGAGCGTACGCAACTACAAGAGAAAAACCGTTTAGCTCGATCACGGCTGGAAAGCATTGTCGAGAAATTACGTACACTAGACGAACAACAATAGAGACCCGGTCATGAAACCAGTTAAAGAAGGGATTAAAATTCAAATCATGGGCAAAGAGTTTGCTGTGGCCTGTGAACCCGATGAAAAGCAAAATCTGCTTGATGCAGCTCGTTACCTCGACGAAAGCATGCATGATATTCAAAAATCAGGGAAAATTATTGGCAATGAACGATTGGCAGTCATGGTTGCTCTGAATATGGCAAATGAACTACTGGATTTACGTAAAAACCGCGTAACAGAAGGCACAATAAATGCACGTTTAGAACAATTGCAGCAGAAAATTGATAACGTTATCAAAGAAGACCTGTAATAACACCAAAGCCTGGCATATCGCCCCCTCCTTATGTATTCAATTTTTAATTCAAATTAAGCTTCAATTTAGTTCTTACTCATATATAATTGAAGAGTAAGATTAGCGGGCCTGCGGTGTTCGCGTTGTTTTCAAATCCCTTAGAACCTAATATTGAATTTATGGGGGTTGACTGCTAGTTGTTGCGCATAACTTGCGAATGAAGTTCGCGGGTCAGCCTGATACGAATACGAGACTCCCACTTGAACCCTCGGTTCAAGGTCACGAAACATAACGGCACATGTGGGTTTCGCTTTTCTTACGCCCTGCTTAACTTATGCACTGCTTAGCACTAAACTGCCAGAAACGAGTAATTTCCTAGCCCCTTGGATCTGCATAACTCTCTGAATTTCAAAAATTATGCACAATGAAGATAAGAATGCATTACGACGTAAACTACGCATTATCCGCTCAAGCATTGATCAATCCGGACGATTGCAAGCGGCTGAAAAAGCATTAGAGACTGCTAAAAAACTGCCCGTATTCAACAGCTCTAAACGGATCGGGCTTTACCTTAACATGCCCTCTGAGTTCCCAACGAACAGCTTAATAAACTTATGCCGCAGCCGGAATAAAGAAGTTTACTGCCCTGTTATTTTATCGCAACGTCGAGGACATATGCGATTTGCACCAATCCGCAAACAAGCACTAAGCAAAAACAATATGGGCATTTCCGAACCGGAATTTCAACGTAAGAACCTTCGACCGGCACGTCACTTAGATCTGATTTTTGTCCCTTTACTAGGCTTTGACCAACAAGGAAATCGCTTAGGCATGGGTGGCGGCTACTATGACCGTGCATTAGCCTTTAAATCAAATAGACATGCAACTCATCGTCCGTATTTAATTGGGTTAGCATTCAGCCAGCAACAGCTTCCAGAATTACACACGCAAGCCTGGGATATACCTTTAGACGCTATTATCACCGAACAAGGCATCACTGCATTCAACAACAAAATACATTATTATTAACCTATTACAGACCCACTATCTATCACCACTACCTGAAGAAACAATCATGACTACAACTATCGAAATTCAAACTAATTTAGGCAATATCCAACTGGAACTGGACTCAGACAAGGCACCACAAACCGTCGCCAACTTTTTGCAATATATCGAAAATGATTTCTTCAGCAACACATTGTTTCATCGAGTGATCCCAAACTTCATGATTCAAGGCGGTGGATTTAATACAGATTTTGTCCAAAAAAAGACACTGGAAACCATCCAGAACGAAGCCAATAACGGCTTGCAAAACAAAGTAGGTTCTATTGCGATGGCCAGAACTGGCGACCCACACTCAGCAACATCACAGTTTTTCATCAATATCAGCGACAATGATTTTCTGAATTTTCAGTCAGAATCTCCACAAGGCTGGGGCTATTGCGTATTCGGCCAGACAACGTCTGGCTATGAGGTTGTTGAAGAAATCGCCAAAGTCGCTACCCAATCACGCAGTGGACATCAAGACGTACCTGCTGAAGATGTCATTATCCAATCGATAAAAGTGGTTTAGTAATACACTGACATAAGTTCCGACTAACGGAATTAACAAGGAAAAAAGAGGCAGGATCCACACCCAATGAGACCCTGCCTCCCATACAAATACGAATAATTCGAGCGAACAGGAAGTTAAGGAACACCTATCTGCTTTTTGCAACTCTAAATCATTAAAACAAGTTCATCAAAACATCAATAGTCCCCATCCTTAGGGGGGCATTCTGTCCTCGAATGTATCCGTTGTTTGACTCGACCTCACTCAGGAGGTAGGGCTACTTTAAACGGAAGCACCACATATTGAAATCACCCAAAAGGGTGATTTTTTATTAAAAATACCCGAAAAATAAGAAAAAAAACTCTCATAAAGTATAAAAGTCCTCAAAATGACGCCATAGACACCATTCTGAGGACCGCAAAATAGTCACCTTTCCTTGCAGGAAAATTAACTAGTACTCAACGTCTCCCTTATCAATTCGCTTAGAAAATTCTGTATCACGGCCTATAGCAAGCTCTTTAGCTTGATCAACCCATTCCTCTCTATCGATGCGCCCGGGAAAGGATATATAGTTATCCACCCAAGTAATATTATCGGCCGTAAACTCGGCAATCTGTTTGAAGTGATAGATTCCTAAAGAGTTCAATGTTTTTTCGATTACCGGGCCAACGCCCTTAATGCGTTTTAAATCATCAACATCAGACGGGGCCGCCGCAAAACCCTGCGGCTTCCAAGCATCTTCAACATCAAGCTCAGCAGCATCAGCAACTGCCGCAGGAACAACAGTTGCAGCGACAGGTGTCTCTACACCAGCATCAACTGTTTTCTTGCATTTACAACGACAGCACAACCACCAACCAATGAGCAGGCCTAAAATAAAAGCAGCTAAAATCCAACCCCAGGTTTGAAAAAATAAATACCACATTCGAATTCCTCCGGTTATTTAATAGTAAATTCAATACGACGATTTTTCGCACGACCTTCTTGTGTGCCGTTATCACCTATTGGTTGTGATGAGCCATAGCCGACAGCTGCTAACTTCTCGGCAGCAATCTCTTTATTGACCAAATAGTTTAATACCGAGCTAGCTCGACCATTACTTAATGCTCTGTTTTGTTCCTCATTACCCGTACTATCAGTATGTCCGGAAATTTCAATAACGGCATCAGGACACTGCTGCAAAATAGATACGATTTGCTGCAAAACAGCATAACTATCGGCTTTAATTTTATCACTGGCAGTTTCAAAAAATATCTGACTTGAACTCATCAAAGTCAATAGCTGTTGCTGACAGGCCAAACTTTCCTGAGGCAGCTCAGCAGCTACAGGCTCTGGGATAGGCTCAATTACAGGTTCAGGAACTATCACAGAAATTCGATTACTAACAATATAATCACTACCTAATGATGCAGCAACATTGCTAGCGACAGTAGCTTTTTCTGAATCACTGGCAACCTGGCCGACAAGATTCACTTGTTTACCAGTAACCGATAATTGTCCTGTCTCTAATTCGAATCCGGCAAATGTTTTCCCCAGATTTTGTAAGGGCGTTACATTTTCACCGATTGTCAGGCGATTGCTCACATTCTGCGAACCAAATTTAGCACTGGCACTGGCCAATAAAGCATCAATTTGAGCCTGATCCGCCATAACACCGCTTATGCTGATTTTACCATCACGCAAACTGGCGTTAAAACGAGTATCTTTATAGGCGATAGGAGTATGTGGCTTAATACTGCCTTGCCACTGCACTTTGCGTGCAGCAACTTTGCCGTGATCATCAGTCGCCAAAACAGCAAAATTCATTGCTCTATTTTTATCATCTTCTGAAGGAGCAACACCTGACAAGATAACATCTCGGCCTCTATCATGAGTATTGACTTCAGCCCAATCCAGGCCTTGAGACGACAAAGAGTTCTTTACCCGGGTAGCCACGTCACTCTCTATATGCCGCCACTTATTTCCCAGGTTTCCTAAAAAAGGAGACATCATTGCAAAATAAAGCAATAACAAAGCCAATAGCGGCCATATCCAGTTACGCAAAAAACAATTCCAAAGATTCACTGCATACCTCCCAAGTCTTTCATTACACATTAATGTACGGGGTAACTTCTATCATTAACTATTTATGCGACAGAACATCAGCATATGGGTACTTTTTAGGTGTATCAAAAAAGATCGTTTAATGAATATGAAGCATCAAGAGACTGATTATGCGCACCAAGCGGCTCAGCGCAATGGCATTTAAGCATAATTTACATTATTTTGACATCTAGTTGAGTATTATTATGTGACCAAATAAGATAACCCTCCACCACATTAAAACTTCCCTTACTCAATGACAACCATAGTACTATTGCGTCGAGATTTACGCCTTTACGATAATCCTGCGTTGTTTTATGCCTGTAAACAAGGCAATATTCTCCCCGTTTACATTGCAGACACCGAAGCTGCAACTTGGGAAACTGGCCAAGCCAGCCAATGGTGGCTCCATCACAGTTTATCAGCTCTAAACCAGAAGTTGGAAAAGCACAAATTACGCTTATGCCTTAAAACTGGAGACACAACTACAGTGCTCTTACAGCTATGTAAGGAGCTTAATAGCCAACTTGTTGTCTGGAATCGGCGCTATGAACCCGATTCAATAAGTGCCGACAAACACACAAAAGCCCAGCTATCCAACGCAGGAATTACGGTAAAAAGTTTTCAAGCCAATGTGCTCAACGAGCCATGGACTGTAATGAATAAACAAGGGACACCATTCAAAGTATATACCCCATATTGGAAGCACTGTCTGGCGCAATCTATCATTGAGACACCATTACCAGAGCCTCAGGAAATATGCGGCACAAGAAATGACATTGATAGTTGCTCATTGGAAAGTCTGCAGCTGTTGCCACACAGTCCAGATTGGTCATCTGGCATTCAAGCATCATGGCAGCCCGGCGAACAAAGTGCACAACAAAAGTGGGCGGATTTTTTACACTCAGGCATTAATAATTACCAGCAAGACCGCAATATCCCATCAATCCAAGGCACTTCAGGTATATCGCCACATCTGGCATTCGGAGAGATCAGCCCACGACAAATATGGCACGACTTGCAAGTGCTCATTACAACAGAACAAAACCCTAATTACACTTGTTACTTATCTGAAATTGGCTGGAGAGAATTCAGTTATTACCAGCTATACCATTACCCACATATTACCGAACGCAGCTTCAATCCCAAGTTTGACCATTTCAGGTGGGAAGAAAAACCTGATGCTTTACAACAATGGCAAAGAGGCCTGACTGGCTATCCCATTGTTGATGCGGGAATGCGTGAGCTATGGCACACGGGTTATATGCATAACCGGGTACGCATGGTAGTTGCTTCATTTTTGTGTAAAGACTTGTTAATACATTGGCACCAAGGTGCACGGTGGTTCTGGGATACTTTGGTTGATGCCGATTTGGCCAGCAACACTGCGGGATGGCAATGGACTGCAGGCTGTGGAGCTGATGCCGCTCCCTTTTTTCGTATTTTTAATCCCGTCATCCAAGGAGAAAAATTTGACCCTCAAGCTTATTATGTCAAACGTTGGGTACCTGAATTGAAACAACTTCCCAACCGGTTCATTCATCAGCCCTGGGCAGCTCCTGCAGATGTTCTTTCAGCAGCGGATGTCGTCTTAGGCCAAACCTACCCCGCACCGATGGTAGATCATAAAGTAGCCAGATTAGAAGCCTTAGAACGATTAAAAGACTTGAAAAACCAAATGCAGGAATAAAACGTTTTTTTGTTCATGACTAAATCGGCGCACAGGCCTTACAAACGGTATAATACGGTTGTACATCCCTTAGAAACCTCAAATGCATGAATTATGGCTATTTTTATGGTTCTTTTGAGTTATGCTGAGGTCACACCCTTAACAACATCATAAACGCTATGCAAAACCGGACGAATACAACAGAAACAAACTCTATTGAAATGCCCAAAGCAAGATCCAGAATAGCTTTCATAGCCATTGTTCTAGCCGTGCTGGCAGTTGTCATAATAAGTATAATTACATTGAGTCGAGAAGTAGCTCCATTAACGCAAAACAACAGCGAAGTTCTGAGCACTGAAAGCATTGCCAGCAAAGAAATAGAAACAACAGAACAAACAAGCAACCTAGCAGCCACTCCTGAACCTGAACCAGAACCGGAAAAGAGCAATAGCCTGGTAAGCGACTCCGAAAGCAATCAGGAAAGCCTGAAGAGATTAAAACTGCAAGCACAGCAACAGCAAACTGAAAACCTCAAACTCAGAGAACGTGCCGACAAATTGGAACAGGAGCTGTCAGAAAAAGTTAAAGGCCTGAAGTCCAAACTGGAAACAACATCCGTGCAAGAAAGTGGTGCCGCTCAAAAAGAAAGCAATGACGTCATTATAGCCGAAATCAAGCGTCTAATTGATGAAGGCAAACCTGACATGGCAGCAGCGGCATTGGAACAATTTAATAGCTCTTGTCCCGATTGCAGTATTCCAGAAGATTTACAGGAATTTAGCCGCCAACAAGCACTCAAAAAATAAACTAGGACCTTTTTCCTTTCAAACAAATATTAAAAGCTCTAGAACTCTATGGTACTAATGACCTTGGTGCTTACCTGTGATGAGAACAGCAGAGAAGGTAAAATACCAAGAAACTTCTTTGATGTTTTGGACAAATGGGAGTCATCATAGAAACCAGCATTACTCGCCGCAGCAGACAAATTTTGCCCCTGGGCCAACAAATAATAAGCATAAATAAGCTTATTGAAAGAATTGTATTTACCCAGAGTCATGCCCGCTTCCTTCTTAAACAACCCCATCAACCTCGAAGGAGATAAGTAGACTTGCTGAGCCAATTCTTCAACTGTGAAATTTTTCTTTGGTTCTTCCTTAATTACTTTCATGACAGTGATTACACGTGGATCTATATCCTCTTCATATAATAAATGCTGTTTATTATTCAAGATCATATTATCCAATTGCCCAGCAACTGTTTCAATATCAGGTTTGTTAAGTAAAACATTCTCGAACAAGTGTTGAAAACCTTCAGCATCATCTATATTGGCATAAGCATGTTCAGCAATTTGAGTCATTCTATATTGCAGGATCTGGCGATAGCGGTTGCCTGGTTCTAAAAACAAATATGCGTAAATTCCATCCAAAGCGCTGCGCCGTTCAACCTTGCGACGATAGAAAATTGATTTAGGAGAAATCGTCATAGCACCATTATTGAGCGATACATTCATCTCACCTTCAAGTGCAAAAGCAAACAGCTGGCAAGGTGAAGCCGGTTGATTTTCTTTGGCCAGCAAACGTCCAATATACAGTTGGAAGTCACATGATATATAAAGTACTGATTTAAACTGCTGTTTTTCCGGCATGACAATCCCCATTGAAATGTTGTAAAAAAGGCTATATGCCATCTAAAAGTAAGAATAGTTGTACCAAACTACTATAGTTCAGTAATTTACTACTAATTAAATTGTTTTCTGAATTTAATCTGCTAAATTCTAGTTTGTTGATAGCGGCAAGTTAGACGACTCGCTGTCGACTAATAGTAGTATAGTAATAAGGCACCAATAAAAGAAAATTATTATTGAGAGTTCAATCGGATGATAACTCTGTTTAGTAAACTTTTATGCTGAAATACTAAAGAGCACAACTGGTGACTGCTCCACCTCCCCACACACTCCTTTGGACTTCATGAGTTGTGCTCTTATTTTTTATAACACCGCTCAAGGCTGTTTATAACACCACTCAGATTTTTTATAACACCGCTCAAGGCTGTTTATAACACCACTCAGATCTTTTATAACACCGCTCAGGGCTGTTTATAACACCACTCAGATTTTTTATAACACCGCTCAGGGCTGTTTATAACACCACTCAGATTTTTTATAACACCGCTCAGGGCTGTTTATAACACCACTCAGGACTGTTTATAACACCGCTCAGATTTTTTTATAACACCGCTCAAGGCTGTTTATAACATCGCTCAGATTTTTTTATAACACCGCTTAGGGCTGTTTATTAGCCCGTTCAATTTTTTACTTTGTTTCAATACTACTTCACTTACGGCATTAGGCTAAAAATTCTTCATGCCTGCGTAAGAGGGGCTTCGTCACTCTGGTTCTCATGCTCTGCTCTCATCAGAACCAATAATTCATCCGCCAGTTTTTGCTGAAAGTCGTACATGGTGTTATCAAATGTCATTGTTTTCTCAGCACCGCTCATCAGGCCCGACCATTGTGGGTGTGTCCGGATAACTCTTAGCCATCGTTTCCAGGCTGTCACTGTTGCAGCATCGCTGCTTATATCCAGTTCTATTGCCTGCTGTGTGGCGTGACCGCGATGCAACAGATGGTTCAGCAAATGCCACTGCCGCAACCACAACAGTTTTAACGTAGTTTCATCCACGCAGATATACTGAACACCACTGAGCTTCGACCAGATATTATCGCCATGGCGTCTCACAGTCCCCCAGATAGTACCTACCAGTGCACCTAAAGCCGCTCCAGCCCCCAATGACAGACCGCCAACAATAATATCAACCCCTATCCCTACAGCCGCCCCTTTTGCTGCATCACTGCCTGTCTGTAGACCCCAGTCAGTGATATTCTTCGGATCGAATAGATCATACTGCCAACGCCCATTGATGATCGGTAAAAACTCATTCCGTACATCATCTTTGTCAAAACCCCAAATTGCCAGAAACTCGACGATACAAGCCTGTTCAGCGTCACGAACTTTATCCTGAAGTCTTTCTACTGAAACATCAGCTGTATGACTACTGTCAATTCGAATGCGATATGCACCCACATCAATCAGCAAACGAGCCAAAGTAGATACCGATGATTTCTGACGCTGAAGATACATCTTCTGATTTTGCTCGATCACCCGCTGAATGGTTTTATAATGAGGTTCAAGCACCCCTTGTAACTTTTGATATAAACGTTTTTCCGCTTCAAAGGTGAAAGCCACTGTATCGTATTCAACAACAGCATGCATATGATAATGAACCAGCTGCTCTCGCCAGCGTTTACTGTTATCGGTATCTTCCTGAGTAAAATTAAGCACGGGAATAATTGGTTTGCCAACTTCAAGCAATAAAGCAATTTCATCCTGATATTTACCCAGACAGGATTCGCGAACATCAATCACGTACAACATAACATCACACAACAACGCCTGTTGCAGCACCTTACATTCCTGCTCAAAATCAGTTTTGGTCTGCGGTAAATCAACAAAATAGCGCATTTTCTCAGCCGGATTGCTCAAGTCCCCAGCAAATGACATATCCTGCCAAGCTTCCAGTAGCGCCATTGAATCTTCCAAACCAGGGGTATCAAACAATTCGATTGCATTCTGACCATCAACTTGAATGGCCGTACCCTCCACATGCCGCGTTGTACCAGCGTAATCAGCCACCTCTCCGAACTCAGCATCTCTGAGCAGAGTTCTCATCAGCGAAGTTTTGCCTGCATTAGCATGCCCAACAATAGCCAACCTGATTGAATGGGTGTCAGCGTTCATTTTTCCACCTGTCCACCTTCTGCTGCATAAGGGTACAGAATCACATCAGCTTCACTCAACCCGGCCTGGTCTGCGATATGCACCCAGGAGCTCCATCGCTGCTGACGCTGTTCAGACATCTCTGCCAGTTGCTCAGCATAATTATCCAGCACAAACAGATGGACCTGAGCCACTTTCTTCAGTTCACGTAAAAATCTCAATGCCCCACGATCGGCAGCTTGCTCAAGCATTACGCCACAAACAACGGTTGAATCCTTAGCTGGCAAGCTTGCAAGCAGTTCTTTTTGCTGGCTGCGAGTCGTTACATTGCCAAGGTCAGTAAACTGCATCAACTCTGGATTTGGCCATGAATAGCGTTCAGCCAGTTCATAGGCAAGACTATAAGCTTCTTGAGGGATAGCAGATAAACGGTCGGATAAAAGCTCAGTATCAGCAACTAATGATGCATCTGTTTTTTTATCCGTCGTATTCCTCTCGCTATTCTGCTCCGGGTCAACAACACCGATATTGTGTGTCAAACGTGTCAGACGGGCACGTAATTGGATAAAATAGCGCTGGTTCCAATCAGGTTGATAGCTCTTTTGTGCTGCCCGCAGACGCCAGATTGACAACAACCAGAGCAAACAGCGAGGCATAATTCCATAGAGCAAAATGCTTCCAATCAAAAAACCCGACCAAGCGTGTCTGGTGTAGTCTGGATTAAGCACTACATTACCTGATCGACTTTGTAGAATTTGCTCAACATCAGGCACAGCAAACCGAAACAACTCTGGCAAAACGCTCAATTGACGAGTCAGCCAGACAAATGCATCAGAGCTTAACAAGGTGGTTCCCCAGACAAAATCCACTTGCCTGCTTGCCAGAATAAGCAGCAACAATAATAAACCACCTGACAAGTACATCACCCAGAAACCATGTAATAAGCAGCTGATGCGCCATCGACCAATACGCCCAGTGAGATTCAATTGCGCCCAACTAGCCATGGTTAGCGGTGATAAAAACCGAGCAGCAAGACGAGAAAAAACTCCTTTGAAAACGGCTACCAGAGGCGATTTCTGCCCTTCTTTCTGTTGCAGAATTTCTGTAAAAAACCACAATACCATGGAGATAGTATTCACCCCCAGCAACATCAAGCCTAACCAATAAATGTTGATAACAGGAGTAGATGTTCGAAGAGCCTGCAGTACCGCCAAACCACCCAGAACGACCATGCACAAGGCCATCACTGCAATAATTCGTTTGGCCCAGACAATGACAGCCTCCAGCTGAGATTTAGCGCCAGTCAAACCGGCTAATTGATCTGCTCTGGATAAGGCTTTTTGATGAAAAGACTGCTGGGATTGTTGCAACGAACGCTCAATGCTCGCGGCCTCACTCAATGTGCCTGAGGAGCCCGCTTCATGTTCCTCAGCTCGCTTGATGACGTCAAGCACCTGATAACGTTCAAAGGTTGAAACCCGTTTGTTTGCGTCTGCTTGTGAAGATGTTGTCATCGAGCCTGATGGTAATTGTTTATTTAGACTTGATATTGGCCACGCCTAAGCGACACAATAATCTCACCGGCTACTTTGTCGTGCTGACAGGTAATCCATAATGGCAAAGAGTAAGCCTGAAAACACAAAGGCAGCATAAATCAATAATTTCCATTCAATAACCTGGGGCAAGCTCTGCATAGCAACAGGATCAGGCTTAACCATCAAGTCATTCAAATTAATAAAAACACGTAACAAATCTATACCAGCAATGGCAACGATTGAGCTGATCAATTTGACCTTCAGAGTCGAAAAGCCCACTTTACCCATCCAACTTGGTCGGTCCTCTTCAGCGATGACATCAATTTTAGAAACAAAACTTTCATAACCACTGAATGTAATTATGATCAATAAATTAGCCAGTAACGTCAGATCAACCATAGCCAGCACCAATAGAATCAAATCATTGGCCTGCAGGGACAAATGGGTAAAAAGATGCGTCAACTCTTCCAGAAATTTATACAAAAGCGCCGCCATGGCGACAATCAATCCTATAAAAAAAGGAACCAATAACCAGCGCCCTGAAAAGAAAATGCTTTCAAAAGTGTGTTCTAATTTTTTCATAACAATATAAGGAATAATTTAAATCTAATAGAAAAATTTCAGCATAAGCAGACAGCCATCAAAAACCAGCCTTAACCATCCATCTAAGTTGTTTACTAAGCATATCGAAGCCCAAACAGTGCCTATTGCGCAACTCTGGTATCAAGCTGCAAGTAGGTTTTTCTGTCATCAAACAAACGTAGAGACAGACTGTCATTCACCACCACAGGGCCAACCCCTGCCGGGGTTCCAGTCAACACGATATCACCTGGTAATAAAGTAAACGTTTGGCAGATATGCTGCATTAGAGGTTCAAGTGGGACAATCATATCTGCAACACAGCCTGACTGTCTTTGTTCAGAGTTAACCATAAGCGACAAACTTAATTTATCAACATCAGCAATGCTCCGCAAGGCAACAAATTCAGACATTGGACAACTTCCATCGAATGCCTTGGCTCGTTCCCAGGGTTGCCCTTTGTGCTTAAGCTGCTCTTGTAGATCACGCAGGGTTAAATCCAGACCAAGACCAACACCCTGAATTGAGGACATTGCCTCATCGCTATCAGTCTTCGATAAACGTTCGCCAATCAACAGGGCAAGTTCCAGTTCATGATGAACCACTCCCTGATTTTCTGGAATCATCCAACTTGGCTGCATTGATGTCAATGCGGTCATCGGTTTGATGAATAACAAGGGTTGTTTGGGAATCGGATTGTTCAGCTCTTGAGCATGCTCTGCATAATTACGGCCAATACAAACCACTTTACCGACAGGCAGGTCAATTGCACTACCATCAGACCATCGATGGGCATACATGACTATTGTGCAAATAAACGACTGAAAAACTGCCGAAGTCCCGATTCGCCTTCCGCTTCCCAGGCTTTGAGCGCTGCTGTTCCAATAACCGCAATATCGGCCTGTTCACCTATGAAATCAATATCTGCTTTATCACTGACACCAAACCCAACTGCCAGAGGTAAATCGGTGACTTGTCGGCAACGTTTAATAAAATCAGCAACCTCTTGATTCATATTAGTACCTGCTCCAGTCACCCCTTTACGAGCAACGGTGTAGATAAATCCATCAGCAAAACCTGCCAATTGCTTTAAACGTTCATCGGTATTGGTCGGCGTCATCAACACCACCGGAGACAAATTCAATTTATTAGCAACAGAGTGCAGTTCACCAGCTTCATCTACCGGCAGATCAGGAAGGATAAAACCAACCGCACCAGCTTCGTGCAGACGTTGTAAAAACAACTCATGTCCAGTTTTAAACACCGTGTTGTAATAGCCCATCATGATAACTTTGAATGAAAATTTCTCAGTCACCTTCTTCATGAACTCAAAGCAATCATCAACCGTAACACCGTTATCTATCGCTTGCTGGTTCGCTTTGACAAATAACGGGCCATCCGCTGAAGGCTCAGAAAATGGAAATTGCAACTCCACCAGATCGACGTCAAACTCCTGCATGATTTCAAGTTCACGCCAGTTATCCTCAAAGGATGGATAACCACACACCACATGGGTCATAACCATCACATTTTTTTTAGCTCTTTGAGCTTCAAGGTAACTATTCAGCATCATACTCACCCGCTTTTTGTCGAATAAATTGTTTCCAGTGTTCATCGCCCAAAGCATCGGCAATGGTGAAGATATCTTTGTCTCCACGTCCCGACATATTGATCAGAACTACTTCATCGGAATTCATGGTTGCAGCTTCTTTAATTGCCTGAGCAAAACCATGCGAACTTTCCAGAGCAGGAATAATACCTTCTGTGAGCATAGCCATCTTCAAGGCTTCCGTTACTTCAGCATCGGTAACAGCCTCAAATCTGACACGATTTTTTTCCCACAGATGCACCAGAATTGGATTAACACCAATATAATCCAAACCTGCCGCTACCGAATGTGTTTCCAGCATATTGCCATCATTGTTTTGCAGAAAGTATGTTTTCATCCCTTGAGCAACACCAACAGAAGCATCTTTGTAGGCTAAACGCGCGGCATGATTACCTTTACCCGGGCCAAAGCCACCGGCTTCGCAGCCAATCAACTCCACGCCTTCATCATCCAGAAAGCCCTGGAACAAACCAATTGCATTGGAACCACCTCCGACACAGGCATAGACCCGATCAGGCAGTTTGCCGCTTGCCTCTAATAACTGCCCACGAGCTTCATGGCCGATGATAGACTGAAACCAGCTCACCATTTCTGGAAAAGGGTGAGGTCCGCAAGCAGTTCCCAAAACATAATGCGTGCTATCCATATTGGTTACCCAATCTCGCAAACATTCATTAATGGCATCTTTCAAAGTCTGCTGTCCATCTTTGACAGCAACGACTTCCGCTCCCATATTCTCCATCCAGAAAACATTCGGGCGCTGTCTGGCTACATCCACCGCTCCCATATAAATTTTACAATCGAAACCAAATCGAGCTGCCATGGTGGCACTGGCATAACCATGTTGGCCAGCTCCAGTTTCAGCGATGACACGGTTTTTCCCCATACGCTTAACCAACAGCCCTTGCCCCATAACATTGTTTATTTTATGAGAGCCAGTGTGGTTCAAATCTTCACGCTTAACGTATATCTGCGCCCCACCCAGCTGTTTCGACAAATTCTCCAGATACGACACAGGAGTAGGACGACCCGAATAAGACTGCATCAAAGCAACAAATTCCTGCCAGAATGCGGGGTCTTCTTTCGCCTTGCGAAACTCCGCCTTTAAATCTTCAATCGTCGTATGCAGGATCTCAGGCAGAAAAGTACCGCCGTACTGTCCATAATAGCCCTCTTTTCCGGGTTCAAAATCAAATAAGCTCATTCGTATTTACTTGGGTATACCACCTAATTTTTCAGAGCCCAATCCTACCATTGCTGCAAGGCTGTAGGTAGTATTTTCACCAATATGTAAGCGACTGCATCGTATTCAATAAACAAATTTCTTGTCGTTTATTGGAATTTATCGGTAATATATACAGATACAGTGTGGAGAGACTAATTTTGGATACAATTCTTGTTACCAAACTATTGGCACATCTGGCCTATCCATCAGGCCTGATTGGTTTATGTATCGTATTTTGTTTATTGTCATTGGTGTTTGGCAAATCAGGTCGTGCCTGGTTATTTATGCTGTTAGCCAGCTGCGTATTTTTAGCAACATCCAACCCAATCGTATCAACGAACTTAGTCAGTAGACTGGAAAACCAACACCCACAACCTAAACTTGAAGACACACCCGAAGCAGAAGCAATCGTTGTCCTTGGTGGCAGCTTACGCCCACCGGCCTATCCCAGACGCTTCAGCCAACTCAGCAATGGCTCTGATCGTTTCTGGTATGCCGCCAAATTGTATAAAGCGGGCAAAGCTAAAGAAATCATCCTCAGTGGCGGCAATATTTTCGATCAGGAAAGAATCAAACCCGAAGCATTTTATATCAAACAAATTCTGGTCGACCTGGGAATCCCTGCAGATGCAATAGTGGTTGAAGGTGATAGCAAAACCACAGCGCAAAACGCCCAACATACTCTCGATATTCTGCAACAACGCGGAATCAAAAAGATTTTGCTGGTCACATCAGCGCTGCATATGCCCCGTTCAATGAAACTGTTTCAAAACAACAACATCAGAGTTATTCCTTGCAGCAGCGATGTATTAGTTGCTGATAATGCTGTTCCTGATCTTCTTAACTGGGTTCCCAATGCTAAAGCGTTTCAAAATTCAACAGCGGCTCTGCATGAATTTTATGGCATGTGGTTTAACCAGACCAGAGATACCTTCAAACAGATTAATAGCAATCACCTGCAACCTTTGTTGAACAAATACGCAGCCCAGACTCAATAAAATACCAATCCGGCAATAACGGCGGCACTTCTATTGCGGTGCTGAGTGAACTGCTTGTTCTTTCAGGGACATTGCCACCAACCGTTTTATCTGCTGCCCTTTACTGGCCACACAAGCGACAAAATCATCCGGCATGGCTGGCAGGAAAAGTTGCTGCAAACACCATTGTTGATCAGCGGTTATGTGTTCAGGTTTGTCCAGAGATTGGCACAATACATGCTCATTAGTTGGGTACTGCAAGCCTACACCCATCGCCTTACCAAATGCTTCCTTACGAGTCCAGCAACTCAAAAAATCCACCGGGTCATTTTTTCTTAAACAGGATCGCTCCTCAGGAGCAAAGCGGCGATCGATAATGCTCTGAAAACGACCTCGGCGAGACAGCGACTCCAAATCAACCCCAACTGAGTTCTCTAAAGTAAAAGCGAACAGACCACGACCACAAGTGTCTGAAAAATTAAAATGCAGAGGTCTGGAGGCTTGCAGTAAACGAGGCTTACCTAATATACCAAATTCAAGCTCAATAGAATCGCCAGGCAGATAAGCCTGCAACAAACTATGCAGATAGCCACGACCAGCCAAATAACGGTTTTGCCGCTGCGGGCCAGGCAAACGCTGCATGCGGCGCAGTTGCGCTGGTGACAACATCGGCATAAATTCAGAACATCTGTCTGCCGGCACATCAAGGTCTACCCACCACAAATGAATCTCACCAACTTCTATCCGGGGAACTTGAATCTGAGACAGTTCAAGCCAGTCCAGTTTTTTCCCATACATCGCGGTTATGCCAGAAACAACTGGTAGGCTGGATTATCCGTTTCATCAACATATTGATAACCCAATTCCTGCAATGCTTGAGCAAAATCGGCTTTCTGAGTATCAGGTACCTGTAAGCCACATAACACTCGACCAAAATCTGCCCCATGGTTACGGTAATGAAACAAACTGATGTTCCAATTGCCACCCAGTTTTTGCAGAAAACTCAATAAGGCTCCAGGGCGTTCTGGAAATTGAAACCGATATAAAACCTCATCTTCTACCCCCTGACACCGCCCACCAACCAGGTGGCGAACATGCAGTTTAGCCACTTCATTGTCCGTTAAATCGGTTGTTTCATAATCCTGATCACGCAATTTTGTAATCAAGCGATCGAGTTGACCGGCATCTTTAATCTCCACCCCGACATAGATAATCGCCTGTCGTGAATCTGCGTAGCGATAATTGAACTCGGTTATATTAAAATCACCAATAGCATCACAAAACGCCCTGAAACTGCCTGGCTGCTCTGGAATCTTAACAGCAATCACTCCTTCGCGGCGCTCTGCAAACTGGGTACGTTCAGAAACATGACGCAGGCGGTCAAAGTTCATATTAGCCCCGGAAGCCGTTACCGCAATCACTTTGTCCTGCCATTGCTGTTGCTGGCAATACATCTTGGCACCGGCCAGACCCACGGCTCCTGCCGGCTCCAATACAGTGCGCGTATCTTCAAAGACATCTTTAATCGCAGCACAGATCTGGTCCGTCGACACTACGATCATGTCATCAACATACTGTTTGCATAAGCGGTAAGTCTCTTCGCCCACCTGTTTAACAGCAACACCATCAGCAAAAATCCCTACTTCAGGCAATTCTACACGGTGTTCTTGGGCAATCGACTGAGTCATGGCATCTGAATCATCTGGCTCAACACCAATCACTTTGATATCTGGACGCATTTGCTTAACATAACTGGCGATTCCAGCTAGCAAGCCACCACCACCAACACAAACAAAAATAACCTCAACTGAATCCAGCTGTTCCAATATTTCCTTGCCTACAGTGCCCTGGCCAGCAATCACATTCAAGTTATCAAAGGGGTGTATGTAGGTCATGCCTCGCTGAGCGACTATTTCGTCTGCTCGTTCTGCGGCATCTGAATAACTCAAACCATGCAAAACCACTTCCGCACCTGCTGATCGTACGGCGTCAACCTTAATATTGGGCGTTGTTTCCGGCATCACTATCGTCGCAGGAATACCTAATTTTTTGGCTGAAAAAGCCACTCCTTGAGCATGGTTGCCAGCAGAAGCGGCAATAACACCTTTCTGACGCTGCTCTTGGGTCAGATTCATAATACAATTATAAGCACCTCGTATCTTAAATGAAAACACCGGCTGCAAATCCTCGCGTTTGAGCCAGATCTGATTGCCAATGCGTTCTGATATTTTGGGTGCAAAGTCCAGCGGTGTTTTCACCGCAACATCATAAACCTGCGCATTATCTACTTTTTCAAGCAATTCTTTGTCCATGTTCTAAAATTTGATTATTTCTTAATAAACTCTAAGGTAACAAACTATCCTGCACATTGGCAGAGGCAAAAGTCATTTTCCAGAAAATATATAAAACAAGCATACAAATTTATTTAAAAGCAATATTGTTAAGCGAACCATGGTCTTATAGATAAATCAAAGTAAACAACACTAAACAAACATCATATGAAGAAGAAACTTAGTATTGCCATTATCGCGATAGCAGCCATTGCTGCATTTTTCATTTTTGACTTAAACGAATTGTTCACGTTGGAAAACTTACAATCACAAAAAGATGCATGGCAAGCGCGTTACGAAAATAGTCCTTCCCTATTCATTCTCAGTTTTTTTGTCATCTATGTACTAGCAGCAAGCCTAGCACTACCTGCAGCAGGGTTATTGACCGTCGCTGCTGGTGCTTTCTTCGGATTCTGGCTCGGTTTATTACTAGTTTCTTTTGCTAGCAGCATTGGCGCAACATTTGCATTTTTGATCACACGGTATTTACTTAGGGAGAGTATTCAAAAAAAGTTTGGTAATCATCTGGAAAAAATAAATGCGGGGATTGAAAAAGATGGCTGGCTGTATGTCTTTGGTTTACGGTTGGTTCCCCTGTTTCCATTTTTTGTTGTTAATGCGCTGTTAGCGTTAACCAAAATCAAAACCTTAACTTATTATATTGCCAGCCAACTAGGCATGTTAGCAGGCACAGCCGTTTTCGTGAATGCAGGCAAACAATTAAGCACCATAAAATCGTTAGGGGATATTATCTCTTTTAACATTATTATTTCTTTCGTATTACTCGCCACTTTTCCCTTTGCCGCAAAATATCTAATGAAGGCCCTCAGTAACAGCAAAACAGGAGATGCATCGTGAATCAATCATTTAACAAACCGAAAAAATTTGATACCAATCTCGTTGTTATCGGCGCTGGTTCAGCAGGCCTGGTCAGCTCCTATATAGCGGCCGCCGTCAAAGCTAAGGTCATTCTGATAGAACGGCATAAAATGGGCGGTGATTGCCTGAACACGGGCTGTGTTCCCAGCAAAGCCTTATTACGTTCTGCCAAAATAGCCAGCTATTTGAAACGGTCAGAAGAATTTGGCCTGAAGAAAGTGTCAGCCGTGCCGGTCTTCAAAAAGATCATGCAACGGGTACACAAAGTCATTGCTGAAATTGAACCTCATGATTCTGTCGAGCGTTACACCGAGTTAGGGGTTGAATGCATCAGCGGAGAAGCCACCATATTGTCACCCCATACCGTTCAGGTCGGAGACCGCATCATTACCACCCAAAGCATTATTATTGCTTCAGGTGCCCGCCCATTTGTTCCCCCCATTGAAGGATTGGACAGTGTTGACTACCTGACATCAGACAACATCTGGCAACTACAGAAACAACCCAAACGACTCGTGGTTCTAGGCGGTGGCCCAATTGGCTGCGAGCTGAGTCAGGCCTTTGCCAAACTCGGCACTGAAGTCAGCACTGTCGAAATGGCAGGCGCATTAATGGGCCGTGAAGACCTTGAAATCGCTGAATTGATTAAAGATACGTTTATCAAAGATGGCATCAATGTCATGACAGACCATAAGGCGGTAAAAGTAGAAAACCGAGAAGGTGAGAAATTTCTCATCTGTGAACATCAGGGTGAATCGGTTGAAGTGCCTTTTGATGAAATTCTGGTTGCCGTCGGCCGCAAGGCGAACACCGATGGCCTTGGCCTGGAAAATCTGGGCATCAACACTCAGCGCAATGGCACCATTGAGGTTGATCCTTATTTACGCACAGCGGTACCGAATATTTTTGCCTGCGGTGATGTCGCTGGCCCTTATCAATTCACTCACACTGCCGCCCATCAAGCCTGGTACGCTACGGTCAATGCCCTGTTCGGCTTTGTGTGGAAATTCAAAGTAGACTATCGAGTGATTCCCTGGGCAACGTTTACCATGCCAGAAGTGGCTCGCGTTGGCTTGAATGAAACCGATGCAAAGCAGCAGGGTATTGCCTTCGAAGTCACTACTTACGGCATTGATGATCTGGATCGAGCTATTGCTGATGGTGAAGCTCATGGGTTCATCAAAGTATTGACCAAACCCGGCAAAGACACCATTCTCGGCGTGACCATTGTTGGCCATCATGCCAGCGATTTAATCGCGGAATATGTACTGGCAATGAAACACGGTATCGGCCTTAACAAAATTCTCGGCACAATTCATTTATACCCGAGTCTGGCCGAAGCCAACAAATACGTTGCTGGTAACTGGAAACGCGCACACCAACCAGAAAAATTATTGAGCTGGATACAACGCCTGCATAGCTGGCGCCGGGGTTGACAATCAACAATCTACCACCACTGGTTAAAGTGGTGAACCGGGCCATGGCCATTGCCGACATTCAGTTGATCGGCAGTGGCAATCGCCTGATGGATATACTGTTTAGCGCCAGTAACCGCATCGCACATGTCCATACCAGTAGCCAACAAAGCAGCCACTGCTGAAGACAAGGTACAGCCGGTACCATGAGTATTGTCAGTGTCAATACGATCTGCCGGCAACCATAACTCTTCCCCGTAATACATCAGGTCAATGCAGTCATTGTTTGCCAGATGCCCACCTTTGAGTAGAACATTGGGAACTCCCAGATCCCTTATCCGGCATGCCACATCCAGCATATGCGCCTTATCATATAGCGGTTCGATACCCAGCAAAACGGCAGCTTCAGGCAAGTTTGGTGTGATCAGGCTAGCCAGGGGTAGCAATGTTGTTTTCAATGCCTCAACCGCATCCTCAACCAATAATGCATCACCGCTGCTGGCGACCATGACTGGATCCAGTACAATATGCCTTAGAGTCCTTTTCTGCAAACACTCTGCAACCGCCAGAATAACCTCGGGTTGACTCAACATGCCTATTTTGACCACATCAATCTCCACGTCATCCAATACAGCCTCTATCTGCGCCACAATGCTGGGGACAGGAATATCGTGTATGTGTCTGACACCTTGGGTATTTTGCGCTGTTACAGCAGTTATCACAGATGTAGCATAAGCCCCCAAAGCTGAGAAGGTTTTTATATCAGCCTGGATACCGGCACCGCCGCTTGAATCAGAACCGGCAATAGTCAGGACATTAGCAGGAGTTGTCATAGGGACCTCTATCAGATTGTGCGCTGTGTTTGACTTGCAACAAAGCATTGTTCACAAACCATAAATCACGTATGGTACACCAATCTTAAAGGCCAGCTCTATCATTGCCTTATTATTTAGTCAGAGGCTTTTATTCCTTTAAATACATTTGATTAATACGCACAACTCAATGCACTGATGTACGCACTAACTATCTTGCATTGAGCAGTAACTCACAGGACCATGTGTTCCTGCGGGCTAACAGCAAAAAAAACGACAGACCTGTATGAAAACAAAAATCTTTTATGGCTTAGTATTCGTCATTAGCTTTTTAATCTGCCAGCAACTCATACAATTTTTTGCCCTGCAGTCTTTTAACATTCTGACCGTTGAAGGTACATTCACACCACGGGCAAAGCTGCATTTTCGCAATTCAAATGGTTTATACCCAATTGATGAAAAAACTCAGGTCAACAGCGGCGTTTTACCCCAAAACACGACTCAGGCCCTGAAGTTTCAACTGAAAAACCGCACAATCAAGCGTTTCAGCCTGGATGTCATTCATCAGGGCGATAATTATCACATCAGCAAGATCACTCTGGCCAGCCACTTCGCGAGAAACACCTTCAGCTGGAACACGGAACAAATTGCCAGCGCATTCACAGTCAAACGCAACCCTGACCAGCGCACCACCCATTATATTCTGAACTCGCCAGTCAAAGGCAAAAATGCCTTTCTGTTCTGGGTTATTCCACTGTTTATGGCCTATTGCCTGGCTTTGTTAATCTCATACACCAACTGGCGTGAATTTCCTGCGGTCAAGGACTTGCTCAGCAACCAACAAAGCCGTAATACCAATAACTTTTCAGCTCTTGATGGTTTCAGAGGTCTGGCTGCTCTATTGGTGTTATTGCACCATACAGCAGGCTCATTCAAAGGCGGCGGCAACCTTGGGGTCTGGATGTTCTTCGTGCTCAGCGGCTTCTTATTGACCAAAACCTTTGTGGTCAACCCAACTCAAAACCTGACCATTTCCGGCTTATCACACTTTATGCAGCGGCGTTTCAAGCGCATCATACCCATGTATTTTGCCATGATCACTTGCATGTACCTGCTGCAATACCGTTATGAGGATGCAGTCCGGCATTATTTATTTATTCAGGGCGATGGGCATTTCTGGACAATTCTGCAGGAGATGTACTTCTATCTGCTATTGCCCATACTCACCGCAATAACCTATCTGATTTGTCGTGGTAATATTATTTTATCCATTATTACCTTGGGCCTAGCAGCATCCGTCTGGAATCGTTATGGGGTAGCCGATGTCTTCTCGATTTATGGCTTAAACCAGCCATTACGAGCTTATTTTGAAGTCTTTATTGTTGGCATGCTAGGCGCCTATTGGTACCACGGCATCTACTCACAAAGCCAACGCTTACGTGCCTATAGCGAACGCTTTCAGCTACTGATCAGCCTGGTCGGTATCGCATTGTTAGTCTTTATGCTGTCCATCACAGTCAGCAATTGGCTTGGCGTTTATCTGGCAGTGAAAAAACACTCATTTTTAACCGCATTCCTGTGTCTGACACTGATCCTATTGGCAGTTATCGGCAGACACGACAGCTGGTATAATCGCTTATTGTCCAATCCGGCCCTGCGGTATATTGGCATCATAGGCTACAGTTTCTATTTATTGCATCCATACGCTATCTTCTTTATCAGAAATGGCATAGAACATATTCTGGGCGTACCGCCTGAGAACATCAGTGAATACTGGCGCATAGCTGCGGCTCTTGGGCTTACCACTGTATTAGCCAGCTTTACCTATTCTTTTATAGAAAGGCCTTTTTTAACCAACAAAAAACGAACCTGACCATGCCTGTTAACAAAAAACAACTTTCCGCCGAAGCTGCCATCGAGTCTATTGAATGGGACTGGGTTGTCGGTGTCGGCACTGGCTCAACCGCCAATTATTTCATCGATGCTCTGGCCAAAATCAAGGGCAACATCGATGGCGCAGTAGCCAGTTCGCAAGCAACCGCAGAGCGCCTGCAACAACATGGCATTAAAGTTCTGGAACTTGATGCTGTTGGCGACCTGCCCATCTATGTCGATGGCGCTGATGAATCAACCAGACACTTGCACCTGATCAAAGGCGGCGGCGGTGCATTGACCCGTGAAAAAATTGTTGCTGCAGCCAGCGAAAAGTTTATCTGCATTGCCGATGATTCCAAACTGGTGGATGTGCTTGGTGACTTTCCATTGCCTTTGGAAGTGATTCCAATGGCCCAGTCTTATATTGGTCGACAAGTCGTCAAATTAGGCGGCAAGCCGGTGTTACGCGATGGTTTTATCACCGACAATGGCAATATCATCATTGATGTCCACAACTTGAGCATCACCAACCCCGTTGAACTGGAGCAACAGCTTAATGGTCTGGCCGGTCTGGTCACCAATGGCTTATTCGCTGCCCGTGGCGCTGATGTGTTGCTACTCGGAACGGACCAAGGCGTTGAAACCATCAAGGCCTGATATATAGCAGGACCTGAAATCACCCGATAAAACCGGTCCTACTGCAGGGCCGGTTAAGCCGAAGCTGCTCAGAGGCAGACAAGCACCAGCTTCCCATTTGTTGGCACTGGAAAACAAATTCCAGTATCACTCGAAGGGACTTGTGAAGGACACATAGCACCTACTGGATCTGCCTTGGTCAAAGCCTCATAGGCAGTTAGTTGGCTAAAAGGATTGCTGACAAGGCAAGATTCAGAACCCGCGGTCATAGCACTGCCTTGAGCGAGTTTAATCGATTGAAACATATTGACCCGTCCATAGCCCACCTCATCATTGTGGCCGAACATATCATAGGTATAGAAACCGATTTTATCGGCCCCGTCTTGCAGATGTGTTCGCACCTGTGCCGCAGTCAGGGTATTATTCACCGCGATCATTGCCGCTGCCACACCAGAAACTACAGGGGCTGCGGCTGAAGTGCCGCCAAAGTAATCGGTATAGTCATCACCCAAAAGCCCGGCGCATGGACTTACCCCGCCTGCATTACTAGCCAATTCGTATCCAGTTCCTGAACAGTCATCTGGGTTTGCAGGATTGGGTACAAAGATCCCTGTTCGGTCCGTAGTCGTAATCCCCTGATGTTGGTTGCTCGACGGTGCCACCAGATCCAGAGTCGAACCATACTGACTGTAATGCACACGCTCTTCCTTGCTTAAATCGGCGGCAGTGTCATTGTTATCGTTATAGATGCCATCGCTGCTGGCTCCAACCGCGATGGTATTGCTGTAACTGGCGGGATAAGCCACATCATTACTAATAGCCACTAAAACATCACCAAAACTGCTTTGTTCAACACCATCAATCAGAAATTCAAATTTGTCATTATTAGCACCACCACCTCGTGCAGACACCCAGACCCAGAATGACATAGACCCGGCAGCAGTGTTTCTCTCAACAGTCAGGTAAGTATAATCGCAGGCATCAGCCTTATCAGCATCGGTGCCTGCCATCACCGAGTTGCTGGAGCCTTCGCGAGTGTGGACACCGTCTTGATTAATTGTCCATTGAGTTGCACAGGCTGAAAAAGCATTACAAGCCGTTCCCAGACATTGGTTAATCTCGCAAGCCGTTGCAAAACCAGCAGGCAGAGAAGTTGAAGACTCAAAGGTTTCAACACTATTGTCCGGCCAGGTAATATCATCCACCCAGACTGTATCGTCATTGCCAAAATCAAAATCAGTTGCACTGCGAACAAATCGCCATTCAAATACATGCTTTCCAGCGGGCACATTATCCACTGTCACTTTATACCAGCCCGAAGCGCTGTTACCCGATGAAAAAATCACCGGAGACCCAAGAGTGGGCCGTCTTGAGACATTGCTGGCCATCTCCATAATCGTGCCCGCCACCACATCATCAATAGCATCTTCCAAAGCGGTGCAGGTTGGGAAGATCTCCCAACTGGCATTAATCACATCGGCATTTTTACCCGCATAGGTCATTGCCTCAGCCAATCGAGTACAAAAATCCATGCCTTGACTCAAGATTTCGGCGTCATAACCGGAAATTGCCCGAATCGGCAGAACCTGCGCTTTATGCGCCACTCCGGCAATACCAATTGAATTGCTGACCGCTGCGGCAATTCCAGCGACAGCTGTCCCATGATCATCCTCAACCACATCATCTCCGCCGAATGTGCAATTCGATGGCGTTTGCGGGTTAGGATCATTATCCGGACCGACCGTGCCATCTCCGGTATAAGCCGGATCGCCACTACAACTGCCGGGGTCATCGACAAAATCTTTGCCGCCTGCTGCGATATTAGCCGCCAGATCAGGATGGTTAGTTTGCACCCCATCATCAATTATCGCGATAACAGCACCTTGTCCACGCGCTGTTGTGGTGTTGATATCCCATGCCAGTGTGGCATCGACATCAGCATCGCATTGCGCTCCGTGCTGGGTTGTATTGTGCAGATTCCATTGATCTGTAAATAAGGCATCGCTGGGCATCAGATGTTTTACGGGTCGTGAGTTAAACTGCGGCTCAGCCCATTCAACCACATCCAGCGTCATAACACTTCGCACCAGACGAAAAATCTGCGAGACATCGTAAATTGCGTTATTCAGTTTAAAGCTGTAGACCTGACCACTGATATTCACTTTGCGCAGCATCAATAGATTAAATTGCTGTTGAAGTATATCGATTGCAGCAATAGCATCGGTGTTGTCAAAAAAACGCACCGTCACAAAAGGCAACACTTCCAGATCACCCTGTCCTTTCCCATTGGCCAGCACTGGCACGGTTTGTTGCAGAGCAAGAGCCGTCTGATCTGACATTGCCGCAGCAACACCAGCCGCTGTTTTTTCTCGCAAACGCACCATAGTTCGTTGGGTTAACTGATGCTGTTTCACCAATTCAAGCTGCTTATTATTAGCTATCCACGAGGCTTGAACCGACGCCCCTGGTGATGATGATGGCAATAGGTACAGACCTTTTTTGCGAAAATATTGAACTTTAGTGCCATCTTTTCTGTAGTAATAATCATCACCTTCAAGCAAGTCAGCAGCAACTCCAATGGTTGCTCGTTCAACACTGACCTTAACACCTGCTTCAACCGTTGACCCTTGTGCCAGACCAACAACAAAACAACACAGAAAAACAGCCAGACAATGCGGTTGCCTAACTATAAGAGCCCTTATCGAACAACAGACTTTTTGCATTACAACTCCAGACCCATTAGATCAAATGGCTGCTGCAATGGCCTGCAAACTAAGCACCAGTGTCTGAACAACAGTATCACCAGCGCAATTGTAGGTAACGGTAAAGCTGATTTCATTGATGGGCACTGGAGCCGCTGTGGCACAGGCAAATGGTGCTCCAACCGCCTGCCCTACCCAAGCTATAGCCAAGCCAGATGTGCTACTTGCAGTACCCGTAGTGCCTCCTGGATAGCTGACAGCATCCATCCCTACAGGAGTGCTATTGGTCACACTCAAAATAATCAAGTCTTGTGCGGCGTCACCACTAAGCAGTTCAAAGTTCAATCCACAGGTTCCTGGCGCTGAACCAGGTCCGAAAGAGGTGTTACCAACAACCAGCGCCGGACAAACGCTGGTTTGTGCATGGGCAGGTAATATCACCGAACTCAACAAAGGTTTTGTCCATTTCCCAGGCGCAATCTTAGTGCTGGTGCCAGCCAATACCCCCACTGTCAGCAGGGTTTGTAGAGTATGCCTCTTCGTAGAAGTGTTCGACTGCTCACAACGGTGTCTGGGGGTGTTGTTTTTCATAGTCATGGGTCGTTTTGAAAGTATCTAAAGCCATTATTACAAGGTAATAGCAAATGCCAATGTTGGTCATATTTATTCTCGTACAACTAAAAACAATCCAGACATGCAAAACGGCACATCAGAATTGTCAATTTCCCTGATACAGAAAACAACAAATGGTCTTACTAAACGACAATTGATAATTGAAGTCCAATCACCCCCAAGCGACTATACCTTCAAACTATTTGTTTTCCTGCACGGAAAAACTGTTTATTGCCACCGGTTTACTACAAAAAATTAAACCTGCTTAATACAAAGATTAGAACAGCAGAATGCTAAATGCAAATTCTCATCAGTCGAATTTCCCAAACCAGGGTCTGTCCATATGTTTTTACTGAACCTGTTGAACAGGTGTAAACATGGGTCCGGCAAAACAAGGCCAGACTTTGATTTTTTTCACCCCTTTTTCAACAACAGTGTCCGCCCAACAATACTCACTGCCTGGATTACCATCATTTTTCATTTGAGCCACATACCATAATACAACACCTTCATTGAGCAAAGGTTCCGGCGGCTCAATAAACTGCTCCGGGCCTTGTCGGTAATCGGTATTACAACACGAACCCAAAGTCACCAGATCCTGTTCCCCTTCCTCTTTATCAGTATGACTCACCGCGGCATAGACATAGGCATTATCCCCTCGGCCAGCGTCATTAAATTGTTGATTGCCTGGCTCCAGTAAGTAACCATCTCCGTCCTTTGTCAGCAGGCGGTGCGTATATTTCTGCTGATAGTAAGTCTTCAAGTCATTCTGAAAAGACCAGGATTCCTGATCCCAGGTCTGCCAGTTCTGTTCATCCCACGCCTGCACCTGATAAGCCTGACCACTGGCATGTTTGCCCATATCAATGCGCAGGACTGGTCGATACGTGCCATCCGTACCGCAACCTCGTCCATAATCGGCCATGGCAATTCGGAAGCGTCCATCATGATAGAACTCAAAACGCTGTTCATAGCGATAATTACAAGGGGCTGGCCATGGCTGCTGGCGAAAGTCCTGAACCAGAGCAAAACCAACCTCAACACCGGCTTCAACAATCGGCTCAACAATCGGCCCATTATAGGCAACCACCACTGCCGAACTGAACATCGGGCAGCCGATGGCATCACTGTAACCAAAATTATTTTTACGTGAATAGCTGACATGCCAATCCACCAGTTTGGCGCTGTTGAAGACGGGTTGCCCATTGTGTGTCACATTCGCTACACGCAGACCATCCGAACTGGTAATGTTGTAGGACAAAGACCATCCAGATTGCTGCAGCAAGGTTTCTTTTTCACAAAAATTGTAGAACACATGTTCATTCTCAATGGTCCTCTCAGAAACAAACACCGGTGGCCCACTGGTTCCCAACTCAGTCCAACGCAAACCCACCACCCGCAAATCAGTCAAATCCACAATCACCCAGAGCGCCCTGTCACCCAGAACATAGGTTGGCGCAACACACAGATGCTCTGAGCGTTCACAACGACTATCCTTCAAAGCAGTTTTAATATTCGCCATCACCGGCTCCAGATCTTCTGGAGCGCTGGCAAATTGCTCTGTCGCCAGATACGGTCTTAATGCCTGCCTGACCTCTGGTTGATCCCTGGCAATTGCAATTGCCAGAGACTGTAGGCGCATGCTTAAATCCGGCTGCGTTTCCGGCAAGGAATTGACCGTCATCACCCTGGCAGCAGCCACATCAACGATGGCTGTTGTTGTCAGATTGTAAAAGAAGTTGTACATATCCACCCGATAGCAGCGTTTGGGCTGGCATTGACGAGCCTCACCAATACGATCACTTGGCAAAGCTCGTTTCACCGTCATAATTTCATTGCGCAGGGGCAATCGAGATTTAGGATGGAACAGCTTCTCCATAAAACGCGAGTCTTCCAGAGCCACATCCTGGGCAATAACCGCATTCGGGTCAAGCAGGTCATCCAGCAATAATACCGGACGTTCTGATTGCAACACAGCTGTCAGGCGTTGCTGGTACACCTTGCGCTCATCAGCATAGACAATATCGTTATCATCAACGATCCAGCCTATCGCATCTTGGTCGACAGGCCTTTTTTTATTATCAGCCGTTTTTTTTATTAGTCCTGCCTGCTCTTGCGACACATCTACAGCAGAGTCTTTTGCAGGATCGCAAGCCTGGAGTAAACAAGCTGCTGCCAACAGCAAACAAGCTCGAGCCATTTGTTTATGTATCATCATTATGGGTGTTTAAATTCATTGCGGCTATCAGGTTGAAGAACAACTATTATCGCCCGGCTTAAGTTAGAGGATTTTTCGCATCGATGCAAATAGAAACACCCCTGCCGCAACGTTTTTCCCAGTCGAACAGGATTGATGTTTCTATTCATTTACAACGGGCAAGCCCTGAAAAAATACCTAACTTGCCATAACCATTATTTCACCAATCGACAATTACCCTGCTGACAATACAACAGTTTATTATCATGTTTCAGGGAGTTTATATCTGATGAAATTTACCCGACTTGCAACTCTGAGTACCGCACTTGCTATAGTGCTTTTTATAAATTCACAACACTCTTGGGCCGCGGCACAAAACGTAACAGACAAAACAACGGGCTACCTGACACCGATTGTGTCACTGGTTCTATCAGATAATACCGTAAAATTGAGTGACGGCAGTGAGATGATTATCGAAAAGGATGTACGCATCCCTACAAGAGCGGATAGCGAAGGACATTCCATCCATTTATCCGCCAATATTTTCCGCCCCGCCAAAGGCGGGAAATACCCCACACTTATTGGCATGACGCCATATAACAAAGATGCTCCAATCAGTGAATTCATTGATGAAGAAGACGGTGACATCAACGTTTCTGAATACACCAGCTTTGAGTTACCAGATCCCGATTTCTGGGTGGCAAACGGCTATGTTGTCATCGTGGTCGATGCCCGCGGCCAGAATTTATCTGAAGGCGATACTGCGACTTTCACTGCTCAGGAAGCCGAGGACTATTACGACGCCATCGAGTGGTCCGCCAGCCAACACTGGAGCAACGGCAAAATTGGCACTACGGGTGTTTCTTATATGGGCATAAACCAATGGCGAGTTGCAGAGCTACAACCACCTCATCTTAAAGCAATTATGCCCTGGGATGCCCTGACGGATATTTATCGAGATGCTGCTTACCACGGCGGCATTTACAACTCAGGATTCGTAGAACCCTGGTGGATGTTCCGAATTTTGTTGAACGACAACAAACCCGGTTTTGATCAGGATCCTCAGGATCTGGATGGTTTGCTGGCCAGCAAACCCACACTGGATCCGCAGGGCCCGGGGAGTTTTAATTACTCTGACTTGACCCCAACGCAATTAGATCAGATTGATATACCAGCCTATATTGCCACAGAATGGGCAGATCACGGCTTGCATACTCGAGGCACACTGCTCGGCTTCACCTCTATTTCGTCCCCTCATAAATGGCTGGAAGTACATGGTCGAAAGAAATGGGAGTGGTATTACTCAGCTTCGGCACAAGATCGTCAACGGCAATTTTTTGATTTCTTTCTAGCCGATAAAACAGATAATGGAATGCTGGATGTGCCGCGAGTTACCTACGAGTTACGCAGTGCCTACTACCAGGGAACAACACACACGGCTTCAGACTGGCCATTGCCTAACCTGAATACAAACACCTTGTTTCTCGATGCATCCAACGCCAGTACATCAAGTTCGCCTCTGGTGGCTGACAGCTCTATGACCTATACCATCCCAATGCCTGAAGAAGACCGCGAAGAGGAGGTAAGCTCTCCTCATCGGGTCACTTTCAACCATACCTTTGCTGCCGACACCGACATCATCGGCAGCATGAACCTGCAACTGTATGTCTCAGTGGGCAGTGGTACATCAAATACCCCGATAACAGACACGGATTTATTTGTCGGAGTGCAAAAATTTGATTCCGCAGGTGAGTTTGTTAACTTTGAAAGTCGTGGTGGCGACATAGGTCAAGTGGCCAGTGGATGGCTAAGAGCATCGCACCGCGCTCTTGATATCAGCAAAACAACCCCGACCCAGCCGTTTCATACTCACCTTGCGCCCACTGCTATCCCGCAGAACAGCATTGTGCAACTTGATATAGAAATCCAACCCTCGGCAACACATTTTGCAGCGGGAGAGACAATGTCTATCGTCGTGCAAGGCGTTGATATGATACGAACAGGCGAAGAACATGATTCCATCAATGTTATTGGCAGCGAAGTGACGGTTCATACCAGCAGCACGTACCCTTCCAAGTTAATTTTCTCAACACTCCAGCCATAGGTTCAGTTGGCGTTTGCAAAGGAACGACTCAGTGAAACTTATTCGTTCCTTTGCTTTTTTATCACTTCACCCAGGCACCCACTGTCGGAAGTGCAGAACAAAAAGAACATGACAATCAAGCATGAACAGCTCTTACCCCTCCCATAACTGCAGACGTAACATCACAAGCTGACAAGTTCTCTTTTTGGTGTAAATTAAACGCAGTAATTATCGAAGTCTGATTTAGCAGCACAGGCTGGACAGGTTGAACATAGCGATAGAACTCAAGAATCACTAAAAAACACTGATAGACGCTCTGCTCTAAATTATGGTCAAACACGATGTTCAGGCTATCATTAAGTAACAGTGATTTGTTGATCTGATTCAAATTATGGCTCATAAAAAACTCAATGGATTTCCCAGCCTTGTCAAATGCCGTTTTGATAGCGGAGTTATCACCCGCAATGCTGTAAACAGCATTGACTTCGGTGTGGACTTCCAGATATTGGATAACTCGATCAAGTATCTGCTGATACTCACCAGAACCACAATCCAGCACATCCACTTCACAATCTGGATGCCTTTGCCTCATTAACTGCCGGAAGCCAGCCTCTCTCTCAACCTGGCTGAAAAAGTTGGTCGACAATATCGGCAGCAATATGCGTTTTTTGGAGTGTTTCAGCCATTGCCCCATCAAATAAGCAGCTGATTGCCCGTCTGAAAAATGCCTGGCACCAACAAAATGAATCCTTTCAGAATAAGGTATATCCGAATCCAGAGTCACGGTTGGCACCCCTGTCTGGTAAGCACGGTTAATCGAGTCTCTGATGGCAAATTCATCAGGCGCCGTCACTACCAGACCGCTGGTGCCCATATCAACGATATGATCGATTTTTTGGGCTATCTCAACCGGTGACTCATCTAGAAAATAGTGTATCCGAGGGTTGATGCTGAATGACTTCATCAAAGGTAACACTTTCGCAACACTATCTTTAATTTCAGACCCCTCACCATAGTGTTGATGAACAATAATATCAATATAGGTCTGGCGGCCAGACAGGCTTATTTTGGTATAATATTTTTCCAACTCATCAACCGCGTTCAAAACCCGTTGGCGAGTATGAAGACTGACCCCGGAACGACCATTAAGAACTCGATCAACGGTCGCTGGGCTCACCGAAGCCTGAGCAGCAATATGTTTAATCGAGAACTTTTTATCCATCGTCAAATAAGTGTTAACCGTGCTGTGCAGTGATTACTATCAACATGTGAGTCCAATACAGAAAACCCCATCAATTGGCATGCAATATGTCAGCCAGCTGGTCAACAACATGATCATAGCCACTGACACCCAAGCCTGCGACTACAGCATCAACTGCTGATGAAATAAACGACACATGCCGAAAAGATTCCCGCATGTGAGGGTTGGATATATGCAGTTCTATTTTATAGCCTTGGTATGCCCTTAAAGCATCATGAATGGCGATAGAGGTATGTGTATACGCTCCCGCATTGATCACAATGGCATCCACCGTATTAATAGCGTCATGAATCCATTCGACTATTTCACCTTCATGGTTAGACTGCATAAAAACGACGTCGAGGCCTTTTTTCTTGCCGTTTGCACTGCATGACTGTGCAATATCCTCCAAAGTTTCATAACCATAGATTTCGGGTTCACGTTTGCCGAGCAGATTAAGGTTCGGACCATTGATCACATAGACTTTCATACGCGTATTTGTTTCCACCAGTTCATTCAACAAGTAAGACCACCTTTCGCTACCAAGGTTTTCTGGATAGATTTGATGGCCAGCAAATAGCTGTGCAGACCAAATCCACAGATAAACCCCATTTCCCCCTCAGGCTCCTGTAAGGGTTTGGTAATTTCTGCTCCCTGCCGAAAGATATTGGTTATGTGTACTTCTACAACTGGTTTTTTAAGATGCGCAATCATTTTTATCGCCGAACGATACATGGCAAACTCAACTGATGCGGCTCTTGAATATCCAATCGGGTTGATGATCAAACCCGAAAAGTCCTCAGACTTCTTGACAATCATACGGAACATTTCATCTTCGTCATCAGTCTGATAAAAGCTCTGGGCTATACCCAGCTCATTACACAAATCAGCGCATTCGCTTTCAATTTTCTGCAATGATAATGGGCCATAACTATTTCCATCATAGTTACTCAGATCACCTAAACCCGGACCATTCAAAATAAGCAATGTATTGTCTGTCATAAACTCACCCAGCACGTCTTTCGTATCGATTTATGTCGCCACATGAGACACCTCAGAATTCGGAGAATAAATATCGAGAATATTCCAATGCCCGGTAGTTGGTGTCGGATTGTTGATCATCGGCACATCGATAACCGTTGGTTTGCCACTGGCTATGGCATCAAGTAAAGTTGGTAATAAATCATCAGCAGATTCAATCTGCACACCGATTGCTCCATAAGCCTGTGCAATTTTGCTATAGCTGGGTCCAAATTCAGGGGAACCCGCCTTACCGGGAAACGTCGTTCCATAGGTCAATCCATAATGCGCTTTCTGCAAACCAGCTATGGTGCCAAACGCATTATTATTCATGACCAACCAGATAATACCCAACTGCTGCTCAACCGCTGTTGCCAACACAGCCGGATTTTGGCCGAAGCCGCCATCACCGACCAGAGAGAGAACTACACGGTCAGGTGAGGCCATTTTCGCACCAATAGCTCCCGGAGGACCAAACCCCATTGTCGCAAAACCTCCAGGGGTGAGAATGCTACCCGGTGTGAGGATATCGAATTGCTGCCCCACACCATTCTTATTCCAACCAACATCTGTAGTGATTATGGCATCGTCAGGCAATGCCGTTCTTGTATCCGCCAATATACGCTCAGGCATCATTGGAAAAGCACTGCTTGTGGCCATTGCAGTATTCTTCTGTTTAAAACTGGCACGAAAACTGGCAATCTTTTTGACCAAATCAGGACGATTAAAACCATCTGGATAAATATCTTTAGCCACTTCAGTCAACACATTCAATGCTGCCTTGGCATCAGCGATGACACCAATTTCAACCGGATAATTACGACCAATTTCAGAGGGTTCAATATCAATATGGATAATTTTTGCTCCAGAGGGATCAGCATTATCGGCAATATTAAACGTGTATCCTGGATACCATGACGAGCAATCCGCTTCCTTAAAGCGGGTGCCAACAGCAAAAATGGTATCAGCCCCCAAACAAGACTGATTTACCAATTCAGTTCCCCAAAACCCAGTCATACCCAAGACCAACGGATGATCATCGGGTAAAGCCCCTTTGCCCATAAGACTATGAGCCACCGGGATTTGCATATGATCAACGAAATTCTGTAATTGCTGCGAGGCTTGCGACAAAAGAATTCCTCCACCCACATAGAGAATAGGGTTACTGGATTCTCCTAGCGCAGTAACGATGCGCCGGGCAGTGTCATTGTCAATTGATGGTTTAATTAAACTGCGCGTGTTGTTAGCGATTCTGTCAAATGATACGCTATCAATAACTTCTGAGAATATATCCATTGGTACATTCACCAGAACTGGGCCTGGTTGACCGCTTTCAGCCAGATGGAAAGCCTTCTCCAGAATTTCTGCCATCAATTCTGCTCTATCAACTCTCCAGGCACGTTTTACAAAAGGTCGATAGATCTCATATTGGGAGGCATCTGCATGCAAATTCACTTCCTGATGCGGGTGTTTGCCATAATAGTGAGTTGGAATATCTCCAGCAATAACTACCATAGGAATACAATCCAGAGCAGCATTGGCCACACCTGTCGCGCAATTAGTCAAACCCGGACTCAAATGAGATAAAACAACAGAAGCCTGGCCTGTTACTCTGGCATAAGCATCTGCCGCATGAGAGGCTATTTGCTCATGCCGAACCGTAACAAAGTCAATCGAACTGGATTCCAATGCCGCCAGAACGGAAATATTAGTATGCCCGCAAAGCCCGAATACATGTTTAATTGCTCTGCGCTCAAGATAGTCAACAATATATTCTGCGACTGTTTTTGCTTGTTGAGTACTCATCGTTAAGAAACCTCAAGACCATAGAATTCACCAAACAATTCACTGTCTGCAGGACGATCTTCAGGAATTGGTCGACTGACCCAGGTATAGTTAATAAAGTGCTTTAATGACACATTTTCATTGGTGATATTCCCTCCCCAGATGCCACAACCCAAACTGGAAGTCATTGGCATTCCATTAGTGAATGAACCCGCATTGGCTTTGGATTGAGCCTGACGTACCATCATTCTGCTGACAGGAGCCACACTGGCTAATGCATCGATATTGGCATCGTCATGCGAATAGATTCCACAGGAATGACCTTTCCCTCCAGCGTCAAAAATGCGCTTAACTATATCCAGGCCTTCAGCAAAATCATCAAAGTGATACAGAGCCATCAGGGTTGTCAGCTTCTCTTTTGAAAACCTATGTTCTTGACCAATTCTGCCTTGATTTTCCACCATCAAAAACAAACGATCTTCTGGAATGTTAAACCCTGCGGCAGCGGCGGTCTGTTGTGGACGACAGGCGATTGTCCCAAATGTTCTCTTACCATCTTCGTCCCACATGGCTTTTTCCAACAAATCCTTTTCATTCTCATTACACAGATAACCACCTTCGGTTTCCAGTGCAATCAACATCTCCTCATAGATAGACTTTTGGATCACAATATTGCCATCTGCAGAACAACCCGACCCAAAATCGGATGTTTTTGACAAGCGCGTATTTTTAGCAGCAATGTCAATATCAGCAGTTTCATCAATTACCATTGTAGAATTACCAGCACCCACACCGTAAGCTGGGCGTCCTGAGCTGTACGCTGCCTGAACCATGGGCTTTCCTCCTGTAGCCAGGGTCATATCGCACACTTTCATAAGATGCTGAGTCAGCGCTACGGAGGGCTCTTCTATAACTTGAAACAAGTCTTCTGGTGCCCCAACGGCGGAACAAGCCGCACGCATGACGGCAACCATTTCTGTGGTAGTACGACGAGTACGCGGATGAGGAGAAAAGATAACTGCATCGCGTGCTTTAGCCGCATAAACTCCAGTCACTGGCGGCGTCAGTGCCGGATTGGTCATTGGAATCAATGAGGCTATCACACCCGCAGGCTTGGCATATTTTGTGATACCTTTTTCCGGCAATTCTTCAACAACCCCAGTACTCTTCTGGCGTAAAACATCCCTCAAGACCCCATGAATTTTAAAACGTTTAGCCGGGCGCCCTGACCTGTCGCCGATGCCACTTTCATCAACGCCCATTTGGGCAAGGCGGGTAAACGTCGTCTCATTGGCAGTATGCCACCCTATAGACTGGCTAAGACGGTCCAATTGTTTCTGGCTGTAATGTTCGATTTCTGTCATAGCGATACGGGCACGCTCGACCATTTCGTCAAGCATGACTTTATCTTGTTCAGAAAGCTCTCGAATCATGGTGTTCCTCTTTAGTATTAACGGATTTGTTTTTGTATCTGCCGCCAACTCCTGAGACTCGACGGCTTTTTGTGGGTTCACATATTTTTTTGGTCGCCTTCAGACAGCGCCTGGCATGCTCTTCTGCGCCAAGCTCTGCTAACCGGCTTCTATTGGGTATTTCAATACAATAGTCAACTGGTGGTAGTCGCTCGATCATGCCCGCAAAGTCAACGCAGCCCTCACCAGGGTAAAGACGTGCATTGCGAGCAATTTGAATCATGCCGCCATGAGAATCAGGCACACCGGGATGAACATCTGAAATTTGAATAGATCTGAACCACTCTGATGGAAGGTGATCAAGCTCCGATAACTGTACCCTGGACAGATGCATATACAGAGTATCAATCAAAATTCCTCCGTTAAAACTATCGGCAGCTTGCACAATATCAACCGCTTCCCGCAGGTTATTTATTCGAGAAAAGGAGGGAAACTCAAACCCGACAGACAATCCATATGTGTCGGCCAAATCGCAAATTTCGGCATAGGTATCTATTATGTAATTACGGTCATCACTCGATGATGTCCAGGAACTGGTAATGAGTCTGCGTGCGCCAAGCTCTGCGCCTGCTTCTATTGCTGATTGAAAAGAGTTCACATCACAATTATCCGTAATTGCAGCCAACTCAACATCATGAACTTCGATACCAGTCACTTTCAACGCATTTCGTGTTGCCTGAACCATGCCTTTTTCCAGAGGTCGGTAAGGACATTCACCATCAACTCCCATCGGAATCAAACGCGGGCTGACAGCATCATAGCCAGCACGAGCAGCAATATAAATCAGCTCAGGAATGGAGCAACTTAGCAAAGTCAGGTGAGCCAGTGAATATCTTGATGTTAGCTCTTTATTCATTGTAAACCTCATGTGGCGTCATACTGCCAAACCATCATTTAAATTCAAAAATATCATATATTATTAAAAATACCATAATATTTTTATAAAGTAAAACATTCCTGACAAAGTACTTTATTCGTTAGAGAAATTTTCATTATCCAGTAAAATTTCCGAGCCGATACATAGGGTCGGTAACCCTTTACTCGACCCCGGCTGCAAACACCAACAGGCGCAAAAGAATCTTTCACAGGGTGAAATTAATAGGTTTTGTATCTGATATACTGGAAGCCTATTGAAGCCTCGCTTGATTTCAGCAATCAATATCCTTTGCAGGCAGGGATGCTTGAAAACTTGAGAAAAGACAAGACTGATTAAGCCGGTCTTTTCTCAACAACCTACTGTTTAAAAAGCGGTATTATTCAGAAATGCCTGATCAGAGACTCGGGTCCACAGTCTTACCTTTTGACGATAATTACGGATAGATTCAAGAATCTCTTTTGCTAAAGAATCCTTACCGGCCATCTCTTCAATAATTTCAATATATTTCCCTCTGAACTCACGTAGGATACTACTTGGAAAGGCCCTGATCTTAATATCCGGGTATTCTTTCAACATCAAGTCGAGCTTCAGTGTATGCGCATTATTCAATTCCATCATGACTTCGAATGCTGAGACTTTCATGGCAACTTCCAAAACATCCTGTAAGTCCTCAGGCAAGCTATTAAAAGCTTCTCGGTTGATTAACCAGGCATTTTCTGCCGCAGGATCATGCCAACCCGTATAGTAATATGGAGCGACTTTGTGATACCCCATAGTGATATCAAATGCAGGCCCACCCCATTCTACAGCATCTATTTTTCCTGACTCCAATGCCGAGGAAAGTTCATTGGGAGGCAGGTTTGTTACTTCAACACCAAATGCCTCATAGACCCTTCCTGGCAACCCGGGAATTCTTAATTTCAATCCCTTCAAATCATCCAAGGTAGAGATTTCCTTACCAAACCAACCGCCCATCTGATTTCCTGTAACGCCACCAGGAAAATACATTAGTCCATGTTTGGAATACACTTTTTGAGCTAAATCAAAACCTCCGCCATAATAAAACCATGTGTATTGTTCCATACTGGTCATACCAAATGGCAATGAAGTCACCAGCAAAGTATTTTGATCGAATTCTCCCCACCAGGACGCCGCCGTATTAGCTATTTCAAATTCACCATCCCTGACAGCTTCAAACATACCCTGAGGCTTTTCATGATCTTCCCTTGAAGATTTTTTAAGCTTTATTCTACCTTGGGACATGGCCTGAACACGATCAATAAACTTATCAACAGCTGCGGAATAATAAACAAAATCCTTTCCCCAACTCTGCGCAACTGTCCATTCATAAACTTTAGCATTAACCGATATTGGCAAAAGAACCAGAAATACAAAAAGTGCGCTCCAACCAAAGTTAAAAACCACTTTATTATCAGATTTGTATCGACCCATTCTTACACCACCTCATATCGTTGAATATTAGTTATCAAAATCCACATTGACCATTCCAGGAATAATTTACCCCTGCTCTACTCTGACATCCCAGGCTCAAGCAACGGTTAAAACAACTCCTGGCTGTAAAACGCTACATCGTAATGAGTCCCTACTTTTCAGGAGGCTCGTATTCAGGTAAAAAGCGCTTTGGCATCGGACCTTTATTGCGACCTCCTTGCTGCATTTGCTCCCAGGCATGAGCTAATATTCCAACTGAGCGCGACAAACAGAAAAGTCCTCGTGACAAAGGAGCAGGAAAACCCAACTCACAGAAAATAACTGCTGTAGCACCATCAATATTCATGGCAATACCCCGCCCAGCACGTTGACGAATCAGCTCCTGTTGAATCGATTCAGCAATATCCGCAAACGCACCACTGACGACACCCTCTTGAGCTGCTACCCGCACCACTGTCATCAAACGAGGCGCCCGTGGATCAAGAGGCTTATGGAATCGATGACCAAATCCCGAGACAATTTTCCCATGTTGTTCACGCCACTCATCCAGCCCTACACACACGGCTTTATCGAGAGCCAAACCACCTTCCATTTTATCTGCAATATCAAAGTACAGTTGCGCACATTGTTCACCAGCCCCTCCATGCACATCTCCCAGCATATTGACGGCAGATGCCATAACGTTATTCAGGCCCAGACCACAGGTTGCAGCCATCCGAGCCGTTGCTATTGATGGAGCTTGCGGACCGTGATCCACTCCTGCCACCAAAGCACATTCCAGCAATTCTGCTTCGGCTTGTGTCGGCAACTGCCCCTTTGTCATCAACCAGACCATCTGTGAAAATGAAATATTGCCAATGAGCTCTTCAATGGGGTGCCCACGAAAATGAATCTTTCCCGGCTCCATATCAATAATGGACGTACGCCACCAATGACGAACATCTCGCTCATCTTGATAGTCATTTTTTTGAGTTTCATTCACCATGATATTTACCCAATTTCACGGCCATAAATGCTTGATGCACCATCATGACCTCGTTGCTTTAAGCACTGTAGCCAAATTTTTTCGGCAACCACAGTACAATTTCAGGCACAAGAATCATCAATATCAGCGCCGCAATAAGAACCGCAATAAACCAGCGAATTTCTCGGATAATCTCTCCCAAAGGAATATCCGTAACAGCATTTATGACAAACAATAAAATGCCATAGGGAGGCGTGATCAAACCAATCATACAGTTGACAACGGCAATCACGCCAAAATGAACCAGATCTATCCCCAACTCACGACAACTGGGAATGAACAAAGGTAGAATCACGAGAATAATGGTGGTTGCATCGAGCAAGGCCCCTAATAACAGCAATATCACGTTAATGACCAGAAGAAACACCAGGGGATGCACATCAATGCCAACCAACATACCCGCTATTTGGTTGGGGATATTTTCCGATGCTACGATATAATTCATGATCAAGGCCCCACCAATAACCAAACCTACTGCGGCAGATGAGCGGGCCGAGTTTACAAGGATCTGATAAAGCGTCGATAATTTAAGCGCACGATAAAAGAATGCCGCCAAAAATAAGGCATAAGCAGCTGCAATAGCCGCCGCTTCTGTTGGAGTGGTGACACCGCCATAAATGCCATAAAGTAAAATAGCAGGCATCAATAAAGCAGGAAAGGCGCTAACGGTTAAACCAGGCAACCTTTTCAACGGAACAGCATCTTCCAAAGGTATATTTCGGTGTGTCGCAACCCAGGTATTCATCGCCATCAATACCAACCCCATAAGCAAACCAGGAACTATGCCGCCTAAGAACAGATAGCCAACGGACTGCTCTGACACTAAAGCATAAAGAACCATCGGAATAGAAGGTGGGATAATAGGGCCAATGGTTGCTGATGCCGCAGTAATGGCTGCCGCATAACCCCTGGGATAACGCGCACCCTTGGTCATCATCTCAATAATGATTTTGCCAATGCCTGCTGCATCAGCAACAGCCGAACCCGACATGCCGGAAAAGATCAGCGAAGCGACAATATTGACATGTCCAAGCCCCCCGCGAAAACGCCCCACACAAGCAACACAAAAACTCAATAAACGATCAGAAATCGTGCCTGCATTCATAATATTAGCAGCCACAATAAACAGCGGCACAGCTAATAAAACGAAGCTGTCATACAAACCAGCAAGCAATTGCTCTCCGGCCAATGCTATATCCTGACCTGCGACAGCCAGATAAGCGATCGCGGAAATAATAATAGAATACGCGATTGGAGTGCCGATACCCGCCAGAAACAATAGCAGTAATACAAAAATTAAAAACTGCAATTCCATTATGAGTCAACCTTCTCTTGTTCAGGCACGCCTTTGTGCACTATCGTCACAAAGCGAACGAAGTATGTTACACACACAGCGATAATAAATATGGCGTAAATGCTGAAAACTGTGCGCATAGGAATGTGCAATGTTGCGCTTTTTTTTATTTTCAGAAAATCAATATAATCCCAGGTCGGGTAGAGGGAGACGCCCAAAGCAATAACAGTTGCTGCCGCTCCGATTAAGGCAAAGACCCTGCGAGTTTTATCTCGAACAGCAAGATAGAGCACATCAAAAGCCACATGATCTTCGTGTTTGACGACAAAGGCATTGCCCCAGAAGACTATCCAGACCCAGAGTGTCAAACACAATTCCAACGTCCAACCAAAGGGTTCGGCCAAAACATAACGTGAAAAAATTTGCAGAAGAAATGTAAAGAACATGGCAGCAAGCATTGCCGCTGCCACGCCCTCAGAACATTTTAGAAACCAAAACCTAATCTTCTTCATACACAGGTTTCCTATGTTTCACTACTTACCAATTTATAGCGCATTAATTTTTTCAAGCAAACCCTCAGGCCAGGTTTTGGCATAGTCAGACTCCAGATACATGCCTTGAACACGCGTCCTGAAAGCATCTAGATCAGGCTCGTATACGGTAAGGCCTTGTTCCTTGATAAAATCGACCAATGACTCTTCTTGTGCCAGCTGGTTTTGTCGACCAAATTCAGCAGCAGCATCAGCTGCTTTTTGCACTGTTTGCTGCTGTGAAGCATCCATCTTATCCCACACTTTCTTGGAAATAGCGATGTAGTTCAGGTCCACAAGGTGGGAAGTTAAAATCACCTGCTTGGTTACTTCGTAGAATTTTTTATCGACCATGGTAGGCAGTGGATTATCCTGCCCATCTACAGCACCAGTCTGTAAACCAGTATACACTTCAGTAAAAGCCATTGGGGTTGGATTTGCCCCTAAAGCTTTGCCCAAAAACTGCCAGGCATCTGTGCCGGGCATGCGCAAATTTACTCCAGACAAATCCTCAGGTGTCATAACCTTCTGGTCAGTGCGTAAATTAACCTGACGACGCCCAAGATAAACAACAGACAGCAACTTAACACCCAATTCTGCCTCAACCTTAGACTTAAATGGTTGCATTAGAGGCGCATTAAAAACCGCTATCTGGTGCGCTGCATCCCGATGCACATAGCCTGCTGTAAAGATTGAAAATTCAGGAAAGAAAACAGCCAGTTCCTGCGCCGATGCAAACGTCAGTTCAAGATTGCCACGTGCTATTGCCTCAAGTTCAGTTCCTTGCTTGAACAGAGATGAATTCCAATGCGGCTCAAAACTGGCAAAACCCGCAACTTCTGGAGCGAATTTTTCCAGCATTGCAACAGCGCGCTGATCGGTTTCCGAACTTGACGATGAGAGACGCAACTTAACTTTATCCGCAGCATAACCTACTGTAGCAAAGCCAAATACGAGTGAACTGGCAATCAGTGCCGATATTATCTTATGACGTGTAAATAGAAATTTCATTTATGTAGCTCCTCTGAATACGAAAATAAATACCATCTTAGCGTGGCTTGGAAGACTATATCATACAAAGAATAAAATATCATATATTTTGTAATTTATAGTATATTATAAAAATACTGTTTCACCGGTCTTGGCCGAACACTGAATAGATTCTATGACCTGCAAAGTCTTAAAACCGTCCTCAGCAGTCACTAAAGGCTCGGCGGAACCAGAAATAACCTTGGAAAATTGCATAATTTGATTCAACAGAGGACGGGAATTCTCTGTTGGAAAGCTCGTCGCACTGATGGGTTCCCACCAACTTCGTGATCGACCATTTTTCCATAACGTCAGATCAGGCAAAGAAAGCGAACCATGAGTTCCGCCCAGATGGTAACAACTTTGTGATGTTTTGGGATAAGCCGGATTTTCATGTGCAGTCAATTCCCAACTCAATGGGGAAACAATGACATCAGATACCGTAATGGTCCCAATAGCATCATTTTCAAAACGCAACACGGCTGCCGCTACATCTTCATTCTCATAACCTCTCAGGGAACGACTGGCCTGCGCCTGAACACTGACCACATTGCCAGACAAATAACGAAGAAGATCAATATCATGTGCAAGATTTACAGAAACTGGACCCGCCCCCAGTTCTTTACGCCAAGGGGCTGTTTCAAAGTAATCATCCGGCTTAAATAACCAACAGTTGGCATGTACAGCACGTAGCTGACCCAACTCTCCACTGTCAATTATGTCATGTGCTTTCTTAATCAAAGGATTATGACGCCGGTGATGACCTACCAAAATGGGAACACCTTCTGCCTTTGCTTTGTCCACCAGAATAGCAGCCTCGTTAGAAGACGTTGCCAAAGGCTTTTCTATCAGAGTTGGACACTTATGCGCTATGCATTGCAAACCATTTTCAACGTGCAATGGCGTAGGTGTGGCCAAAATGACCCCATCAGGGCTTTCATTGGCAAACATAGCAGATAATGAGTGATACCACGGCACTGCAATGCTGCCAGCATAGTCCTTTGCTTGTTCCGACGGATCTACTATCGCCAGCAACTCGACTCCCTTACAAAGAGAAATAGACTCAACATGCTGTTTTCCAACAAGCCCTGCCCCAGCCACCACTAATTTAATAGCAACTGTCATTTCAGAGCCACCATCCATTATTTTTAAAGGAGCTCGGAGTCTGTATTTTAAAAAATACGTTAAGCAATCGGGTCACAAACATCACCTTTTTATTTTTTTAATTAGCACAAAGAGATTAGGTGATTACATCATCCATATCCCATAATATATGATATTATTAATAATATATTATTTTTTAACAAATAAAAAGATTTTCTACCACTTACTTCTAATCACTGACAAAAACCAACAACTCTCAGCATCAAACGAACTGTTTTAAACAGTGTTTATTGTTTTTAGTTACCCCACAATCCACTTATGTTTACGCCAAACCTGCATATATCTGCCCCTGAATTTCTGACTCACACGTTTATGTCATTGAGATTAAACAAGCTTTGTTGATTTCTCAGGAATGTCAGTTAGAATCGCGTATAACAGAAATATAGAAGAAATTATGGTATTCTTGAACTATGCAAAAACAACTCAACACCGTTGGCTCTAACACCTATGATTCGTTGAAACACGATATAATTTTTGGGCAACTTGAACCTGGTTCCAAGCTCAAATTAGGTGTTCTCAAAGATCAATATGCGGCCAGTGTTTCAACACTTAGAGAAACTCTGAACAGGTTAGCCAGTGAGGGTTTTGTATTGGCTGAAGAGCAGAGAGGTTTTTTTGTGTCTCCAGTGTCAAAAGAAGATCTGATTGAAATTGCTAATATGCGCATTTTGCTGGAAGGACATGCATTAAAAGAATCAATTGAGAATGGGGATGCAGAATGGGAGGGTAACCTGGTGGCCGCATATCACAAACTCAGCTTGATGGAAGAACCTATGTTGTCCGGTGATGAGTCCCAGAAAGAGACCTGGAAACGCTATGACTGGGAGTTTCACCAGGCCATGATTCAAGCCTGCAATTCGAAGACCTTACTGTCATTACACTCGATTATTTTTGACAAGTACCTCAGGTACCAGATGCAGGTCTTAACCTTTCGGGGTAGCAGCGCGGCAACTGAACATAAGAACATGCTTGATGCCGCCTTAGCCAGAGATACTCAGCGTGCCAGAGAAATACTGGAGACACATGTGCTCAAAGGTCTGGAACATTCAATGTCTGCTTTTTAAAATCAATTACAGTAAAGCTCGAGTTCGGCTATTATCCTTAATTCAATATCAGCCGATGGGTCTAGAGCGAGATTAACGTAAAATACTCTATATCTCTATAAGCTTGCAGCAATTGCTTGCAGGCTGAGTGTCAGAGTCTGCACTGCTGCATCACCCGCACAATTATAGGTGACGGTAAACGTCACTTCATCAATAGGAACTGGAGCAGCCGTTGCGCAGGCAAATGGCGCACCAACAGCCTGCCCCACCCAGGAAATTGCCAAACCGGCTGTGCTGCTGGCTGTGCCTGATGTTCCTGAAGGATAACTCACCACATCAGTACCTACCGGGGTACTGTTACTGACACTGAGTATCACTAAATCCTGTGCAGCATCCCCGCTGAGCAATTCAAAACTCAAACCACAGGTCCCCGGTGCTGACCCTGGCCCGAAAGCGCTATTACCAACCACCAGAGCCGGGCAAACACTGGTCTGTGCATGAGCAGGCAAGACAATGGCATTCATGAATGGTTTTTTCCATTGTCCAGGTAAAGCAGCTGCACTGGCCCCGGCGACAGAACTGACCGTCAGCAGAGTCCTTAATGTCCGCCTTTTATTCGCTACTTTGTCCGATACCATCACTTGCTCACAATCCGATTTTATTATTGTATTTTTCATCGTCATATTTCCTTATCAATTTTTATTAATACTCAGTAGAGCACCAATTCGGGCATACCCAACAAAGTCCATCCCAGCAATACGTCCAGAGCATCAGGATTAGTCTGGGCATAATCCTGCTTAGCCCTTAAGATCGCATCACCCAAGCGTTCACCGTTGGTTAAACGGGCAAATACCAATTGAGCCAACTCTCTTTCAGCATTCGCACTGGTCAGCGTACTGGCTCCCATTACACTCACCGCCCCTCGGTCTCCCTCAACCATAAATCGATGCCCCATTGAATCCTCATTCGGACTCACATAATAGGTATTCCAGCATCCCCATTGTGTTACCACTGTTGGCTTACCTTGATTATTTAAGCTACCGGCGTCATCACCGTTAAACAAACCGGAAAAGCTCCATTGATTGGTTGAGCTGTGACCAAAAAATGCAGTCAAGGTCTGGCCAGCATTGATACCATCAACCACGGAAGTTCTCGCTGTTTGCACACCGGCAGTATCAACATACGCCTTACTCGTGTCCCAACCAGTGAAATAATCATTACTCACCATATCCGCATCCCTGGAGAAATCATATTGCTGAATATGATCATAGCCATCCGCTGCAAACAAAGCTTTACCTGTGTAGTTTCTGCCTAAAAACTGCGTACGCTTGGTTAACAGAATCGATAACTCCGCCACATTTCTGACAGGCAAACGCCCTATCGACAAATCCGGCACATTGTCATCATCAATATCAACATACTTGGCATCCACAGGGGCAAAGTTCACCACGCCATCGGTGCTGGCATATATCGAAGGAATAAAACTACGTGCCTGTTGATTCTGGAATTGACGATAGTCATACATATCACCACCAACCAGCAAAACAGTGTTTGTGCCACGATTAGCCTCAACCGCTTTGATATAAGCTCTGATTGCCTCGGGGTCGAAGATATGGTGGCCATATTCAGCATAGATATTATCCACATCAACAATATCAACACCATCAAATTCATTACTTAAGGAATCTCTTAAGTCCTCCAACAAACCTGTATCCATAAAATCAGGATGACTGATAATTAAGTACTCGGCATTGCCACTATTAATATCATCATCTACCGGCAAACTTCGTAAACCCGGAGATCTGAGTGCGTTTTGAGTAACGACATAATAGTCAGCTTCAGATCCAGTTCCCGCAAACATGATGGCACAACCCGCAGCACCCTCCCCACAAGAGCCCTGCACTGCGGTGTTGCCCATCTGGTAGGTGCCACTACCATCTTTTCGATATACTTCGATCGTATCGGATTCAAATCCTTGAACCACAAAACGACGCTGACTTGAATTGAACTGCAATTCATTGCCATCAGCGATAAACGCTCTTGGGTAATTCACCGTCACAGCATTGAGGTTAATCAGATCAAAAGCTTGACCAGAAGCCAATGGCAATTCAACCTTTACTGAATTACTACCATTACTCAAGTTACTCAGATCCCCTTGCAATACTCTTTCCTGCAAACCATTGAACGTCTCGCTGACTACTTCCTGACCATTGAACGACACTTTTACATCATGGTCTTGAGTACCGGGCGAGTCTGAAGCACCCCAGACATTTACACTCAACTTTGCCTTAGTCGATCCACGGTTTCCACCGGGGACATAATGATCAAGATTCAGTTGCACCTGAGTGTCCACGGCCGCACCTGACGCCAACAAACGCTCGGCATACCAAGGATCAGATTTATCTGGAGAAACAAAACTGTATTCACTTTGAGGAGCATAGTTTCTGGTAGCCAGATAGCTCAGAGCAACTGGGCCAACCGGTTGACGATTATCAACATCCACTCTTTGAGCCGCATCGCCATCAAGCCTCAAGGTATAAACATTAGTATCGGTATACAAAGTGTCCAGACCTGTTCCGACAAAACGAATAGTCGAACCCATCCCAAAGACACTAGCATCGTCGGTGCTGCCAGTCACAGCAATCGGCACAGGCTCACCCTGATTCATCAGCGCAATGCGAGAAACTGGTTCACCCGCTATATCCAAACCATAATCGAATAAGGCTTCATGTGTCACCAGATAGACCCCATCAGACTTCACCTCGAGATTTAATACATCTTCTGCATTGGCATCCGCAGCATAGGCATTTGGAATAATGATGTTCAAAGTTCCAGCAATTAAAAGACTCCACAGAGTATTTGATTTCTTAACGTTCATTGTTAACTCCTCAGAAGGTGATTGCTTGCTATCACCATCGTTATAGCCTAACGGTTTACCCAGACGTTGTTTACGTTCCTGGTTACGCTGTTGCATTTGTTGCATGCGTTTTTCGGTTCGTCTACTCGCTTCCTGAGCCGCACCGGCAGCACCATTTTTATTTGGCGTTGCCTTACGCACAACATCCAAACCATGCTGTTCACCCAAAGTAAATGGTCCGTGCAAGGTCTCTTGCGTGTATATGTCAATATCACCTATGGCAAAGTATTGACCACCCGCCGGCACTATCAAGCTATAACGCTGGACACCCGTGCTGTCACCTTGGCTTGGGATCACATGTTCATTCAGGCGCTGCCATTGATCGCCCTGTTTCATATAAACATTGAAACCAATGTTGCCAACTTCGGTCTGTGTGGTCCAGCTAATGGTTACAGCACCATCAGTTAACTCAGATTTGAACGACCCCAGAGAGATTGGGTTAGTAATGGTGGGTTGATAACCAAAGTCACCGGTCGTATCAGTCACTGGGGTTGCACTGATACTCGTTGAATCCAGATCTACCGTATAACCAGTATCATCTTTACTGGTCTGGTCACTGGTGTCACTGGCGCCATTTGGAGAGTCTGTATGCTCATAAGGAGCAAGCACATTATCCTCATCAGTCACCACGACCACATAGATACCATCTGGCAAGTTAGTCACAGAGTAGTTACCGTTAACATCTGTCACCACTTTCTGAATGACATTGCCATTCTGGTCGCGCACTTCAATGGTCACACCACTGAACACACCTATTTCTGCCTGTGTACCATCACCATCAGTATCCGGCCATACTGTGCCAGATAAGGTATTATTGTCAGTACCGATATAACCAAAGTCCTGATCCAGATCCACAGGGCCAGCTACAGTTAAGGTAGTCACACTCATGCTGTCACCTGGGTTTGGAGTATTCGGGTCAATGCTATTGGTCCAACCGGTTCCACCATTTGGCAATGTCGTTGTATCAACCACAACTTGATAATCAGTGCCTGGATTAGGACCTGTGTCACTGACATCAAGTCCCAGGAAGAGATAGTTACCATTTTCATCGGTAACATCGGTAGCCAGCAGTTCATTATCCGCTGTGGTCGTGATATCACCATCTGGCCCTGGGCCATACAAGCTCACTACCACACCCTCAAGACCCTCACCCGGATCCAGACTGTTAGAGTTATCCGCATCAAAGAACACGGTGTCTCCGATAGAGCCAACAGCACCGGTATTATTCGGTGAAACATAACCAAAGTCCTGATCCAGATCGGCAACTGGTGTGAAAACAGTTGAACCACTATCCAGATCAACAGTGGATTGATTTGGTGTCCCAAGACCATCATCATCATAGGTTGGGTCCAAGCCGTCGAGCACATTATTCTGGTCAGTAACAACAACCGTATAGTTTCCATCTGGAATACCATTGAATAAATATTGGCCATTGGTATCAGTAATATCGGTCGCAATGACGTCACCAGTGCTGTTATCAATCAGACTGACTGTCACACCAATTAATGGTAGTTCGTTAGTATCGGTCCCACCTACAGCGCCAGCTGGTCCTTCACCATCGGAATCAACATCAATCCAGATCGTATCACCAACACTGTTGTTTTGATCAGCTGGAGGCAAATAACCAAAATCAGCATCCAGGTTGACTGGGCTTGAAGTGGTCAATAACACTGTGGTCTGATCATCAGCAGTCGTCGAATTACCATCACGCACATCAGGATCACCTAAGCCACTGACGGAAGACACATAGCCCGTCGGTAAAGTCGAAATATCAACGTCAACGACATACACAGCATCCAATGGCAGATTCGGGAATAGATACTTGCCATTATTATCCGTCACTACCGAAATCGGCACGCCCAGGCCACTACCCAAATCAACATCAGGCGCTGGCGTCAGTGTCACAGTGACATTGGGAATACCCGGTTCACCCGGATCCTGTACGCCATCGTCATCAGCATCAATCCAGATCGTATCACCAATGGAACCCAATGGTGGTGCATAGCCAAAATCTGCGGTCAAATGTTCTTCATTAGGATCCAGTTGAATCGGATCGGAAGTATGATCCAACACACCAACCAGACCACCAGGACCTTCATCAAAGGTTTGTATCAGACTAGGAGGCAAAGTCGCCGGGTTAACCGATACCACATAGCCATTGCTTGGACTGGCATCGACATACGGTGGTAAATCGGGGAATAAGTATTCACCATTCGGTCCGGTACTGGTCATGATAGAATTACCTGGTCCAGCACCAACATCAATACCAGCAGGTGGTGTCAGGATAACCTGCACACCCGCAATACCATCTTCGTTAGCATCCTGAATACCATCCATGTCCAGATCAAGCCAGACATAGTTGCCGATAGTGGCTGGCGGGATAAAACCAATATCCAGCGTCATATTGCCACTTTCATCCACTGGAGAGCCGTTCACACCATCTTGTGCATCACCACGTTCGGCATCGGTTTCAACAAATTCTTTACCCGACTCCAAGGTTACAATATTGCTTTCAAACGTACCGGCAGGAAGCCCGCCAGAGTTATCAGCCCCTGTTGCAGCAAGATTCAGGTTGGAATCATTTTCGATATTGTCATCTGTTGGGTTTTGCACCAGAGATGGAAAGTGACCCGAAGTTGGGGTAACCAGTACTTTATAATCACCCGGTCTCAGGTTATCAAACTGATACAGCCCATTTAACCCCGTAGTGACGACCGGCACAGGTGCATTAGCAACATCGGTTGCCGCAATGAACTGACCGAAAGTAGGTGACAAAGCATTGGTATCTTCCATCAACAACTGCACCATAGCTCCCGCCATCGGCGGTTCATTCTGTGATTGCAAACCATCAGCATTAGTATCTTCCCAGATCAGGCTTCCCAGACTGACAGTAGCTATGAAACCAAAGTCTACCGTCATATTGCCACTATTATCCGGATCCGCTGCGGTTTGATTCGGTTGATCTGAAACCGGGCCATTGCCATCAATCAAGTCGATAGGGTCAGTTTCTCCTGTTGGTTCACCGCCCGCAACTAAGGTCACGATACCACTGGTATGAATTGAATCTGCGGGGTTCGGATCAAAAGCAATATCGATATTGGTATCGGTATTATTATCCTGCCCCGGTCCAGCCGCATCTGGATCAGCAACTTGATTCAGAGTTGGCACAAAATTAGCACCACCAGTCACCGTACTGACATCCATTTGAACTCTGTAATCACCAGGTGGCAGACTATTGAAGTTATATTGCCCTTCGGCATCAGTGGTATCAGTCAAAGCCTGCACACCAGCGGTATAAGGGTCGCTGTCGAACACGGTACCATCAGCATTCAACAAGGTTGCTGTTGCGCCAACAATCAGCAACTCTGCATCATCTTGAATACCATCGCCATTACTGTCTTCCCAGACAGTACTGCCGATACTGACAGGTCTGACGAAAGCCATATCAACGGTCATATTGCCACTGTTGTCAGGGTCGTCGGTTGCTGTCAGACCTTGATTCGGTTGGTCCGGTCCACCAGCACCAATTGGGTCGGTTTCAGCAGTTGGTTCCAAACCTGAACTTAAGGTAATTACACCACTGGTATGAATCTGATCGGTCAAGTTCGCATCAAATGCCAAATCCACATTCGAATCAGTATTGTTATCCTGACCCGGTCCTGCCGCATCTGGATCTGCTACCTGCACTGGGCTTACGAATAAATCACTACCACCTGCCACAGTACTCAAATCTACCTGAACCCGGTAATCACCCGGTGGCAAGCCGTCAAAGTTATATTGGCCATCTCCGTCCGTAGTATCCGTCAGGCTTTGAATGCCTGCGGTATTCGGATCGCTGTCAAACACGGTTCCATCTGGATTAAGCAAGGTAATCGTAGCACCTGTAATTCCAGGTTCTGCCGCATCTTGTGTGCCGTCGCCATTTAGATCCTGCCAAATAGTACTACCCAGACTGACAGGTTGAATAAAACCAAAATCCACCGTCATATTACCGCTATTATCCGGTTGCGCCGCTGTCTGATTGGGTTGATCCGCACCGCCGGCAATCGTATCGGTTTCACTGCTTGGTTCTCCACCAACGCTCAAAGTGACCACTCCGCTTTGATAGATATTGCCTGCCGGATTATGCCCCGGAGCTGCATTATCCACATTCGAATCAGTATTATTATCCTGTCCAGGTCCAGCCGCATCAGGATCTGCCACTTGCGTTGGCGTCATATCCAGATAGCCTCCGGTATGACTGGTCGTGGTGTTCAAGTCAACCTGCACTCGATAATCACCTTCAGGTAGATCATTAAAATTGTACAAACCTGCTGCATCTGTCACATCGGTCAGAGACTGTACACCAGCTGCCACTGGATCATTATCAAACACTGTGCCATCAGCATTCAGTAAGGTCACAGTTGCGCCAACGATGGCGGGTTCTGCCGAGTCCTGTACTCCATCAGCATCGCTATCCAACCAGACCAGACTACCCAGGCTGACCGGTTCAATAAAACCAAAATCTA
>JBOEHE010000057.1:0-28355 GCA_050633785.1 Arenicella sp.
ATTTCTGCCTCGTCTGAACAAACTTTAGTCATACTCTCGGTCAAAAATTTAGTGTGAACAGGCCCTAGTGCTCTTATACTTGAGTTGGGATAGGACCCACCATGAGTTGTTATCTACCTAACTTTCGTTCTCTGGAACATAACCTTCTGGTGCTGCAGCGCCTTCACCGAATAAAAACTTTTCCATTTCAGTGGTGATCAGCTCTTTTGCCTGCTTGTCCATTGGGTTTAAACGGTATTCATTGATCAACATTGTCTGATGGTTGATCCACATAGCCCAGGCTTCTTTTGAAATGTTTTCAAACACTTTTTTGCCCAGTTCGCCAGGCCAAGTCTGGAAGTCCAGGCCTTCGGCTTCTTTGCCCAGTTTGATGCAGTTAACGGTGCGACTCATAGTTTATGTCTCGATTAGTTTGATGTTGGTTCTGTTATGGCATTTTGTCATGGACGTAATGCGCTAAAGGATAGTAACAGCTTTTTTATTGGGGCAGCTAAGCCAATTTTCAATGGCTGATCTGGGTCGAACCAGATAGCGTTGTCATCCTGAATGCTTGTATTACTCAAAGGTTTAATGGTGGCATATATAGGTGTTATGTCCAGATGGTAGTGGCTGAAGGTGTGACGAAACACAGGAGCGGTATGTTGCTCGTGCACTTCAAAGCCTAATTGTTGTGCACAAGCGGTGATGTCTGTATTCATGTCACACTCAGGGAAGCTCCACAACCCTCCCCAGATGCCAGAAGGTGGTCGTTGTTGAAGAAATACATGGTTACTTGAATTGCGCATAATCAGCATATGTGTGCTGCGCACAGGTTTGTTCTTTTTCGGCTTTTTGCCCGGCATTGTTGCTATGCAGTTGTTTTGCAAGGCGTAGCAGTCGCTGTGCAGAGGGCAAAGGCCGCATCCTGGTTTGCTTCTAGTGCATAAGGTAGCTCCGAAGTCCATGATGGCCTGGGTATAGTCAGCAACCTTTTCTTGCGGTGTGTTGTCTTGTGCCAGTTGCCACAGGTGGTTATGGACAGCGGTTTTTCCTGGCCAGCCATCGACGCCGTAATAGCGAGCGAGCACTCGTTTGACATTGCCATCCAGAATTGGGTGATGTTGTTTGAAGGCAAAGCTTAAAATTGCCCCGGCTGTGGATCGTCCAATGCCGGATAGCGATACGACTGCCGTAAAGTCGGTAGGGAATTGTCCGTGGTGTTCCGTCATGATTGTCTGGGCAGCTTTGTGTAGATTACGCGCACGGGCATAATAGCCGAGGCCTGTCCAGTGATGCAGAACATCATCCTGAGGCGCTGCAGCCAATGCTGATATAGTAGAGAAACTGTGCATGAATCGTTCATAAAAAGGAATCACGGTTGCGACTTGAGTTTGTTGCAACATGATTTCAGACACCCAGATGCGATAAGGGTCAGTCGTGTTTTGCCACGGCAAATCTGTGCGGCCATACTCATCGAACCATTCCAGAATTTGCTGGGCAAATTCAGTCGTCTGTGATGAACCAATACAGGCCTGGGTTGGGGGTTGATGTTCCTGCATGTTGTTTTATTGAAATTGTTTATTGTAAATGAGGGTAAATATTGCAACTCAGGCTGGGCCTTTGGTTGATTATACCATGTGTGAATAGTTTCACGCTGAATCATGAGAGCTTATATTTTGCCAGAGTCATGTTGGTAGAATCCATTTGGGACTTGTCAATTATGGATAAGTACTTCATCATTCGAACATGGAATTGCACCGTAAAATCCTTTTTCACAGCACACGCTTGCACTTACTCGAAAGAGATTTCAAAAAGTTAAATAAACTGCTGCCAGAGGTTAAGGATTGGCAGGGGTTGACCTCAGAAATGGAGTTGCGGGGCATTGCTGTCTTATTTTATCGACATGCGATGAAGCACCACTTGCCAGTTGAGAAACACGCGCTGCTGGCATTTCGAGGGCTAGCGATGAGGCACAAGGCATTTGCCAATACCCGGTATGCCGCTGTTGTTGATATACATCGTGCTTTTGCAGCAGCTAATATTCCCTGGATTGCCTTGAAAGGTCTGGCTTTGGCACCAATGCTTTATGCTAATCTGGCGGATAGGCCGATGCGTGATATGGATATTCTGGTGTCTAAAGAACAGTTGTCAGCAGCTGCTGATGTGCTGCGGGAGCTGGGTTATCATCTGCCGGAAGAACAACCGAGCAAATACATGCGAGGTACTCACCAGTTGCCGAATGCTGAACTGCACAAAGATGGTTTCCTGATCAGTGTGGAAGTGCATCATAATGCGATTGGTCAGGATGCGAACGGCTCTCTGGAATTCCATGATATTAAACAGGATACTGTGCTCGTGGAGTGGGGTGAGATACAGTTTTTGACCTTGCCTCATGAGCAAATGTTGCACCAGCTATGCCGCCATCTCGAGGGCTTTCACCCTGCGGGAAAATTGAAGCTGATTAATATTCTGGATGTGGTTGGTTATGCGGAACAATACCGGCAAATTTTGAATTGGAAGGCCATTCGTGAGCAGTACCCTCATATTCTGAATACTTTGCGCTGTTTGCATTTGATCGTTCCATTAAGCTCAGAGCTGCGGCGTGTGATTGGTGGTGTTGCTAACCCCGATGTCAAAAACCTGGCTGATATCATGTTGCCATTGTCATGGATTTTCAGCCAACGTTACTCGTGGCGTCAGAGATTGCCATTGCTGTTTGCGCCATCGGATTGGTGGTTGCACCTTTATTATTCGATACCGCCGCAGAAAAGTTTATGGGTGACAAAAGTAGTTCGTCATCCTTTGAAGGTTATGCAATGGTTGGCAAATCGGTTAATATCCAGCCTTCTTGGTGGTTAATGAACGAACACATAAAATGAAGATTGATAGAAAACAAAAATACGCGCCCATAGAAAACTGCCTGCTTGAGGAAATGGATGATGATATTTTGTTATATAACCCGGGCAATGCAACCACATTGCACCTCAATGAATCGTCAGCGTTGATATGGAAATTGTTGGATGGCGAACGAAGTCTGGGTGATATTATTGATTTGTTGCAGGAGCAATATCCTGAGGCAGCACAAGAAATTGAAAAAGATGTCTTTGAGTTGGCTGAGCAGATGGTCGAAAAGCAGGTCGTCACTCTGATGTATTCACGCAAGTGATAGAACCCACACACTACTGGGCCTTTGAACAGGCAGGGCATTTTGTCACAATTGAATTGCAAGACGATAAAGCACTGCAAGAGACTGTAAGACAGTCACTTGGTGATATGCCTTTTCAGGTGGTTTCAGAACCCAAAGGTATTATCTTGCAAGTTAAGACGTCTGCTGATGGCTGGTCAATTATTGATACTGATGATCAGCAGACCAGAGAGGTGCAACATGCAGGTGATCTTGCGTATTTTTTGTCGGACAAAATAATTTATCATTTTGCTAACCGTATAACCGAAGGGCATTGCCTGCATGCCGCTTGTGTGGCCAAGGGTAATAATGCCATCATCATTCCTGCAAATAGCGGTCATGGAAAAAGTTCACTGACTTGTTGGTTGGTTGCCAATGGTTTTGATTATGTCAGTGATGAACTGGTAGTGCTGAGCGATGAACATACTTTGTCAGGTATTGCCAGGCCTCTGCAAATAAAGAGTTCAGGAATCAATGCAATTCGACCTCTGTTGAAAGACGAATCAACAATGATGCAGGGGCAAATAGCAAATGCTCTGCCAGCTAAGGCGTTTGGTGGCAAAGTCACACTCTCGTCTGAATTGATTTTGCGCCTCATGCTGTTTCCTCATTATCAGGTGGAATATGGTTATAGCTTTGAGTCTTTGAAATCATCTCTGGCAGCAATGGAATTGATGGGCACGCATGTGAATGCTCGAAATCTTGATGCACATGGTTTTAAAATGATGAGCCAGACAGCACGCCAGATACCATCTTATTCTTTGAAGTATGGTGGTTTTGATCATTTACCAACAACCTTCGTTGGTGAAATCGAACGACTGATCGAGTCAGATAAAAAACTTTGATCAGTAACTTTGCCTTCGCTGTGGTTCTTAAGATCAATCATGTTAATGTTGTTAAGTAACTTAAAGAAAGTGCATTAGTTGTTTGTTTTTTAACTGCATTTAACCAATGTTTACGCCGATTTATTTGATAAATCGGGTTTTTTAGCGTATTTTTAACCTTATATCCAAAAACTGTGCTATGAAGTGGGGATATTCAAATATTATGCTAAGTCATAAATATATTTGAAAATTAAGTGGGAGATTGTCTTAACACGTCAGTGTTAAAATTCGTTTGGCCTGATTTTTCTGTTGTATTTATGAGTTTGTAAGAACTTAAATAAAATAATGGCTATGTTAAAAAAAATAATAAAAAAGCCGCTTTTAGTTGTACTTTCATTAGCAGCCATGTTGCTGCCTACTACGCTTTATGCGGTTACTTGCCCAGCTGGGTATACAGAAGATTTATTGGATTGGTCGGCTCTATGGAATCCTGCGTGGAATGCAACCCTCGGGCCTCATACCATGACTACGGCTGATGGAGTTGATGTGACAGTTGATTTTACGGTATCGGGAGCTGGTTGTACTGATGCCAATGTCACAGGATCGGGCAGTCCTCAAATAAGTGCAACATTGGGTCTGCAGTTATTTGTCGATTGGCCAAATAATGGTTGTGTGCTTAGCACGGATATTTCATTTAGTGTTGGTTCTCCGATTGATGTTCAGGAAGTTGAATTCACCGTTGCCGATATTGACTCGGGTTCGTGGTATGACAGGATAATTTTTAATCTGGTATCAACAACAACCTCTGGAATATGGACCGTTACAACGCCACCTGATCAAGTTGATTCAGATGGTCTGGGTGGTTGCGGTGCAACAAATACTAACTGCCACAGCACGGCTAATTGGGATGGGCCTCTTAGTGGCGTAAGTGTTGAATATACAAATAACCCTCTAGCTCCAGCTAACCCGGCTGGGCAGGTAGTCTGGTTTTCAGATATTGAATTTTGCTATCCAGACACCGTTCCAGTGACTCTTGGAGCGTTTAAGTCCAATCAACTGGGTAATCGAATCACGGCCGAATGGCAGACAGTATCTGAAAGTTTCAATATGGGCTTCACTGTCTGGGGGGAAATTGATGGTGAGTGGCAGGCTCTATCTGACAAGATGATCCGCAGTAAATCGACTGACACAGCCAAAGTCAGTCGTTATCGAACGCGTTTAAATACAGGCAAGTATGATCAAGCTATCACGCAATTAGGTTTGTCCAGTATCGACACCAATGGTACTGAAGAGTTTTATGGCCCGTTTGAAGTGGGCAATAAGTATGGTTTGGAAAGCTTACCTGCCGCTATTGAATGGCAGCCGATTCGCAGTGCGTATGAACGTAAGCTGGCTGCGGCTGATTATGAGGCTGTCGGTAGCAGTCGTTGGCGTAAACGTTCACCTGTCAAGAGTGGCGATGTTGCCATGGTTTCCATGTCTATTCCAGAAGCCGGGATTTACCGTGTCACTTATGAAGATTTACTTGAACGTGGTCTTGATTTGAGTGGTGTGCCTGTTGATGAAATTGCTGTTTCTTTCAAAGGTCAACCAGTGCCTAGAGATGTTGTTGATAAGAGCAAGACAGTTCGACGGAACAAACCTTTTGGCCCAGGTCATTCAGTCATCTTCTATGGTATGGCGCCGCAAGGCAGTGATGCTTTGTATGTTGACAGTCTGGTGTACCAAGTATCACGTGATGCATCGTTGGCGATAAAAGCTGGCAAAGTGCGACATAGAGTTGATAAAAACGCCGATCTGGCGACTAAGGGTAGAAAGACTTATCACATTGAACGCGATGTGTTCTACGATGAACTGGTGTCAAGCGATGACCCATGGGTGATGGATGACTTGTTTTCTTTTGGTGCGCCAGTAAGTAAAACCTATCAATTCAATTTGCCACATGAACCTCTAGGGGATGAGGTCAGTTTAGAAATTCAGCTGAATAGCATCACTGATTTTGACCAAATTGATATTGATGGTGATGGTGTAAAGGATGATGAGCACCATATTCGAGTGTTTATCAATAATACAGATGCTGGCAGCATGGTGATTGATGAGACCAATGATGGGACTGTTTCCTGGTTGCTGAAAACGACTTTTTCAGATGCCTTATTGCGCCAGGGCAGCAATGACATCATCATTGAGTCTCCTGGTGACAGTGGTTATAGATTTAGTCTGGTTTATATTGATGACATTGATATCACCGTTTCTGAGAACATTGAACAAAGCGGTGCTTCAGTGCAGTTTTCCGGAGTTCCTGAACAAGGCGGTTTTCAAGTAAACAGTGATTTGAACGGCAAATTATTAGCCTATGCCTTCACTGAACAGGGTAATTTGGCTCGTGTCCGTGTTCGTTCCAGAAAGCATGGACAGTTACCCGAAGGCCAGCGTTTATTGCAAATCAGCGGGATTAGCGAGCCGGGTATAGTCGCAAGCTATTGGGTTTCCACGGTAGGCGGCTTTCTGGCCCCAGATGGCATGTGGGTGCATACGCCTGATCGAGACCTTTTTTCTGAACCGGCGGATTATATTGTGGTAACTGATCCAGCTCTAGTGGGAGAAGATTTGCAGAGATTTGTGCAATACCGTGAGGAAAACGGATTGGATGTGTCGGTATTCACAACAGACCAGATTATAGATAATTATGGCTATGGCATGAAGACGCCAGAGGCAATAGCGAGATTTCTGCGTGAAGCGCATGATGTTCTGGCGTATAAGCATGTGTTGCTGGTTGGTGGGCATACCTATGACTACTTGAATCGTCTGGATGCAGAGGTCGCGCCAATCAATATGATTCCGACGTTTTATCGCCGTACCTACGGTTTGATCAATTACAGCCCAACTGATCTACCTTTCGTCGATTTTGATAATTCAGGTACACCTGATGCCGCTATTGGACGGTGGCCGTTAAGAACGGTGGATGAATTGAAAACCATCGTTGATAAGACTCTGGCTTATGACGCAGCAGGTGGTATGGCAGATGCACAAACAGCCTTGCTTATTGCAGAACGCAAAGGTAGCGGTTTGGAAGATTTCAGCAGCCAACTTGATCGTGTCGAACCCTTTGTTGGCTTCACAACAGAGTCAGGAGAAGTTTTGCCGTGGACTCAATTAAGCAAAATCTATGTCGATCAGATAGAAGAAGAGGGTTTTACTGCTGGTCATCAGGCAAATGCCGAAGCTTTACGCCGTATTAAAGAACAGATTGATCAAGGGCAATCTTTGACAGTATTTTCCGGACATGGCTCACCAACGCGTTGGTCAAATCAGAATTTGTTTACAGCGAATAATATTTCTGAGTTAACCAATTTTGATAAGCCTACACAAATAGCAACACTGGCATGCTATACCACTTACTATCAATCACCATCGACCAGCAGCCTTGCACATCAATTTTTGTTTGATCCTGCAGGAGCAGTCTCAGTTAATGGTGCTTCAGTTTTGGGATCGATTCGAGGCAATGAGGCTTTGCTGAAAATTGCTCTGCAAAATATGCTACAGTCTGAGATAACAATGGGAGAGGCTATTATGCGCGCCAAACAGCAGTTATTTGCACAGGGTAAGTATTTTGATACTATAATCACATGGATAACTCTGGGCGATCCAGCATTATCGATCCGTCAATGATTTATAATACTTTAGGCCACATATAATAATAAGTTAACTGAAATTGTGACTATGATTAAAGAGAAACGCCATATTGACCAACAAGCAGAGCGCCGGATGAACGATCGTGTTTATCAAAAGCCGCGTTTAATATGCTATGGTGATGTGCGTGATGTTACGCTAGGTGGTTCTCCAGGCGGAGGAGATTCAGGTTCACCTACCGTTGAGCGTCGTCGTTAAGTTATTGCAAACCTTGGTTCTGGTTGATACCGCTTCAATTGAACACTCCACTGCAGCAATGGTGTTTGCATTTGAGGTTGAAGGGAGCAAAGCAAGCACTCTATTGTCTTGAAGCATGTTATTTTGATGGATGTCTGCAGGATAAGTCGGCAGTAGCTGAGTTCTATTTCTCAGGGAGTTTGAGACAGAAAGTTCAGCAAAAAAAACAATCTGAAATGTCAGGTGTTACACACCCTGATGAGCTATTAAGTCTTTTAGCGGGCAATTCTAATAGATCGGCAATAGAGTCATTAGCTTCGCTTGAAGGTTGTTTTACATTATGGAAATCTAACCTTGAACAAGGTTCATGGTTTTTTTATCGGTCTGCGCTGTCAGGCCCACCAGTTTTTTATTATCAGAAGGAAGACCAGCTAATTATAGGCACCGACCTTGTGCAAATGCGCAGGTTATTGCCTGATTTGGGCATTGAGCAACGATGGTTCAGTCATTTTTTTGCGGCACAAACCCCTGATACTGGACAAACACCTTTTGCGCAAATTCAATCGTTGCCAGCCGGTTGTGCGATGCAGGTCAACAATGATGATGTGCTTGTTGTGGATGGACGACCGAAGATATCGGTTGTTTCACATGAGTCTGAACAACAATGGATTGACGCTTGGAGAACAAGCACCCAGGATGCTGTTGCTCGATCTGTATCAGGGCACAACAAAGTGGCTATTATGTTGAGTTCAGGCTTGGATTCCGGTGCTCTGGCTGCGCTGTTGTCTCAGTCGAAACCTGATGCTCTTGAGCAGTTCCAAGCATTCTGTTGGCGTTTTCCTAACCACGCCCAAGCGGATGAATCTGTTTATATTGAGGAAATTACGCAATACCTGAAACTTCCTGTTCACTATATTGATATTGCTGAAACGCAATGTTTCGTTGATGTGGATACCTGGCCAGTAGCTTTGCAAGCTCCTTATTTCAATGCCATGCGTCGGATGAAGCACGATTTATATCAGACTGTGACGGAACGGGGTTTTTCTGTGCTTTTGAACGGTCATTACGGCGATAATCTCTATTATAGTGACCGTTATGAGTTGGCGGAGTTGTGGCAAGAAAAACAATGGGGCAATTTTGTCAGTCAGTTACAGTCTATTATTGGGCAGAAAAAACACAAGGCTCACCTCGATCCTGCTGTGCGTTACTGGGTCAAACAGATGCTGCGTCTGGCTGATCGGCCGCAATGGATTCCTGATTGGCTGACTGACACTGCGCAGGATTTATTGTTTTCTGCCAAAGAGGTTTCATCGAACAATCTTATGGTTTCAGGTCAAGATAGTGACCATCGTTCCCACCATCGGCCTGACCAATATAAACAACTGTTGGCTCCCAGCCAATTTGATGCCCTGGCCACTGAATATGAGTTTACTCAAAGTTATGGTCTGCAAAGAGTGCATCCTTATCTGGATATGCGATTATTCTCTCTGGCTTTATCCTGTCGAGCCTGGTTGCTGAATCAGCCGGGAAAAACAAAATACATAATGCGTCAGGCATTGCAGGGTTTATTGCCTGAAACAAGCTTGCGACGATCCAGAGTTGGGCAGTTGGACAGTTTATTTATTGATGGTTTGAATAAACACCAGGATTCTATTCGAGACTATTTATTTCGCAATGAACGTTGTTGGCCACAATTTGTTGAGCAAGACAGGGTTCGGCAGGTATTGGATAAGCAACAATGGCAGTATGCGGCCAGCATCATTGTGCCTTGTCTTGGCTATGAACGTTGGCTTGATGAATGGCGGCAGACAGGTTTGCCAGTATAAACTCTGGATCTATTTAATGTGGCTCTGGTTATATAGGAATTAATTTTAATTATGAGTATAATTTCACCTTAGTAAGACTTACACTTTAGCTATGAATATTTTATTAAATGGCGAGCCTTATGAGGCGCAACCACAGCAGACAATCGCAGCACTTGTTGAACAATTATCGCTTGGAGCAAAGCGTTATGCGGTTGAGGTCAATCAGAGTATTGTGCCTCGCAGCGAACATGAGAGTCATCAACTGCAGGATAATGATCATGTCGAAGTTGTTGTTGCCATCGGTGGTGGTTAAATAACACCGCCAACACGGCTTCCCTATCCACTTTTACTCTAAAAGCACTAACCTGAGTCCAAATGGACTCACATTCCAATAGAAACTATCATGAAGCAAGATTCCCCATTAGTCATCGCAGGCAAAGAATATCAATCCCGTTTGCTGGTAGGCACTGGCAAGTATAAGGATATGGATGAAACTCGTGACGCTATTGCCATGAGTGGAGCCGAAATTGTCACTGTCGCTATCCGCCGCACCAATATCGGTCAGGACGCCAGCCAACCTAATTTGCTGGATGTTATCTCTCCTGAGAAATATACAATTTTGCCCAATACCGCGGGGTGTTATAACGCGACGGAAGCTGTGCGTACCTGCCAACTGGCGCGCGAGCTTCTGGATGGCCATAGTCTGGTTAAACTGGAAGTGTTGGCCGACCAGAAAACCTTGTTTCCAGATATTCCTGAGACACTGATTGCAGCAGAAGAGTTAGTCAAAGATGGTTTTGATGTCATGGTGTATACCAGTGATGATCCAGTGATTGCCAAGCGTCTGGAAGATATTGGCTGTTGTGCGGTAATGCCTCTGGCAGCGCCAATCGGCTCTGGACTGGGCATTCGCAATCCTTATAACATCATGTTGATATTGGAAGAAGCTCAGGTACCAATCATTGTGGATGCCGGAGTTGGTACTGCCAGCGATGCAGCTATTGCCATGGAATTAGGTTGTGAAGGAGTTTTGATGAACACTGCAATTGCGGCGGCGCAGGACCCGGTGCTGATGGCTTCTGCTATGAAAAAAGGCATCGAAGCGGGCCGCGAAGCTTTCCTCGCTGGACGTATGCCGCGCAAACGTTATGCCAGTGCATCGTCACCTATTGAGGGTTTGATCTAAACAGATTTGTTGCCGAACAAAAAATAGATACGAGAAGCATACGTATTAAGTAGTGTGCTTCTTTAAATTTTTAGCAACGCCTTATTTTTCAGTAATAGCCTGCACCACAGTTGCTTGAATAACGGCTTCATTACTGATCGTTTTAAAACTGTGTTTTTCTCCGGGGTGAGCAACAATCAGGTCGCCGGGCAAATAGCTCTTGCCATCATCCATAATAAGTTCCCCCTGAAGGATTAAGCTGGTTTCTGTTGAAGAGTGATCATGGGCCGGAAAGCGTATGTCAGGTTGTATTATGACAAAACCACAATCAGCGCCAGCTGTTTCTGGGCCGCCATCGAAATGAATGAATTGAATGCCTTGTCCTTCAAGGTGTTTGTAGTGTGATTTTTCCTCTTTCTGAAGATGCTTTTTGCTAAGCAGATCTAATGTTTGCCTGACAGATTTTTCGGGTAAATCGAACAGGGTCATCAAGCGGGATATAAATCCTTCAAACCGGTTTTCATTATTGATGGACTTGAAGAGTCTTTGCCGTAATTCACTGCTTGGTTTTAAGCTTTGGTTCACACCTGAAGTATCACAGGCTTTCACTAACTCTTGTTGTAACTTGGGATCATCCAACAAGGCTGATTCAAAATCACTTAGCTCCTGCCCGCTCAAGCCGCCTTGAACATATTTTAAAACGTCTGTGTTATCAACCATTACTTTCTCCAGAGACGGGGTTGAGCTGTTGTCTCAGCTTTATGATAGCGGCTGCCATACGTGATTTTACCGTTCCCAGAGCTATGCCGCAGCTTACAGCAATTTCAGAATGAGTCATGCCCTGAAAATAGCATAATTCAATGACGGTACGTTGTTTGTCAGATAGTTTGCGCATGGCATCGCAGGCTTTTTCTGCATCGAAAATCAAAGCAGCAATATCGGGTTGGTTTTCAATGCCGGATACTTTATCCGTAGAGGCGCGAATTCGAGCCAGAGCTCGAAGGCGGTCCAGTGCTCGATTGCGCGTGCTGATAAGTAACCAGCCGTACACACTGCCGCGCTCAGGCTTAAAATGCGTCGCTTTGTGCCAGCAGTTTAAAAATACGTCGTGTATTAAGTCCTCAGCATCCTGACGATTACGCAATATCACTATAGCCACTCCCAGAAGCTTCGACGAATATCGTTCATAGAGTTGTTCCAAGGCTTTTTCATCACCATCAGCAATGGCAGCCAACAATAGCTTATCAGTTAGCTTGTCATAGTGTTGTCCAGCACTGCAGTCTTGTTCACAGACTTTAGCTTCGTTCGTCATGTTTTCATTGGTATAGAGCCTGTTGCGTCTTTATTAAGAGTTAACAGATTCTAGTTTGAAGTGTCTCAATGAAGAATAGTGTGAACTTTTTAGACATAATTTACAAATAAAACCGAACCGATAAGCGCTTAGCAACGTACTAGAGGATAAATAGCTGTATTCGAAGGAAATTTATTTCCAGTCTTTTTTATCCATTAAAGTATAGGAGTTTACTATGTCGTCATATTCATTAGCTTTATCCCTGCTTGTTCTGAGTGTATTAATCCCGGCAGTTACATTAGCCGTAGCGCGTGCTTTTGGTGTTCCAATGAATCGTTTGTCTGGTGTTATGCTGGGTTTTTGGCTACCTTCACTGACAAGTACCATTGCGGCACTTTATTATACCGATCATCTTGTATTGATGGTTAATATTACCTTATACGCCATTATTATCGTGCCACGGTTGTTGATGCCAGTTCCTAAGCTACCCCCGGTTGAAAATGATGCCTATTATAGTGATGATATTACTGGACCTGTTGAACGTGGTGGTCCGATTGAGATTGTTGATCAACCCATAGCCTGTGTGCCTGTGTTGACTGGCCAGGGTGGAGGTCGTGTGCCATTCACTCGCTCAGGGCGCTCAGGAAATGTTGGTTGGTATTTTGCGTTGGCGAATTATTATGTCTGGCGAGTAGACCTGAATATTACAGCCAACAATGATGGTGTGACCGGTACAGCTGTTGCGACGGGTCGTTTCAGTGGTTGGAACGAGTTTTCATTTACCGCTCGTAATGCTAATGCAGAGGCAACAGGGTCTATAAAGTGCTTAAAGGGTGACAGTAACACTTGTCGGGCTGTTGCTAATGGAGGGCAATTTCCGAATACGGATGTTGACTACAGCGCAGCTGTTATTGTCAGAAGTATGGCTACTGGTGCAACCGCAAATTTTGAAGTAGAAGTCGCTACAGCAATAGCTGGTCAAGTGGCTATTTCAGCGATTAACCTTGGTGGTCAAGTTAAAGGGGTCAAGGTCGGTACTACTATCAACCTGCCAGTGACCGCGAATGATAAAGCGAAAATTGTACGCTCTTATTCTTATCAGTGTAATGCGGTGCAAATGCCTGATGGTTAATCACCCTTGGGTGTCTGGTTCAGATACTTTTCCAACATCGAGTTGAGTTTTTCTATCACCTTTTGTGGGGTAACCATATTAAAGTAATGGTCTAACTTATCATGATACATCGGCATATCCAGCAGGTGGTCGTCAAAACCAATGTTCAATACATCGGTAAGGTCGATTGCCTGATGTTGCTCACCCGGGTTGGGAATCCAGACATGGCGGCTATAGACAGGGCTGAAGATAGTGAAGGTAGGGATGCCTGCTGCTTCTGCTATGTGCCTTGGACCCGTATCATTGCCAATATAGAGTGAGCATTGTGATGCTAATTGCCCCATCTCTCGAATGCTGCTTTTGATATCGCAAAAGACTCGTTCATTGTCATCGATATTGTCTTTTATAGCTTGAGCCTGGGTGTGTTCTCCTGGCCCCCAGACGATCAGTAATTGAACATCATAGTTGGCTAATAACCAGTTCGCCAATTCAATAAAATACGGTTCAGGCCACAGCTTGAAGCGCACTCTGGCAATGGGCGATAACATGATAATGGGTTTATTCAGATCCAACCCATGTTCCTGCATTTGAGAGCGAATACTGTCGGTTTCCCTGGTTGAGAAATGCAGTTGCATATCATTGCTGAATGTAATCGGTTTGGATTGTTTTTTGGGTAATGGCAAAGCACGCAGCAATTGTAATTTTTGTTTCATTGGTGAAACATTTGGTACATGCGGTATTTTATGGGTATACCATTTTGAGCGAAGCTTTCCCTTGTCGAAACCAATCAAACACTTAGCCCCAGTGAAACGGCTGATCAACACTGTTGCAGGTACAGTCAGAGTATCGATCACAACGTCATACTTCTGCGCTCGCAGCTGGCGCAGTTTTTTCAGATATTTAAGGGGATGTTTTTTCTCCTGGCTGCTAATGACCTGTAGTTGGTCTATGCCGGGTTCCAAACCTTCATCGCTGTGATACAAGGAAGCGATATGCTCGTACATTAAGTAATGTACTTCAGCATCAGGGTAATTATTTTTGATGCTGCGACAAACAGGCAGAGTTAATAATGTGTCGCCAATATATTTCAGGCGTATAACAAGAACCTTCACTTTTTGGAACCTTTGTGGGCTGTTGAATGCACAGCGATTATAGGTTACCGCAAACTATTGAACAATTATTCTGAAAAGAGATTTCTGCATATCTGAGGAACGTCAGACAAATAGGCTGAAAGATTCCAACTTATTAGTATTGGGCTGTTTGATGGAGAAGATGTGTTGAAACCGGATTGCAGATTTCAGGATTGCTCATGCTGTGTGAGGGAGATAAGGCACGGATCTCTGCGGTGTTAATAGCCGGTAAGTAGCGATGCAATCGTGGATCAATGCCATGGGACCAGGCTGAACCAATCTGCAGCACATCTCCATGGGCAACCAGTAGAATGTTTTTTTGTTCGTAACGATCTTCCAGGTGCTGGATTAAACGCAAAAAACGTTGCAGAACGGCGGTGACACTTTCAACATTATTATCCATCGGTTTGGTCGGGTCTTCATCAGAGTTCCAGACTGTTTGATAGTGGCTGTCGTCTAACCCATCCCATGCACCAAAATAACGTTCACGTAAGTCGATAGACCATTGTATTGGAGTTTGCACGCTTAACACCCTATGGATGATATGTGCAGTTTCAGCCGCGCGTCTGAAGTCTGAGCTGACAATGACAGTGTCAGAATCTAAACGAGCATTGATTGCTGTTTGTGTGACTTGTTCAACGCCAATACCAGTTAAACCGTAGCGTTCAATGCCAATCTCTGGGGAGCTGACAATAATGCCCTGGCGGTTGGCTTCACTTTCACCATGGCGCAAAATACGGAAGCGATTTTTCAAGGAATTTGGTTCAATCGTTAGCATAGTCATACTGTATCAGGCGATAGCCTCTAGGTTGAGCAAGGGTTCGGTTTCAGCCGGTGTTTGCGTGGAGTTTATTTTGAATTCATCGCCGAATAATTGGTGTAGAACATTCTCCCAACTATAGTGGCTTTGAACGTGTTTGATTGCTTGTTGGCGAAGGTTTGCATAGCACTTTGGTGAGGATTTTTTAAATTGCCAATAAAACTCTATGGCCGTTACCCAATGTGAAACTTCGTCGGTGTTTATTACTTTGCCGGTTTCTTCCGGGATAATGATTTCCTGAGGGCCACCGCTGTTGCTGACCAAGGCTGGAAGGCCGCAGGCCTGACCCTCAAGCACTACCATGCCGAAAGTGTCAGTGCGACTTGGAAAAACCAGCAAATCGGCAAAACTATACAGTGCGCCTAAGCGGTCGGCAGCAACCCGGCCGGTGATGAGCACATTGCGATTATTGGCATAGCGATTCTGTATGCTGGTTAAGTCCGGGCCATCACCTGCAATGATTAAATTAAGCTTAAGGTCTTTTTGGTACAGAGCATCAAAAATATCACAGACTAATGCAATATTTTTATCAGCAGAAACCCTGCCAGCAAATATCATTGTGAAGTCACCCTTGAGTTGTTCCAGCTGGCTGAATTCAAGTAATTGTTCAGATTGGCTCAAAGGGCAGTGCATTTGAGTATCAATGCCACGAGGAAAAATGGCCAGATGTTCTGCTGGGAAGCGCCGCTGTTTTAAGTGCTCTATATAGCTTTTGCTGGGAACATAAACAGAGTCCATTTGTCGATAGAAGCTATTCACCGCCACATCAATCATTGCAGCCATGCTGTGGTCGCCAAAAATATGTTCCGTTTGTTGAGCAAAGTCAGTGTGGTAGATGCCCTTGACCGGTATATCTAATAGTTTCCCGCAGAGTATTGCCATGCAACCAACGGGACCAGGTGTTGAAATTAGAATTTCATCTGGATGTTCCTGCACGATGCGATCGAGCAGGCCCAGAATCGACGGAAAATTCAAGGTCAAATCGTCGTAACTTGGGATAGTGTATTCAGCAATGGGTTTGCAGTTGATGGTATTTTCCGGCAATGGCTGCTTAAGTCGTTTAGGTTTGACTGATGTGACGAGTTTGACTTGGTAGCCTAATTGATTTGATGTTGTAGCGATTTGTCTCAAGCTGACAGAAACACCATTAAGATCGTCAATGGTGTCGGTAAACCACAATGCCTTTTTGCCGAAGAGATCGTTTGCTTCTGACGTCGACGAATTTTTTAGTAATTCTTGTTTCAAACTATGTTTTAAAACTTGGTGTCTTAATGAACCAACAAAAGGAATTCCTAAAGCCAGCATGGGAAAGACTTGCGACAGATTTGTGAATAGTTTGAAAAAATCTCCTGCAGGCAAGTTTTTGGTAAATGCTTTTATAACGGATTTGCATAAACTGTTATGTAATTCTGTGGCGTGTTCAAACAACAATGCATTTTTTTCAGCGATATCCAGATTGCGTGTGACATCAATGTCTTTTAGAAGATTGAACAGAGCTTTGTGAGTGCTGGAGTTTTTACGCTTGAGGTATTTCAGCGAACGGCTCTTCTTTAAGCGGTCTAACCAATTCCCTCGATATCCGGTGAATAGTTGCTCAAACGCAAGGTAGCCTTTTGAGCGCGGATAATCGATATTTCTGTGTGTCTGGTAATCGTGAAGGTGTTTGAATATGCCCAGAGTATATATTTGAAAAGAGCCGTATTCACCAGCAGTCGATGTGTTTTTCTGGCGTAATTGATGGATGAATTCCCCTTTGTTTCTAGCTATTGTCTGCGTGTATGTTGTACCGATCATCAGACCGCAATGATCATCTGAACCACCGGTAAAGCCCTTTATCCAAGGCGTATTGCTGATCGTTTGCAGTGCATGCCTGGTTTGGAGCTTTTCTATGGCTTCGGGCGTTAATGAACGTAGATAGGTCGCTAATAAGGTGTTGCTTTGCTGGCTTGAGGCGCCATTACGAATCTCAAAAATATCGAACAGTAAAACCAGTTTCTCTATATGTTCGAAAGTCAACTTGTCGTCTTGATCATAGGTCGCGTGAGCAACCGAATAGGCCAGATCCTGTTGTTTGATGTAATCACGCAAGTGATACAGATCTCGTCGCAAGCGCATGAGGTGGTCATAGTGTTGGCTGTCAATGTCATACACCAGAATATGAACTTTGCAGTTATCTTCAGGAAAGTAAGCTGTGACTTCACAAGAAATAAAACAGTCATTTGGATGATTGTTCACCAGTTCCAGTGAACCCCTGATATCGTCATGGTCTGTTATGGTTACAAAGTCCATCCCCCGGGCTTTTGCTTGCTGATAGATGGTGTCAGTTTCAGTGAAACTTTCAGGTGAATCATACAGTTTATGTAGCCAGGTAGATGGGTAATCCGAGTATTTGGAATGCAGGTGTAAATCGACTTTAGCCATGGTATGAGACCGGAAAAAACATTAACGCAAGACCTGTTTGCAGTCATCTGCCTTCAGGTCTGTATTCGGTTTATGGTTTGCTATATAACGCTGATATTTTTTATCTTTGATTTTGCTTAAATCAGCAATAGCAAAGCCATCAACGCAATGGTTGAATGAATGGTCGACATTGAAGGCCAGAAAGCGCACACCACCAGCACTACAAAAATCAGCATAATGTTTAAAGAGGATGGGGACTGTCTTATTGTGTTCTGACAAGAGGCTTTTTAATAACTTGAAATCCTGGTCAATATTGTTTCTGACAAAGGGGTTGGCTAATGCATTTTGAAAAGGAGTGCGAGCCTTGACACTGCCAGCAGTGCCGCTGTAGTGGGTACTGTAAAAATGGGTCAATAATGCCTTGGCTGGATCAGGATAGTCATCAGAAATACTCACGGCACCGAACAGATAACGAATATGAGGGTTAGCGTTTAAATAAGCACCGATTCCCTGCCATAAATAGTCCAGACTGCGTTTGCCCCAGTATTTAGGCTGGATAAAACTCCGACCTAATTCAAGCCCTTGCTGTAATTGCTGAATCAGTTCAGCAGAGAAGGTGAATAATTCGTGGGTGTATAGGGCATCAAGCTGGCGGCGCTGTAAAATGGCGGCGGCATCGCCAATGCGATAAGAGCCGACAATGTCTGCTTCGACATCATCCCACAAAATGATATGGCGATAATAGCTGTCGTATTGATCCAGATCGCGAGCTTTCATCGTGCCTTCACCGACTGCTCGAAAAGACAGTTCTCGTAATCGGCCTAATTCACGAATCACTGATGAAAAAGGACGATAATCGAACAAGTAGATATGTTTGCCATCCGGTGTTTGGCCAATCAGAGAGGCTTTATTGAGTTCTTTACGTAGCCGACTCCGTGGTTCTGGGAAGGCAACTAAATTGCTGGTTCCATTGGCGGGCCGCCATTTTTGGGTTAAATGGTTTAATTTGCCTTTGAAATACGATAATTTTCCTCTGGGAACAGGCGTGAAGTGTGAATTATCAGTGGCGATCATGGTCTTGGACATACAGTGAACCAAAGTGTTTGCTTGTCCGGCATCCTAGAAACAATTCATTACCGCTGTCTTTCAGTAATATGACAGTTTTGTTATGGCCTGACAGAGAGTACAATCCGGACCATTGATTGAAAACGCTAGCATCACACCATGTCAGACGAGAAACCTTTTTATCGCAACATTCGCAGTTTTGTTAAACGCGAGGGAAAAATTACTGTTGGTCAGCAGGCTGCCATTGAGCAGATGTGGCCACAATACGGCATTGAGTTGGAGCAGGGGTTATTAGATTGGTCTAGCGTTTTTGGGCGTCAGGCACCTGTGGTGATGGAAATTGGTTTTGGCAATGGACTGTCACTGGTTGAAATGGCTGAGGCTTCCCCGCAACAGGATTTTCTGGGGGTTGAAGTGCATAAACCCGGCTTAGGCAGTTTATTAGTCCAGGTTAAGAAACGAGGTTTGAGCAATATCAGAGCCTCACACGATGATGCCGTGGAAGTGTTGCAGCAAATTCCGCTGGCTAGCCTTGATCGTCTGCAAATTTTTTTCCCGGATCCCTGGCATAAAAAGCGCCATCATAAACGTCGTTTGATTCAGGCTGAATTTGTTGAGTCTGTGGTTCAACGCTTGAAACCGGGTGGGGTTTTGCACGTTGCTACGGATTGGCAGAATTATGCTGAGCATGTCATGGAAGTCTTGATGGCCGAAAAGGGGTTAAGTAACCAGCATGATCATTATGCACCGAAACCAGATTATCGACCTGAGACCAAGTATGAACGTCGTGGTCTAAAGTTGGGCCATGGCGTTTGGGATATACTGTTTGAGCGAATTTGAAGGGGTTGAGAGTACGTGAGTCTTTGTCGAATATCGATTGTTATATCCGTGCGGGGCTCTTGTTTATTCGTCAGCGGTACGAACCTGGATGTCTAAAATTGAATCACCATTGCTCGAAACCATAAACTCAATGGGTCGACAGCAGACTTCGCAATCTTCTATATAATCCTGATCACCTGCACTGGCATCGATCAGTGCTGTAAACTCTTCGCCGCAATAAGGGCAGTAGACTTGTTGTTCATCTATCATGACGCGATAATACCGTATGTAAAACTGTTATTATTTTTATTGGAATGATTCCAATTATCTCAAGTATAGGCGGTAATTTAAAAAAATGAAGCAAGATCCAGAATGGTGGGACCCATATTCGTGCCAGCCCTATAAAATGGCTGATAATGACAAACCCCGAACCTCTTTGGGCAACGTTATGGAGTATGCAAAAGTCGCCTCTTCAGCACTATTGGCATCGCCTGCAATTGCCTGGCAGTTTTTGCGCCTGAAAAAACAACCTTGCGGGATTGCTGCCAGAGAGTTTATAGGCTTGAGCATCAATGCTGATATTGAATTTCAACAAGCAACTTATGAGATGGTTGAAGATTTGGGGGTGCACGAATTGCAATTGAGAATCCCTACTTGGGAAACTGGGCGTCTCGATGATTATCAGCAGTTTCTTGAGCCTCTCAAAGGCCATCCTGTTTTGATCAATATTTTGCAAAGCAGGGACAGCGTCAATGATATAACCGTATGGAAAAGACAGGTCAAAGAGATTATTCAGGCAACGCAGGGTTATGGTAATACCTATTGGATTGGCAATGCTATCAATCGGACGAAATGGGGCTGTGTGCATTCCGGTCAATACCTGCAGTTGCAGGAAGCTGTTGAAGAGCTGCGAGAAGACTTTTCAGGAATCACTCTGCTGGGATCTTCAGTGATTGATTTTGAACCTTTAATCACCTGGCGAACCTTGTGGAATGCCCGGCGCTATCATTTGGATGCAACCGCGGCTCTGTTGTATGTCAATCGACGTCATTCACCTTATGGTACGCAATACAAAATCTTTGATCTTGAAAACAAAATTCGTTTGATCAAGGCAATGACTCGCTTGAGCAATCGCAGTGATGATCGTTTGTGGATCACAGAAAATAACTGGCCTTTGCTGGATACCAAGCCATACACACCTAACTCGGGTCACCCCAGTCGAACGGTAGACGAGCCTACCCAGGCTGAGTATCTGAAACTCTATTATCACATTGCCTGGCAGTGTGGTTGGGTGGAAAAAGCCTATTGGTGGCAATTGATCAATCCTGGGTATGGTTTGGTAGATCATCGTGACGGTTTGCGTAAAATGCCCTCGTATTATGCGTTTAAAGAGTTGCTTGAAACGGGTTTTCAGGAATAAGGTGTTAGCCGTTTATTCGGTTGTGAGCTGAGTCGTGGTTGATGATAGGGTTTGCATCTATGTTAAAAATCTACTAACGTGATAAGTTGAATCAACTGCCGGATATAAGGTGGTAGTAAGCTAATATAAGCCGCCAAGCCAATGAATCTGAATCAAGCTATGTTACAGGTTGTGCCCTCAGTGCGACTCATGGGGTACTGAGCTGCTTATCACTTATGTCTAAGCCTGTATTTCCACCCTCTTTGATGAAATATCTATTGCTGCTTCTGGCAGTGATGTTAGTGTTTGTGAGTATTATTATTACCTGGGTTTTGCAGAAACCTGAGTCAGCACAGAGCTCACAAAGAACACCGACAGTTAAAACAGAAACGGTTCATAGGTTCAAATTTGGCCCGGTTAATCGATGTTCAAAAATACCGCCTTTTATTGCTGGCCTTGGGCTGCAACAGCCCGTTGCTATTGATACTTTGCAATCGGTATATCCAGGATTGCTGGTGCGTGAGCTGCAACATCAGCAACGTTTTTTTCAGCACCCCAGTTGGACTGGAACTGGACATGTTGGTTCCACGGTACGGGATGCTGCTGGTAATATTTATGTGATTCCTTTTCCCAGTGTCGGTCTGGATACGAACCCAATGGAAAAACGCAACACTGTTTATAAAGTAGATGCCGTCAGTGCGAAGATGGACATACTGCTTCATCTGCCTATGGGGTCAGAACATTCCACTCGAAACCCTTTTGGAACCATGGGGTTGGCAATTGACTGTGATACCAACAGTTTGTATGTCAGCTCGGTGGCTGATTCGACTCCACAGCAAGAAGAGGGAGTGATTTATCAAATTGATCTTGATACAAAACGGATTGTTGATAAGTGGAAAAATACAGATGCTATTGGTTTGACAGTTTTTAATTTTGCTGATGAGAAACGTTTATATTTTGGTTCAGCTCGTTCCTCAAGTGTTTTTTCAGTGCAATTGGATGCGACCGGAGGCTTTGCTCAACCCAATGCATCGGCCAGACATGAATTGTCATTAGCAACCATCAAAAATGGCAACAGCACTCAGGCTCGTAAATTCAATTTTTCCAGGGATGATTCTGGTCAGGTAATTCTGACAGTCGTCGAAACGGAATTTGGATTTCGCATGACGGCAGAAACAGGACGTCGTTTTAAACATTATCCTTTCGTCTTGAATAAGGACAAAAAACGTTGGGAATATCAAGGGAATTGAAACTTCCGAAAACATGGGTTAAAGCATTAAAAATACTATTTATAGTCATTTATGAGAATTCAAGGACCGTTTAATAGATAAAAATTTGCTTTTGTTTATACCTGGTATAAGCTCGATCGTAGTGTCGATTCTTTAATTCGGCATTCACTGTTATGAAAAAAATAAAAATAGTTAGCCTCTCGCTTCAAATAAGAAAAGTAAAATAGCAGAGGAAGGTTTTGTCACTGGGGGTGGCGATACTCATTTATAGTAGTGTTGTAGTGTATTTACTCAGTCTGTTCAAGCAAGGCTCTCTATGCCAGATAGTGGTCAGTTTTTATGGTGGTTACTCACCATGAAAAACGAAGAATAATAAGAGAGAAAAACAATGGTTGAGCAAATAAAACTTTGTAAGGCAGGTTTCACTAAATTCATTACTGAGAAGAGTTGGATCAAAGCCGTTTTCAAGAGAGCTGTCAACTCAAAAAAGAAATCACTTCCTATTAAGAGTTTCTGTTTCGCAACTCTGTTTTTGATTTCAACCTCTATAGCCCAAGCTGCAACAACGGTGGCTCCAGCGGCTCCCACCTGGGGTTTTGATTCCGTTACAGGCACCTTGTTAACGCCAGGTGTTTCGGTCAATACCATGGGAACCTTGCTGGTTCCACGGCCTGGTGATGGTGATCATACCCTGAAATTATTTGATGTCAGAAGTGCCACATTATCAGCGGCTCGACCGGTCCAGTCTCCCGACACACATTTACATCACAACTGGGATGTGGGCTCGATTGGTAACGTATTTGGTCTGACGATAGATAACGATCGCAATATTTATACAACAGCTTCAACCCACTTTGGTAGTTACTATGGTTTTGAGATTGGAAATGAGGCCAATATACTCTTTGGTTCCATTGGTGCTGGAGCTGTTCCAGATACCGCGGCCCTTGATAATAATCCCGGTACACTGAATGACCTTAATGCAGCCGGGGCGATTTATAAGATTGATGCAACCAGCGGCAATGTGACGCTGTTTGCGACATTGCCCCAAACAGCGACAGTCTATAACCATGAAGCTTGTGAAGGAGGGCCATCGATAGCTCGTAATACCGGACCCTCATTGGGTAATATTGCTTATGATAAAGTCAGGGATCAGTTGTATATCTCCAATTTTCAAGATGGAAGAATCTATTTGTTTGATGCCAGTGCGACTGTTCCTGCGGGTGGTTTTGATGAAACAGATGCCTTAAGTGTCTTTGACCCTGCTGGCTTTGAAGGCTTAACATCCCCGGATCAGGCCTCTCCTTATGGTCTGGCTGTCAGCCCAGATGGGACGCAGCTGTATTACGGTACCCATGAAATTAATAAAAATCCTCAGCTTTTTTCTGTCAATCTGGATGCCAATGGCGCTTTTGTGGGCAGTGAGATAGACCAGAGTGCCCAGTTAGTCACAGATTTACAATACACCCAGGACTTGGGAGGGGTATTTTCCAGTGACAACGCTAACAGCCATGCGTGGGTGGCTTATTCCGATTTACACTTCTCTCCTGCGGGTGAATTGATCATTGGTTTAAGAACAGGTTGTAACAATAACTTTGCGACGTCACACAATCACGGTGGTGTCTACTATATGTTGAAACAGGATGCTGGCGGTTTATACAATACGCCAGCTGATAAAGTGCCTGGTACCGGCACCACTTATGTTGGCAATCCTGATACTACTACTGCATTTACTAATGCGAGTCCTGCTGAGGCAGCCACCAGAGCAGGTGGCGGACGTTATGATGCTGGGGCAATTTCTATTTATTCCGGGAAAACGGGTGTGGGTGCGGTCGATAGTGGTCCGGATGATGGTTATGGTGGTATTGCTATCTATGATAAAGGCGATGGCACCTATGATTATCTGATCACTTCCAGTGATATGACCGTAGAACAAGGTCCGCATGGGTTTATGTTGTTTCCACATAATTTTACTCTCGATACCTCAGCGACCCCTGGCACAAATTTAATTAACCCATTGGCTTCTTTCCCGTCTCTTCCAAGCAGTACTACAGCAGCAGGTGTAGACTATAAGGGTGTTGGTGGCGATATTGAAGTATTAAGTGTTCTGGTGGACTGGGGGGATGCTCCAGATACCTACAGCACGGATTTGATCACAGGCAATGCCACTGGTGGGGCAGATGTAAAAGGTCCGACTCATATAATAACCGCAGATGGGATTATTCTTGGCGCGACAGTTGACCATGAGTTCAATGGTGTTCCCAGTGTTGGTGCCGATGGTGATGATAATGCAAGCGCCCCGGATGATGAAGATGGAATCAGCGGTTTTCCAACTCTGGTTACCACAGCAACCACCTACACCATTCCTATCGCCAATATTTCTGCTGCCAACGCAAGTGCTGGAGCAGTCACCATTCATGCCTGGATCGACTTTGATGGCAATGGCAGTTTTGACCCAGATGAATACACCACCACCACCGTCGCGTCTGGCGCTACAGCACCAGCTACAGCGCTGACATGGAGTGGAGCCGGGGTCAGTGGTCAAACGGCGGGAACTACTTATGCACGATTCAGGATCACCAATGATCCCGGTATTGGTGCTGCCACACCCGGAGGGCCGGCAATTAACGGCGAGGTTGAAGATTATTCCCTGCAAATAATAGAGCTGGTCAGCTTGGGCAGTACCATTTGGGAAGACAGTGATGCCGATGGTACACAGGATGCTGCAGAGCCAGCAATTGTGGGGGCGACAGTGACCTTATTGAATGCGGATGGCACGGTCTACGACAGTGACTCCGGAACGGCAGGCATACAGGCATTGACTGATGTGACCGATGCGGATGGCCAATATAATTTCGATGGTTTAACACCCAATGACTACCGGGTACAGGTGGATTTAAGCACGGTCACTGGTGGTGATAACTATATACCAACACCAACACAAGTGGCTGATCCGGATGCGGCCGGACCGGGTCAGGATAACAATACCGATTCCAATGTGGATACGGCCTTTGATCCGAATGTGAATGATCTTATTCATACCAGTGGAGTGGTCACGCTTACCGCTGGCGGTGAACCTACCGGTGAAACCGATCCGATCGGTGCCGGTGGCGCGGATCAACCAAATCAAGGTTTGACGGCAACTGATGACCCCGACAACTCGGGCAATATGACCGTGGATATGGGCTTTATCAAACCGGTGAGTCTGGGTAGTACAGCTTGGCTGGACAGCGATGAAGATGGGGTTCAAGATGCAGGTGAACCAGGCATTGTTGGTGCGACAGTCACACTACTGAATGCCGACGGTACCGTGTTTGACAGTGATCCGAACACAGCAGGTGTGCAGGCGTTGACTGACACAACCGATGCCGATGGTCAGTACAACTTCAATGACATTCCAGCAGGCGACTATCGGGTGCAGATTGATCTGGCGACCGCAACGAATACGGGATCTGCGACATTTATCCCCAGCCCAATGCAAGTAGCGGATCCGGATGCAGCTGGTCCGGGTCAGGATAATAATACCGATTCGAATATCGATGAACCGTTTGATCCGAATACGGCGGATCAGATTCATACCAGTGGTGTGATCACTTTGAGTGTCGGCGGCGAGCCAACCGGTGAGACCGATCCCATTGGCGCAGGTGGTCCGGATCAACCGAATCAAGGTTTAACGGCAGCTAATCAACCGGATGCAGATGGCAATATGACGGTGGATTTTGGTTTTATTCAGCCAGTGAGCCTGGGCAGTTTGGTCTGGTTGGACAGTGATGCTGATGGCGTGCAGGATTCTGCAGAACCAGCCATCGTGGGTGCTACAGTGACCTTGCTGAATGCCAATGGCACAGTGTTTGATAATGACCCTAATACAGCAGGAGTACAGTCCTTGACCGATGTGACGGATGCGTCTGGATTATATAACTTTAATGGTTTGCCAGAAGGTGATTACCGAGTTCAGGTAGATCTGAATACGGCAACCAGCCATACCGGCAGTTACCTGGCAGCAACACCAACGCAAGTGGCCGATCCCGATGCTGCCGGTCCCGGACAGGATAATAATACCGATTCGAATGTGGATGATGGGGCACCAGGGCATAACCCTGCAGGCAATATTTACCAAAGCGGTGTGGTTACTTTGTCGATTGGTGGTGAGCCGTCTGGTGAAATAGATGCCATTATCGGTGGACCTGATCAACCGAATCAAACGGCAGCACAGCCGGATAACAGCGGTAATATGACGGTTGATTTTGGTTTTATTCAGCCAGTGAGCCTGGGCAGTACTATTTGGCAGGACAATGATGCCGACAGCACACAAGATGCGGCAGAGCCAGCTATTGTCGGTGCGACAGTAACTTTACTGAACGCTGATGGAACGGTATTTGACAGTGATCCGAATACCGCCGGTGTGCAAGCTTTGACGGATATTACCGATGGCGATGGACAGTATAACTTTAACGACTTACCACCGGGAGATTATCGGGTTCAAGTGGATTTAAGCACGGTGGTAAATGGCAGTGATTTACTGCCCAGTCCCATTCAGGTAGCAGACCCCGATGCAGCAGGGCCAGGTCAGGATAATAATACTGACTCGAATGTCGATCTGGCTTTTGATGTGAATACAGCAGACTTGATTCATACCAGTGGCGTGGTGACCTTAACTTCGGGCGGAGAACCCACAAGTGAATCGGATCCGATTGGCGCTGGTGGCCCAGATCAGCCCAACCAGACTCTGACAGCGACGGATGACCCGGATAATGCGGGCAATATGACTGTGGACATGGCATTTGTAAAACCTGTGAGTATCGGAAGTACAGTCTGGAAGGATAATGATTTTGACGGTGTTCAGGATGCTGCTGAACCAGGTATTGTTGGTGCAACTGTTACCTTGTTGAATGCTGATGGCACGACCTATGACAGTAACCCTTATGTTGCGGGAGTGCAGGCGCTGACGGATACCACTGATGCTGATGGTCAGTATAATTTTGATGGACTTATTCCTGGTGATTACCGTGTGCAAGTGGATCTGGCGACGGCAACTAATACCAACGCCGGTGCGTTTATTCCAACTCTGGTTCAGGTAGCTGACCCTGATGCAGCTGGACCGGGTCAGGATAATAATACGGATTCGAACATCGATGAACCGTTTGATCCCAATACGGCGGATCAGATTCATACCAGCGGTGTAATTACCTTATCTGCTGGAGGTGAGCCTACGGGTGAGACTGATCCGATTGGCGCCGGTGGAGCAGATCAGCCAAATCAGGGTTTGACGGTTACTAATGATCCTGATAACAGCGGTAATATGACAGTGGATTTTGGTTTTATCGAGCCAGTGAGTCTGGGCAGCACGGTCTGGTTTGACAGTGATTCCGATGGCACACAGGATGCCGCTGAACCGGCCATTGTGGGTGTTACAGTGACTTTGTTGAATGCGGATGGCACCGTCTATGACAGTGATCCGGTAACCGCTGGAGTGCAATCCTTGACGGATGTTACCGATGGTGATGGTCAGTACAACTTCAACGATTTACCCGAAGGCAACTATCGGGTGCAGGTTGACCTGAACACAGCCACCAGCCATGCCGGTGGTGCGCTTGCCGCAACGCCAACGCAAGTGGCCGATCCCGATGCAGCTGGACCGGGACAGGATAATAATACCGATTCGAATGTGGATAGCGCGGCCCCGGGACACAACCCGGCGGGTAATATCTATCAAAGTGGTATAGTGACCTTGAGCCTTGGTGGTGAACCAACGGGTGAAACTGATCCGATTGGTGCTGGCGGTGCTGATCAACCGAATCAAACCGCAGCGCAGCCAGATGCTAATGGCAATATGACAGTGGATTTTGGTTTTATTTCTCCAGTGAGTCTGGGCAGCACAATCTGGAATGACACCGATGCCGATGGTACACAGGATGCGGCAGAACCGGCCATTGTTGGAGCGACAGTCACTTTGCTGAATGCGGATGGTACGGTGTTTGACAGCGACCCGAATACTGCGGGTATACAATCCTTGACGGATGTGACCGATGTGGATGGTCAATACAACTTCGATGGATTGCCACCGGGTGATTATCGAGTTCAGGTGGATTTAAGCACGGTGACTGGTGGTGATGATTACATTGTGTCACCCGTTCAGGTGGCAGACCCCGATGCAGCCGGGCCGGGTCAGGATAACAATACCGATTCCAATGTGGATACGGCCTTTGATCCGAATGTGAATGATTTGATCCACACAAGTGGAGTGATCACTTTGACGGTGGGCGGTGA
>JBOEHE010000058.1:0-14775 GCA_050633785.1 Arenicella sp.
GCTGAAGGCAAAGGGTTAATGCTTGATCAATTCGCGAATCCGGATAATTGGAACGCGCATTATGAGTCAACAGGCCCAGAAATATGGCAGGATACAGCCGGAGAAGTCACTCATTTTGTGAGCTCAATGGGGACAACGGGTACTATTATGGGTGTTTCCAGATATCTGAAAGAGCAGAACCCTGATATAGAAATAATCGGTGTGCAACCTAAAGATGGTTCTCAGATACCAGGTATTCGCCGCTGGCCTGAAGAGTATTTACCCAAGATATTTGAAGCAGACAGGGTTGACCGTATCATTGATGTTAGCCAGGAATTGTCTGAACAGACTATGCGAGAGATGGCTGTTAAAGAAGGTATATTCGCAGGAGTATCTTCCGGTGGTGCTATGGCGATTGCTTTGCAAATTGCGCATGAGCAGATAAAGTTGGATAAGCCTGCGACTATTGTGTCAATTGTCTGTGATCGCGGGGATCGTTATTTATCTACAGGGGTTTTCTAGATGAATGTGCTGGCTTTTGATATTGAAACAGTGCCCGATATCGAAGGTGGCCGGCGCTTGTACAACTTGCAGGAATTAAGTGACGATGATGTCACGAAAGCGATGTTTAACAAGTGTCGAGATAAAACTGGCAGAGAGTTTTTGCCTGCACATCTGCAACAGGTTGTTGCGGTCTCTGCGGTATACCGAAACACGGCAAGCAATGCGTTTAAAGTTTGGACGCTGGGTTCAGAGGAATCTGATGAAGCTGAAGTGATTCAACGTTTCTTTGAGGGAATTGATAAATTTACTCCAACGTTGGTCACTTGGAATGGTTCTGGTTTTGACTTGCCTGTTTTGCAGCAACGTGGATTGATTAAAGGAGTTCCTGCCGCGCGTTATTGGGATACAGGGGAAGATGATTCGCAGTTCAAATGGANNGCTTATTAATGGTGTGCAGGCTCCTCGATATTGGGACACCGGAGAAGACGATAAAGATTTTAAATGGAATAACTATATCAGTCGCTATCACTCTCGCCATATTGATTTGATGGATGTACTGGCCAGCTATAATAATCGAGCTTTCGCCCCTTTAGATGAAATAGCTGTTTTATTGGGCTTGCCCGGAAAGATGGGGATGGATGGCAGTAAAGTATGTGATGCCTATTTATCTGGTGAAATTAAAGCGATCCGTGACTACTGTGAAACGGATGCTTTGAATACCTATTTAGTGTATTTGCAATGGCTTTTTGTTAAGGGTTCATTGACTTCCCAAGAGTTAAAAGCTGAGCATGATGTTGTCAGGCAGTCACTGAAGGCTGGTGAAGAGCACTTGCAGGAATTTCTATCAGCTTGGGTTTAATTTCTTAACCCAAGTTCCCACTTCTTATTCTAGGTTTCAGAAGGGTGTTTTATTTTTTACTGAGCATTACTCCTACTTCCAGATGATGGGTGTAAGGAAATTGATCAAATGCAGCTAGATGGTCGATGGAATATTTGTCGTTTAGTATGTTTAAATTTTTACAAAGTGTTTCAGGGTTGCATGAAACGTATATAATGTGATCGAAATGCTGGATTAGGGACAATGTAGCTGGATCTAAACCCGCTCTTGGTGGATCGACAAAAACTGTTGAGAACTGATAGCTATCGATATCAATGTTGGCTAAACGTCTGAAGGGGCGCTGCTTTTCTATAGCTGCAACCAACTCTTCGCTTGACATACGAATGATCTCAACGTTATCGATAGTATTTTGCTGTAGATTATGAAGTGCGGAACGGACAGATGGTTTGGATATTTCTGTTGCTAATACGTGCTGAAATTTGCTTGATAAAGGGATGGTGAAGTTGCCGTTCCCACAATAAAGTTCTAACAGATCATTGTGGGCACAGCAGTTGTTTACTGCCCAGGTGAGCATTTTTTCGCAGACCTTTGCGTTGGGTTGTGTAAAGCTGTTTTCAATTTGTTGATAGTGGTATTGAGTGTCATTTACAGTTAAGGTCTCTGTAACAAAATCCTGTGAGAGCACCAGTTTTTGTTTTCGACTACGGCCTATGATGTGAATGTTTAGGTCCTGCTCCAATTGTCTGGCTATTGATTCCCATTCGCTGTCTAATGCTCTGTGATAGATTAGGCTGATTACTGTTTCACCAGACAGAGTGCTGAGGAACTCTACTTGAAATAAGCGCTTTCTCAATTGAGCTGTGGAGTTTATTTTCTCTAGTAAGACTGGCATAAGCCGATTAATAGGTTTGGAGGCAACTGGGAAGTCATTTAATGTGTAGACTTGCTTAGTCTTTGGGTTATGCATGGCGTAATACGAGTTATCTCCTTCGTGCCATATCTTAAACTCGGCTCGCATGCGGTAATGAGAGTGTTCTGACGTGAAAATATCTATTTCAGGAAGTGGGTCGAGAGTTTGATCTGCTAGGTTTTTTTTGAAAGTTGTGACTTTCGTTTCCAGTAGCTGCTGATACTCTTCAGGGTAAATACTTTGCACATCAATTCTCGATTATAAAAAAAGAAGAGTATAGATGACTGGCCTTTTGATGCAATCATAAACGTTATCTAAGGGTATTTAGCAATAAATATGTGTATTCATAGCTGTTGAGCTATTGACAATGGATTGGTCTTAATCCAAGGTGGAATAAGGTGTCCCAAGTATATTGGCTCAATCTTGTTATTTGATTGAGAGTGTTAGCTGAATGCTTGGCGTAGAAAATCTGGATAATGCGACTGACAGCGCTTGCGCTGGTCAGCATTAATACGTTGTATTGTGCTCTTGTTGTACTTCCCTCAAGCCGGGGTTTAGCTGTAATTACCGTGCTTGTGGAGGTCTGTTATGAGTACAATTCTTTTCGCTTCTTTGTTGCAGCTGTGTGCTGTGTTGTTTTTTGGTGTTATGGAGCGTTTGTTCCCCCGTGTTGACTACAAGAAAGACTCATTGTGGTGGCAAATATGGGGTGCTTTGCTTGTCTATTCCAGTATTTGGTTGCAAATCGTTATGATTTTCTGGTTGGATGTAAAGGTTGCTCCATTGTTTCACTATGAGTTTGAGGGAGTATGGGGAATAATCTTGTTTTATTTGTTTTATTCTCATGGTAATTATTGGTTTCACCGGTTTAAGCATACTAACGCTTGGTTCTGGAAGCATGTCCATGGTTTGCATCATGCACCTCAACATATGGAGGTTGCTGTCGCCTTTTTTCGGCACCCAATTGAGATAAGTTTTAATACCTTATATTTGCTGTTTATTGGCAAAGTTATATTTGATGTTCCTATTGAAATTATTTTCTGCGCTTTGGTTATTGAAGGTTGTCTTGAGTCTTTTCATCACGCTAATATCGCTTGGCCAAACAGGCTGGATTGGGTTGGAAGGTTTGTGCAGATACCTCCCATGCACCTAGTTCATCATGAATGTGGACGACATACGAATAATTATTCTCCGCTTTTTTGGGATTATTTATACGGTACATGTGAGATTCCCGGCAAGCGTGTTATCCCTGCAATCGGTTTGAATGGGGACTTGAGTAGTCGCCTTTGGAATTTTGATTTGACAATTTCTAAAATGCTTTGTAAGCTTAGGTCAAATGGTAACTAAAATTACCAAAGTCGTTAAAACAGCTATAAATAGCTTGAAATGATTCTAGTAAGAGGCTTTAGAACAGTTCTTGAAGCCTTTTTGGAAAATTTGTATTTTATAAAAAATCTATTTTCCAATAGTTATTGAAAATATTAACCATGCGGTTTGATTTATTGAACCGAATTTTATACAGGCTGGTGGAGGCTCTATGGCGTTACAATCAAACGTTCAAGTCGAAGATGTTTCATCAGACAATGTTCAACCATTTGAGCGTAGTAACGTTGGTCAAGATGTTGTTTGTGGTGTAGCTGAGTTGGTAAGTGTATTACGTGTTCGTCTACAAGAAGATACGCGAAATAGAAAGCTTAGAAAAACGGCAAGTGCCATAGATGTCAGTCACCCTTGGTTAGCAAAGTTTCGTGATGGACATGCCGTCTGTATGGGGATCATTAATTCTCTGGCAACACACTACGGTGTTAAATACCAGATATCTAATTTTGATCCGGAAGAGTTAAGTGTCGTTGAGTGGGAGTTCCCTGAAAAGCCGTGAGGATAGGCTTAAAAAGTCTTCGTTTTGTGAGCTTTTTTGAAAAAACTTGAGGGGTCAAGAAATTTTAATAAAGTTGTAAAATTTAAGTTGTTATGAGTAGAAGTAAAGTAATTTAAGAACCAGTTCGGAATCAGCAGAGATTTTTAAAATTTATTTTGGGTGTTTTATAAATTTATAAAAATCGTAGTTTATGGTAGGTGTCCCAAATAGCTATCCGAACTGGTTTTTAAATTGCTTTACTTTTTATCTCTTTTTATATGGATATAAAAAAGCCCCCGGGCCATATCAGGCCATATTTGTTTGTACATCTATGCAAACTTTCTTATACAACATCTCTTTATATTGCTTCTTCTTGTAGTTTAATCTTAATCACTTTATCAATAAATAGTTAAAATTAAATGAAAATGCCTGTGTTGTAATTTTTGTCAAATCTCAGTAATAAGCATTGCCTGTCAACCAGTAATAGGCGACTGAATTTCAATGTAAATACTGGTAATGATGTTAAAAAAATTTTCATAGCACCCCTATAAGATAGCATAAGATAGCAATTTTGACTCAATATAACAAGCTTGATTGCAGGACGAGGGGCGGTAAGGGGTGGTCTAAGTCATTTATTTAATTGATTTTTTTGCTTCTGAAGAAAGTGAAAAAAACTTTTTTGTTGATTTAAATTTATTCCAAAGCACCTTGTTTAAGGGTGAAATTTTGTTTTATGCATAAAAAAGCCAGGAGCGAACCTGGCTTTTTTAATTCATTGTCAACGTGTTTCAGCACGAGACATATCAGGCAAATTTGCTGGCTATACATTCTCCTGTTTGTTCGTTGTTTTCGCTTTTGTATTAGCAGCTTTTTTGTTTGTTTGCGAGTTGTTGCTATCCGAATTACGAACTACTTTGTTGTTGTTGTTGTTGTTGTTGTTGTTGTTGTTGTTTTTGCGTTGCTGGTTTCGGTTATTGGTATTACGGTTTTGCTGACGGCCCGTGTTATTGTTGGTGTTTTTATTCTGATTTCTATTATTGTTATTATTATTTGAGCCAGAATTGTTGTTGCTGCCTTTAGACTGATTGCGGTTGCCAGCATAGCGATTACGTGACTTGTTATTTTGGTTGCTGTTTTGTGTTTGCCGTCTTCGCGAGTTGTTGTTGCGGTTGCGTTGATTATTGTGCGCGTTTCGACTTTTTTGGGTATTTTTTTGTTCAGGTTTGCTTTGCTGAGTGCCTGTACCAAATAAACTGCGCCATAATTTGACGAAAATGCCAACTTGTGTAGGCTCTGTTGTTGGTGTGGTGGCAACAGGTGCTTGAGTGGGGGGAGGGGCAGAGCCTTCCAACTGAATCGAGTCCAAACCTACTGCCGGAGCAGGTGGTGTTGGTGTGATTTTGTTCACAGTTTCCCCAAAAGATTTCTTGGTTTCTTTATTTTTCTCTATGCGCAACTTAAAGCTTGGTAAGTCTGGCATTTCATCAACATCTTCAGCGCGTAAACGCTTGATTTTGAAATGCGGTGTTTCCAAATCGCCTGTTGGGATAATGTAAACTTGGGTTGCCAGGCGTGTTTCAATCAAATTGACTTCATGACGCTTTTCGTTCAACAGGAATGTGGCTGTTTTTACAGGTAAATGAGCTACAACTGCTTCGGTGTTTTCTTTTAAAGATTCTTCTTCAATTATGCGTAGGATACTCAATGCTGAACTGGAAACGCCGCGTATATGTCCCGTGCCTTCGCAACGAGGGCAAGTCTGATAATTCGCTTCACTGATTGATGAGCGCAAGCGTTGACGAGACATTTCGAGTAAACCAAAGCGTGAGATTTTACCTACTTGGACACGGGCTCGATCAGATTCAAGCTCATCTCTGATTCTGTTTTCTACCGCTCTTTGGTTTTTGGAAACCATCATGTCGATAAAATCGATGACGATAAGTCCGCCTAGATCACGAATTTTTAACTGTCTGGCAATTTCTGATGCTGCTTCAAGATTAGTGTTTAAAGCTGTTTCTTCGATGTCAGCGCCTTTAGTAGAGCGTGCTGAGTTTACATCAATTGAAATCAGTGCTTCAGTATGGTCAAAGACTAGTGCTCCTCCAGAAGACAGTTGAACTTCGCGTGAATAAGCAGATTCGATTTGATGTTCAACCTGGTATCGGGAAAATAGTGGAACTGTGTCTTTGTACAGCTTTAACTTAATTGAATTATGTGGCATGACTTGGTTCATGAAGCGACTGGCTCGCTCAAAAACTTCTTCGTCATCTATAATTATTTCGCTCATATCATTTTTGAAATGGTCTCTTATAGAGCGAACAATTAAGTTGGTTTCCTGAAAAATTAAAAATGGCGATGCTTTTTCGCTGGCCTCTTTAATAGCGTTCCACAGACGTAATAAGTATTCTAAATCCCATTGCAGCTGTTCAGCTGTTTTGCCTATACCGGCGGTCCGCGCTATCAGAGCATGCTCGTTAGGCGTATCCAGTTGTGACATAGCCTCACGTAATTCCTGTCGTTCTTTACCTTCGATGCGACGTGAAATGCCGCCACCTTTACTATTGTCTGGCATCAGTACCAGATAGCGTCCTGCTAAACTGATGAATGTTGTTAATGCTGCGCCTTTATTACCACGTTCGTCCTTTTCGACCTGGACGATCAGTTCTTGACCTTCTTTGATTACATCCTGAATTTTTATCTGTGAAATCGGCTTGTTGCCGTCATAATTCGTAAAGTAATTGCGTGAAATTTCTTTCATCGGTAGGAAGCCGTGGCGTTCTGAACCATAGTCTATAAAAGCGGCTTCCAGGCTTGGCTCGACTCGGGTTACTTTAGCTTTGTATATGTTGCCTTTTTTCATGTAACTGGCGGATGATTCAATATCCAGATCCAGTAATTTCTGACCATCAACAATAGCTACGCGGTACTCTTCAGGATGAGTCGCGTTAAATAACATTCTTTTCATTTTTTAGTCCTTACTATCCACGAGTGGATACTCAATAAATATTAAGAACAAGCAGGTATGCGCATCTATAACAGAAATGTATCTGTTTTTATACAGACTGTACGCAAAGCAATAGGACAGATTCAGTTTGGTTAAATCAAATATACAACATCATCAACTCTTAAGAGCTGATGTGGCTGAATCGAAGATAATGACTCAGTGTCTGGTATTGATTTGTCAGTGTAACTCGACTTCTATGACGCAATTAGCGGTAATGTGACTACCGGTTTATGTCTCTCATTGTGTTAATGCTGTGTTAATTCTGTATTAACGATAGTAGTCAAATAGTGTTGCGAGTTTACTGTAACGGCCTTTTGTTGCCGGATTAACCCTCGATTCGGCTGATGTTTATTCCTCAGGTTTTGTTGTTAATATTTTAGTTAATATTTTAACTGCTGAGGTTTATGCAGGTTTGAATCGATTTATGAATTCTGTTTTTAGCTTGTTATATAGTATTTACCAGGTAACAACTCGTTGGTTATTTATTTAAATGTCTATTTCATATTTAAGTAAATAGACATTAACTTTGCTAGTGTGGAGATTATTCTGGAGTGAGATAAGGCAGGTAAAACGGCCTTGCATCATTCCAGCTCATATTTCTTAACTACAGCAATAGAAAATTGTACTAAAAAGGTCAGAAAAACTGACTGGTATCAACTTTAGTGGTGCGTTAAAAAGTTAGGAATGAGAATAATCTACTCACTAAATTCAATGTTTGCCAATAATTGTTGTTTCCTATTTAGAGTCTCTAAATTCAAGTCTCTGAAGTTAACAGTCAATATTCTACTAACAAACTATAAATTCTTATCGGTGGTTTTTTAAACTTAAGTACCACCATAGCCGCAATATAACAACTCATGCCTTCAGTAGCAATTTTATTATACGAAAACCCATTGGCATATTGATAGCGAAACGTCTTTGAACTTAAATTTAGCGACGCCTTAGTGGGTTATCCATGAAATCATTTATTAAATTTCTGCTGTAAATGCTTCTATGTCGGGTGCGCAAGTGTTATATCTCTGCTTCGTAACAGTACAATAAGGTAGATCATAGGTGTATCAGTCGGTTTCATTCGTCACAATAGATGACTCAAATGCAGGGCAACGCATTGATAATTTTTTACTTGGGAAGTTGAAAGGCGTGCCTAAGACCTATATTTATCGAATTATTCGTAAAGGTGAGGTGCGTCTAAATAAATCGAGAGTAAAAGCCAGCACTCGGCTCGAAATAGGTGATATCGTTCGAATTCCACCAGTGCGTATGACTGAAAAAGAGGGAGTGTCGGCCAAAGATGTCACTCGGCATGAACACTTGTTACAGCGTATTATTTACCAGGACGAACATATCATGGTGTTGAATAAACCGACAGGTCTGGCAGTACATGCAGGTAGTGGTTTACAGTTTGGGGTGATTGAATTGCTCCGGGAATTGACTCAGTTGCGTTTTTTGGAATTGGTTCACCGCTTGGACAGAGAAACGTCGGGTTGTCTGTTGCTGGCAAAAAAACGCTCGGCTTTGACCTTGTTGAGCAATGCGTTCAGAACGAATTCAGCAAAAAACAATCAACTGGATAAACGTTATCTTGCCCTAGTGAAAGGAGCCTGGTCGGTTCACAATGAATCTGTTAAACAAGCTCTAAGTAAAAAAATGACGTCTTCAGGTGAACACCGGATGTTTGTGGATAAAGACGGGCAATATGCAAACACTATTTTTACAAGCAAGAAGTTGTTTGCCGATGCTGCTCTGGTAGAAGCAAAGTTACTCACTGGACGTACCCATCAAGTAAGAGTGCATGCTCAATCACAGTCACATCCATTGGCTGGTGATGAGAAATACGGTGATAAAGTATTTAATCAAGCGATGCAGTCCAAAGGTTTGAATCGACTGTTCCTCCATGCTACACGCCTTGGTTTTACGCATCCGCACACCGGTGAAAAAATGACGGTGAATGCCCCCCTGGCTGAGGATTTAGAGCCCGTTATTGATGCATTGAAACAGCCATCAGCAGCTGTAGATAACAAGGTTGGTAAATAAATTATGACTCAATATCAATGCATAATTTTTGATTGGGATGGAACTTTAATGGATTCAGCGCAGAAAATTGCCACATGCTTGCAATCTTCTGCCTCTGATGTTGGTTTACCTGTACCAAGCCTGCAGTCGGCTAAGAATATTATTGGCTTGGGCCTTGAAGATTCAATGCGTACTGTTTTTGGTGATTTACCGCCCGAAAAAATTCAAGAATTGATAGGGCGATATCGGCATCATTTCTTATATGAAAATCAGGTTCCTCAACCAATGTTCCAAGGTGTGAAACCGGGTTTGCAGCGTCTGCAGCAAACCGGTGTTTTTTTGTGTGTTGCTACAGGCAAAGCCAGACGAGGATTGGATAGAGTGTTAACGCAAGAAGTCATGCATGATTATTTCGTTTATACTCGTTGTGCAGATGAGGCTAGAACTAAGCCTCATCCTCAAATGCTTCTGGATATTCTTGAACATTTAGCCATAGATAAGCATAAAATGTTAATGGTAGGGGATACCAGTTATGATATGGAAATGGCTGGTGGAGCATCTATAGATGCTGTTGCTTTGGGGCATGGTGTTCACTCCCGACAGAGACTTCTTGATAGTGGTGCCCAATCTGTGTTTAATGATTTTGCTGAGCTGGTTGAATGGTTGGAACCACGTGTTGAAACAGCTTATCAATGAATCTGAAAATACGAAGATAGTCTCTGGAGCCAGGTTATATGGGTGCTGAAAAGAAACAACTTATAGGTAGTGTCTCCCATTTATGTAATGGCGGCGATGGATTGAATTTTGATGTTGTTGAAAACGGACAGTCAATTCCTGCGTTTGCAATTCGGTTTGATGGGGTCATCAGGGCCTATAAAAATCGTTGTGGGCATATTGCCGTCAACCTGGATATGAAACCTGGGCGCTTTTTTACAGAAGAGGGAGACTTTCTGGTATGTTCAACGCATGGCGCTTTATATGAACCGGGTTCCGGTGCGTGTACCGGTGGGCCTTGTTTTGGCATTGGTTTGGAAGCGTTAGCTGTGACGGAGCTAGATGGTTCCTTATATCTGGATGATAATACGGTCGCTTTGAAAACTTGAGTATTGTGTGAATAGCGGAAAATCGCTATTTATAATGAATTCATTAATCCCTTAATAAAGGTTGGAATATGATATTTAAAAGTAAACAAGATAAACAACTGGAACAGAAGATAACAGCTCAGGCCAGTTCGCAACACGAAACAACGCGCATTCTGGCTTTGATTGCTGAAGATTATTTGAAGGAAAAGAAAAGTAAACGCCGTTGGGGCTTTTTGATAAAAGCTCTAATAGCTACGTATCTGATGGTTGTGTTGGTGCTGGCTTTTTGGTCACCAAAGAATATCATGGGGCTTAAAGATCATACGGCTGTCGTGGTTTTAGATGGAGTGATTGGAGGTTCAGGGTCTCAGGTAACAGCATCCAGAATGATCCAGTCCCTGCGTAAGGCGTTCGCAGCGGAATACTCTAAAGGTGTGATTCTCAAGATTAATAGCCCGGGCGGGACACCTGTTCAATCAGATCAGATTAATGCAGAAATGGTACGTCTGAGAGCTAAATATCCTGAGAAACCTCTGTATGCTGTTGTAGGTGATTTGTGTGCATCTGGCGGCTATTATATCGCTTCAGCAGCTGATGAAATATATGCTAACCCTGCCAGTGTAGTTGGTTCTATTGGGGTTCGTATGGGTAGCTTTGGTTTTGTGGAAATAATGAATAAATTAGGGGTTGAGCGTCGTTTGGTAACAGCTGGCAGCAATAAGGGGATGCTTGACCCATTTTCCCCGAGAAAGGAAAGTGATTTAGCACATGCTCAAGCCATGCTGGGACAAGTCCATCAGCAGTTTATAACAGCTGTTAAGCGTGGTCGAGGCGAACGTTTGAGTGATGATTCCGATATATTTAGCGGACTTTATTGGAGTGGTGAAGAGGCGCAGCGTTTAGGTTTGATTGACGATTTTGGTGATGTGAGTTTCGTCGCCAGAGAGAAAATTCAAGCGGAAAAAATGGTTGATTACTCCTTGCGACCTGCATTGTTGGATCGGGTTTCCAGAGGCTTGGGAGTTTCATTTTTTTCAGGTTTGTGGTCAAGCTTGCAGACCCAGCAATGGTATTAATCTCTGGTCTTGATAAACAGGTGGTATTGTAGAATATTTTCTGCAATTAAGCGTTGCTTGACATAGGTAATGCCAGTCATGCCATCGAGCAATAAACCTTTGAATATCAATAAATAAGGGGCTACCAGCATTGGCGCAATGAATGGTAGTCTTCTGATTTTATCGTTGATGCTCAGCTGGGAGAAGGGGGTCTGTTGGAGTTTTTTAACTTCTAATCGAGCATATTTGTGCTGAGCATTTAACCAATGTTGGTATGATTTTCGATCATCATGTTGGATAAAACTGTTTAAACTTGATGTCTTGCCGCTCTTTATGTGCATTCTTTGAGTGTGGCCGTCTTGTAAATACCGTCCTGATCCTTGCCGGTATAGCGCGAACAAGGGAGGGTAAAGGGATTTGCGTAACGGTTTACCGTTGATCAGGTATTGGTAGTGGACTTGATAAGCATCAATCTCTTGTTCTGGCTGGAGTATTGATAGCTCCTCAGTTAGAGCTGGTGATACGACATGATCGGCGTCGAGTGCTAATATCCAATCAGCATTTTTAGCTTGATCAATAGCAAAATTCCACTGAGTGGCATGCTGGTCAAATTTACGTTGTATCAGGCTTACATTAGGATAATTGGCGCATATGTTGACAGTGTCATCGGTGCTGAAGCTATCAACAACGAATATCTTTTTTGCCCAGTTTAGTGCATCCAATGTTCGGGCTATATTAGGCGATTCATTATAGGTGAGAATTACAGGAGTGATATTTTGTAGCATGTGCTTATTAATAGATCTTATCGTGTATTCTTATGTCGTAAATATTGAAAAGTTTTCGTGGTTGAGCATGGTGACCAACTCGATTAATGGTAAACCGATTAATGCATTGGGATCATCCCCTGTCATTTTTTCTAACAGTGCGATGCCGAGTGATTCCACCTTAACGCTGCCTGCACACTGATAGGGTTGGTCGGCTTTTAGATAGGCTTCTATAGTCTCAAGTGTTAATTCCCGAAATTTAACCTGAAACGGGACAACGGTTGATTGTATTTTACCGCTTGCAGCATTCAACAAGGTTAAACCGGTATATAGAGTTACGTGTTTTGCTGACACAGATAGCAGTTGTTGGACGGCCCGTTCATGGTTTCCGGGTTTGCCGACAATAGATTGACCATGAATGGCAACTTGGTCTGAGCCGATGATCAGGCCTTGAGGGTATTGTTTGGCTATCGCCTGGGCTTTTTCTGTGGCTAGACGCTGCACTAATTGTTGAGCTGTTTCATTGGCTAGTGGGGTTTCGTCAATTTCTGGAGATACGCAGATAAAATCGCGTGTTAACTTTTCCAGTAGCATTTTTCGATAAGGAGATGAGGAGGCTAAAATCAGCGTTTGTTGCATAAAACTTTTGCTTGTTAATAAATGGGTTTTTATCGTAAACAGAGTACCTGAAAACCGTCATATCAGGCAGAAAGAGCTGTCTTATCGAATATTTGCATGAAAATCATGCTTTATTCACATAATAATTCTGTTTTTGGGTTGAAATATACCCTAAAAATGGATATTTTTCGTTCTATGAATGAGCAAATTATTAAAAGTGCTGAAATTGCACTATTAGGTATGGGCACGGTTTTTGTGTTATTGACGGTTTTGGTGGTGGTTGTCAGTGTAATCGCCCGATTATGTGGCCGATTTGAAACCCCTCTTGAACCAATCCCCTTGACGGCGAATGCACCAGTATCCGGCTCTTCGGACCATGACTTTTCGCGTAAAGTGGCGGCAGCTACTATAGCGGTTAAGAAGTATCGCGAATCCTGATTGCACAAAATTATTAACCCTTTTTGCAGTAAATCCCATTGTACAGTGAATTGTACCCAAGCTTTTAAATTACAGGTTTAAACATGTCTAAATTATTGATTAATGACGTGGTGTTGCGTGACGGCCACCAATCTCTTTTCGCCACGCGTATGCGTTTGGAGGATATGCTTCCCATAGCTGAAAAACTCGATGCAATTGGTTATTGGGCTCTGGAAACCTGGGGAGGGGCTACTTTTGATTCGTGCATTCGCTTCCTTGGCGAGGACCCATGGGAACGGTTGCGTCAATTGAATAAAGCGATGCCTAATACACAGCAAATGATGCTGCTGCGAGCTCAGAACCTGTTGGGCTACCGCCATTATGCTGATGATGTAGTGCACAAGTTTGTTGAACGTGCTGCCGTTAATGGCATGGATGTATTCCGTGTTTTTGACGCAATGAACGATGTGCGTAATTTCCAAACTGCTGTTAAAGCTGTCATCGATAATGACAAGCATGCCCAGGGCACAATTTCCTATACCGTCAGTGAAGTGCATAGTATCCAGGGTTGGGTAGATATGGGGCGCAAGCTTGAAGATATGGGGTGTCACTCAATTTGTATCAAAGATATGGCGGGTTTGTTGACTCCCTTTGTGGCAGAAGAGTTGGTCAAAGGTTTAAAAAATGCGGTAAATATTCCAATCAACCTGCATGCTCATGCTACGACTGGATTTAGCACGGCTACTATATTAAAAGCGGTTGAGTCCGGTTTGGATATTGTGGATACCTCAATTTCTTCAATGAGCCTGACTTATGGGCACTCTCCGACAGAAACTGTGGTGGCGATGTTTGAAGGCACTAAGCATGAGACTGGTCTGAATTTAGAGCGATTTGAACCGATTGCAGAATACTTTAAAGAAGTTCGTAAGAAATATTGGCAATTTGAGGGTGAGCTTAAAGGTGTTGATGCTCGTATTATCAATGCTCAGGTTCCTGGTGGTATGTTGACTAATATGGAGAAACAACTTAAAGATCAGGGTGTCGGTGATCGTTTGGGTGATGTATTGGCCGAGGTACCTCGAGTACGGGCTGATCTTGGTTATATCCCCTTGGTGACGCCGACATCGCAAATTGTTGGAACTCAGGCAGTATTAAATGTCATCACGGGTGAACGATATAAGTCAATCACCAAAGAAACCCGTGGTGTTTTACTCGGAGAGTATGGTGCTGCCCCTGCACCCGTAGACCAGGCACTGCAAAATAAAGTGCTTGAAGAAGGTGGGGAAGTGATTACTACTCGTCCGGCAGATGGTATAGCGGATGAAATGGATTCTTTAACTGATGAGACTCGTAAATTGGCTAAAGAAGAAGGCATTTCTCTGGCTGAGAACGAAATTGATGATGTATTGATTTATGCATTATTTCCTCAAATAGGCATGAAGTTCTTGAAAAACCGTGGTGATGCAAGTGCATTTGAACCAATGCCAGTAGCTCAGGATGATAGTCAGGCTGTACAGAACGTATCGGCTGAAAAAACTGCAAAAACATCAGCTGGTAATGAGGTTGAGGCATATGCTGTTGTCGTTGATGGGCAAAAGTTTGATGTGGTGGTGGGTCCCAGCGATGCTGATATCAGTGTTTCTGCTGCGCCAGCTGCTGCGGCAGGCAACGCCGCTCAACCGGTTCAAGCTCCTGCCAGTGGAGGAGGCTCAAGCATTGAGGCGCCTTTAAGT
>JBOEHE010000059.1:0-54254 GCA_050633785.1 Arenicella sp.
ACAATACAGTGAGAAGTATTGTATTTGGTTTGGCATGTAATAAAAAAATCATCAAAATTAAGGAGAGCAGTTATGGCAACTATTGTAGTAGATATTAAGAATGGGCACTTCCCTAGTATTCAAATCCCAATTGAAACTTCTGTTGTATGGAGAAACCTAGATTCGGTAGTACATTCTGTTGAGACCACCTCAAATTCCAGCAACTATTTTAATGCAGGACCAATTTTACCAGGTGGTGAGTCTGCACCAATAGAGTTTTTAAAATCTGGGAATATTGATTATGTTTGCAGGTACCACCATGGCATGACAGGGACAATAAAAGTTATGGATTCTGGCTCTATCAATATTGGATCTCCATCACCTGGGCACAGGCACCACCTAAAACACTATCATGGCTTTGTTACTGGTGGTAGTAGTGCTGATAACTTATATATGACGCACACGCCTATCCTAGCTGACCCTCGCCACCACTTTCAGATTATTTTATTGGGAAGCTTAGTCGAAGAAAAAGACAAAACTGCATATAACCAGTTAAGAAATTCACAATATGGTGACGGGAGAGTCGATATATTTCACGATCACCTTTCACTTCCAGATATAGGAAATGGCACTATCAAGGAATTACCCAAAGCTACGTTAACTTATAAACCAACAAGAAATACAGAGATAGTTCCTGGAACTACTGAAAATTCCGTAAGAGTTAAAATTGAAAAAATCATCCTTTTTCATCAATTTGATAAAAACGCGCCTTATCCAGATAGCCTTGAATATTATGTATATGGTGACAATAAAGAAGTGTTCATTGATCATGTGATTGATAGAGCTCCTGGGTTTCATACTGTTGCTAAGTTAAAGGGTACGCCTACTTTTTGGGCCAACTCTAAAGGCGGTGATTTACTAAAAATAAAAGTACCGTCAAAGAAAATAAAATCACTACCTCCTCAACAAATAGAGAGAGCAGCAATGGTAGATAATTCTTATCAACTTTTTTGGCTACCTCCGGCTGGTATATATCGCCCTAACCCTCAAGACCCTTTGCTACCACGTGATGGTAGCGACGCAAAGTATGATGTAGTGCTAGAAAACGGTGACTCAGATGTAATTGAGGTAGATAAATTTATCCATTTCGATTTCAAATTATTAAATTATGGTGTTCTTATTCTTGAGACTATGAATTAATTTAGGAGGAATTATGGTTAGAAAAAAAAATATCTTAATTGAAACGAGTAAGGTTTTATCAAGATTATCTAAAAGTGGTTGGCAAGAGGTATTTAATCAACATGGCCTTGATATATGTGCTGATGACTTATCAAAAGAATTACTTCGCCCTTTAGATTCTATAAACAGAGACGCGCCTGGCTTTGAAGATTTCGCTGTTACTGGTAAACGTGGAATTGAGCCTGGAAAGCCTGCACGGAGTTTGCTTTTTCATGGACTAGCATCACCGAACGTTACTTCATACCGAAGAGGGGGGAAATCACACAAGATTAAAAAGTATCCAACTCCAGCAGACCTAGAATTAATGGAGAATTTTGTATACGGACTCAAACCATTTTCACTGGAAGATATTAGAAAGTCAGCAGAAGGTGCTTCATTATCTATAGTCGTTTATGCAAAAGAATACCGACCAGCTATTAATACCGTTCATCAAAAACATGCAGACATGTGTTATTCGCGCACTGGGATATCACGTGTTGGAACATCTGAGGCAAAATATCTCGAAAAAGCGCGAGGATATATGCCTGAAGATAAATCGAGCGGTAAAAAAATCCGTGTATTACCTTGTCGATATGCAGCATATATTGCCGCGTTGGTAAATGGTAAAGAATACGAGCATGGACCAATGAGATTTATCACAAATAATCATAATTATAACCAGAATGAAACTAATCAAGATATAGACAAAACAGCTGGAATTTCAGTTATTAATAATGAAGAAGTGAATAGAAAAAGAAGCGTTACTGATATGGATAGGAAGTTTTGGGTACCTGTGCATAAATTATTTTCTGGTAAAGAATGTTTGATCGGGCAAGATATTGATATCCAATTGACAGCAAAACATTTTAACGAAAAAATTCGTAGAATACACTTGATGTTTGGAAAACTTGGACATGATGGAGGTTGGCACGAACCAGACTTATCTAACTCACCTTTTGTATTTACAGAAGGAATTGCGCACTTTGCAAGTGAGGATGACGTAGGTCCAGGGTTACTAATGCCTGTTGCACATAAAAGTTTAGTTTCAATAGCAACATACAAAAAGCCTGGTACAAAAAAATCTAAAATACTAACTTTTAATGTCCCTGTATCAGACCAGATAGGGAGTAGTGTATTTTCATCATCTATAAATTTACCAGCTAACTCTGGAGGAGCTAGGTTTGGTCCTGAGTATGTACATGCACGGTTTGCTGTCGACTATGAAGGTGCTAAAGAAAAAGATTTAAATGAACTTGAAAATGTTGCAGGTATTGTAAGTAAAGGCGGCTATAGAGCGAAACATATACTCGACTATACAGGTGATGGATGGATCGAAGCCCATTGTCCATCTCTGAATATGGAGGTACCAAAAAAGCTTGCAGCATATAGCGTCGTTACACCTCCAGATTATTTTGTAAAAGTAAAACAGAGCGGACTCATGCAGTGGTGGGAACAATCGGCACCCAGTTCAATAAAAAAAACGATCTGGCCACAAAACCCAGGTCTTCCAGAAACTCTGGCTGATCAACGTATTGCTGCTAATATTGAGCTGAAAGAAGCTGGCTTCAATGGTCGAGATGATACGATGACAGCAATCGTTGGGCAGCTTAATGTACAAGGGGGAACTGGAGGAAGAATACCCCCTCAGCATAATTATCGAAACTCTATGTTGACTGATGGAGCTTCTGGCGTGTTTGCGCCTGGGTGGGATGTGAGTATTGATCAATCTATCGATCCCAGTGGCGAAGATGAGGCTGTTGTAACATTTTTCAGCACTCATGGGCTCGGTAGTCCATTCCCTGAAGATGCTAAACTTTGTGCTGCTCTTAGTTCATATTGGCCAGCAGCAGCGCCAGATGTAACAAGAACGTTTCAACCAAGCAAAAGGTATGCAACAGCGACACCATTATTAGATAGCACAATAGGGCAAAATGGAAGTGAACCTTGGGATGGATCATATGGTCCAAAAATTATTGATGAAGAGAAACGAATAATAGAGTATTCGAACCTAGACTATAGTGACTATGTTAAAGGAGCACTTAACAACATTTTTAATCATAGTGAAATTGGTAAAATTGATCATAAAGATTATCTAGCAAGAACTGTAGTGATGGCACGCGTATATCAATCACTCAATGCGATTACTACCGCCGATAAGACTAAATATACTGTCTTTTCCTTTACCCAAGCAATTCCTAAACAAGACAAAGAGCTCCAAAAAGCCCTAAAAAAGACAAATTCCAAAATAAATAATGACTACAGCTACCGATTTGAGATATTTGAAGCACTAGATACTCCATATACAGAAGGTAAGCCTATGGATAAAGTGTGGGTCGGCTATGACAAATTGCAGGTTATATATGCTGACTCAATAACTGTATTAATAAGAGACAAGAATGGTGAATGGCAAGCGACTCAATTTAAAGACTGATGTGCTAATTATAGGTGCTGGTCCTTCAGGGTGCGCATGTGCTATTCAATTGTTAAGACAAGGAAAAAAAGTAACAATTGTTGATAAGACTAAATTTCCTCGCCACGCTCCAGGTGAAACACTACATCCTGCGATTGAACCATTATTGGAAAAGCTTGGTGTCAAGAAAACGGCATTAAAATTATCATCTATTCGTCATAAAGGAATTACCAATATTGTCAATGGCAAATTAAGTTATACACCTTACAATGAAGCTATGAGCTGGAAAGGTTTTCAGTTTTTACGTAGTGAGCTAGACCATGTGTTGCTCCTGAAGGCAAAAAACTTAGGAGCAACCGTTCTATTTAACCACAAACCTAAAAAATTCGCCTATGATGCAATAGGAAAAATAGTTAAAGTTCACTTCCAAGATATAACCATAGAGCCAGAATATGTCATTGATGCGGCTGGTAGAAGTGGGTTATTAGCAAAACGACTGAACATTGGCTTCGACTATTACTCCCCTAAGCTTTTAGCATACTATGGTCTAGTAAAATGCTCAAATAACAGAGAATTTCGAATTCCAGAGTTGCATTGGAATGAATCAGGTTGGACATGGTTGGCATCAATTAACCACGAGACTACTAGTTGGGTAAGACTTGATGTATTCCAACCAGTAGTCAGAAAAGGAATGTGGTTACCGGATCAAATACAGAATGGATTCCCGTATGGGAAAGTTAAAGCTGCTGATGTAACGTGGAGAATTGCAAAGCGAGTATCCAGTAATAACTGGTTTCTAGTTGGAGATGCTGCATTCGTTCTTGATCCAACGTCATCTCATGGGGTAATTAATGCAATTATGGCTGGTTTGTTTGTGTCACAGCTCATTGAATTGAAATCAAAAGCTAAAGCTAAAACGCAAGAAATTCACAATTTATATGGAAAATGGACGAAAAATACGTTCTTTGGTGACTACAAAAATATGGCTAAAGGATACGATCATTTTTTCAGAAAAATAGCCAATCATGTTACTTGACTAGTTCCTTGTAGTCAGTAATCAAATTAATTGAAATGGAAATCTTCAAATCTACAAAATCTAGCCTATGAAATTTAAATATTTAATATATTGCTTGAGTTTGACCTATCGTAGAAAAATGGACAAAAAATTTAATACTTTAGTTGTAAAGTGATTTCAAAATGAGCTTTTAAGTGTTCTACAAGTAAAGTATTAAATTTTTGAGCTTGAAAGAGATAAAATCAATAACTTACAGAGATAATAATTTAATGGTTTAGTTGTACGTCCAAATAATAAGAAAACAGTATGATTAAATTAAACGGACAATTTGAAGGCTGGATAATCGATGAAGAAAAAGGACTTCTCTACGATGATGGTAATAACGAATATACGATTGGTGATGTCAGGAGCATTTTTTACCAACGACAATTGACTAACTCAGTCATTGGTCAGGACTACCAGATTAAATCGCTTAAATCACACTTGGAAAGAAAAATAGCGGATGTGGCGTGCCCAACTATAGAAATCGACTGGGGCGATGGTAGAAAGCAAATAGTTAAGCACCCTCTTTTTGGTTAGATATTTATTTATAAATGACAGAGATTTGCCCTTAAGGGACATTTGGTCAAACTCAATTAGAGAGCCTTTCAGCTCTCTAATTGAACATAAATGCTGTTATGCGAAGTTAAACTTCAAAAAACTTGTCATGCGCTTAAAGTTGATAAACTACCTTGTCAAGAGCGCTACAATAACTGAGCTTGACATTGTGCATAGCAATCTGTGATTTCATTCCATGTATTTCTGAGATAGCTTATTGTTATTTCTAAGTTTTGACCTAACGTTCCCTTATTTTTTAGCATTGGATGCTCCTGTTTCTCTACAATCTCCCAACCTTGCGTATCCTCATCAGTTACCTCTCCCATGATGCAAACCGCTTGCTCCTCCGTAAATTCGCCGTTTTGTCGCTTGACCCTTAAATATGTAATTTTATCTACATCGCTACCCAAGGTTCCCATACTGTACCTGCCCAACATGTGAAGTGATGTATAGCGCTCTATTGTCCCTTGATCTAATGGGTCTAAAACCATTTCAGCATTATTCGAGTACCCATCAATTAAAGATATCAAGTCAGTATAATGGCCAGCGTAATCTCTTATTTCTCCTGATGATATTCGAAAGTATTGCAAACATAGCGTAACAAAGTGTGTCATTACTGGAGGCAAATTTTCAAGATTGCCATAAGCATGATGTTTAGCAATAGAGTGAACTTTTACCCTAGCAGACTCGAGCTCTACTTTTTTAGATAGTAGCCTACTTCTATAGTGCTCAGGTGGCATTGGGTCTTTATTGAAATCATTCATTAGATTCACAAAACCTTCTAAATAATTTGTGTGGATTTTCTCCATATCAACGAATATTGGCTTTATATAGTCCTCAAATAACTCACGCTTCTTCTTCTCCCTCTTTTCTAGTAATTGTATGGTTCTATCAACTACTTTTACCAGAACATCTATCATTCTCTAACTCCTTGTTTGACTCTTAACAGTTTTCTTCATCGGAATAATGTCGCATATTTCGCGGAATCAAATGAGTCGTTTCTCTATATCCGCTTGTCTCTTTGCCAATGGCCGCATTGAGTATACAACAGACAATGACGTCTTACATAATTAATTTAGATAGAGGCTAATGTCTGCCAATTTAACATAATTCTAGATGAACGCCATCTTATGAACTTGATCTATGAATACGTTTTCATGATGGTTCTTTTGCCACAACTTCATCAAACCAGACTGAATCATCAGCACCACCAAGTATAAATCGATAGCCAGAAGGCAAAGCCATATAAATAGCCAAGTCAGGCCGTTTCTCTATAATGTGAGAAAAGTGAACGGTTTTCAATGAATCAACATCTCCATTATACCTGTCCGTAGTTACCCACCACCCAGTCATATGTTTTGGTGACTGATAGCGTACACCTTCAACAGGATCACCTTCATAAACCCCATCAGAAATAACTACCAACTGTTCATTATTAATAGGAGAAAAAACAGCATCATAAAATTCACAACATTCTTTTTGTGTAAGTAAAAGGGTCTCAATATCTGTCATTGTGTTCGCTTACATTTAGTTTGTGTTACTTGACGCCTTGCCGATTGCTACAACCCTTACAATGAGGATAAAGCCTTTGTGATCCACCACTAGAGTTTAAAGCATTGGCCGGTTGATGATCAGCCGACAACAAAAAAGGTGTCAGGCCTTGCCTTTTGCCTCTTTGATAATTTTACTTTCGATAGTAGTGGTTCTCCAAGTGAATGCCCTCTCCCATTATAAGGCTCTACAATTGCACTGTTTCGCGTGCTTGCCGCTCGTTCATGCTCTGATAGTTTTGTGAACGCTAACGAAAAACACAGTGTTGATCTGGAACAAACTCCTTCTGTCGGTTAGCTACAACAATACAACTTCATGACCACACTTACTAACTCTTAAACACTAGAAATCGCCAGAATCTTTGTTTCTGCACATACATTGATGAAGCTCAAAAATAAGGTCTAAAACTATCGGCCTTCTCCATTAGTTTCAATTAGTTCAGTATCTATGAACTCAAGTATCTGTTCCGTATTTATTAGAAACCGTCCATGCCCCCAATCGGACAAAACTGACATACTTGGCTCTATGGGAATAATATCTTTTGGGGGTATATAAAGCGCTATTCCCATTCTTTTTGACGTCAATAACAGTTCTTTTGGAACCTCAATCTCTTTTAAGAGGAAATGCCCTTTTTTCAAGCTGATTTCGCGCTCACTTAGTTTGTAATCCCATAGGTGAATAATTTTTCCATTACTATCAAGCAAATGCACTCCTACGTTCTGAATTAGCTCAATGTCTTTACTGCCTGACCATACAAAAACCAACTTTAATCCATTATTGTTAAGCGTTTTCTCAGTAAATAATTTAACTAAAGTAAGTTCATTGGAAAATTGCAAAGGTTCATTCAGCAGCGACGGGAAACCATCAACCTCTTTAGAGTTGACTAAGGCTAGTTTCTCAGAGTTTAGTGAACCTAATACAATAGAAAACGATAAAAGAGTCAACAAGCCATAAAACGATACATTACGCAAAACTCCATATTTATGCCAGGCTGTAATCCACGAAAATCTAATATTACCGCTTCTGAAAGCACGGTTTAATTTCGTAGGCAAGCCAATCAATACCCTGCGACAAGGAGTTTCTATTGATATATAAATCAAATACGCAAACACAAGCGATAGAATCCAATACGAACAATACGCAAGCCAAAAGTGATCTTGAATATTGGCTGCATGGTATGCATAAAGACGTAATATTATGGTGTGAATCAGATAAAGCCCATAACTTAATTCACCTAAAAAAACCATTACACGCCACTTTAAAAGCAATGATAGAACGCCTCTTTGAAATGAAAAAACAATAATCATTGCACCAAAGAATACTGCATTTCGACTACCTTGTAGCCAAGTAGCCCAGGCCAAATTCGAATTTAATGCCAAATTCCACATGCACGCCAACACTATTGTCACAATACCTATTTCCAATATCGATGCCATGACAAAGCTCAAGCTGGACGAGCTCCATTGACGGTAAAGTGAACAGGCTACCATGCCAATCACAAATTCTAATAAGCGGGCTAATGGATTGATATAAATCAATCCGGACAGCGCCAATTCATCTGTTGAATTTCGTGGAAGTGACAGAGCATGACCGATTCCAATCAATAGAAGTGTAAGCCCTGCACTTAAAGCTAATTTCCAATGCCATGTCTTATCCCATTTATAGATTAAAAATGGAAATAAAAGATAAAAGAAGAGTTCTGTTGAAATACTCCATGAAACGGCGTTTAAACTAAAAAATGATTGAGCAAGCGGAATCCAACTATGAACCAGGAGCACATTAAACAGTGAATAAAGTTGATAGTTATCTGAAGGTAACGTCCAGAATTCAAATGGAAGAAGAATACATAATATGACTATAACCGCTATATGAGCCGGCCAAATACGAACCAAGCGAGCCCAGATAAATTTTAAATAACCTTTTCTGCCTTCAACCTTCGAATAGACATAAGTCAGTATGAAACCGGATAAAACAAAAAAGAAACTGACGGCTTGACCCAAATACAATAAAGAAGAAAGCCCCTTTATCCCAAAGTACTGGTCGCCGTGAAAAAGCATAATCATGGCTGCCGCAACAAATCTTAATGAAGTCAGCGTATCCAACCTGGCAGGCCTTGTTGAGAGAGTGTTTCCTTTAATAAGGGTCATAACGTGTCTACAATCTTATTAAAACTGCGATCATATGTTTCGATTAGCTCTTCGGGGTAAGATAGATAATCAAACTCTTCCTTAATTAAAGCAAGCATAGCTCTGCTTTCCTCGCTGACTCCGTAAATCATAATCATTGACCCACTGTATTATTTTTACGTAGGTAATGTCCATATCTAATTATGGTGCGACAAACCAACTTTGTTATTTAAATCATTGACACCGAATTAACCAAACTGATTCATTGGTGGGGCATATACAACACTGAGCATAAAACCCCAAGGTGTCAGGTCTTGCCTTTTGCCTCTTTGATGATTTTGCATCTGGCGTTTCAATGATAAGGTGATAAAGACTGCTCGTTAAGCAATAACCATGGCAGGCCCAATTGTAGTGAGAACATACGTCACCCAAAACAGCCAGGAACAGTCTTTTATCAGCGTCATCTTCGTAGATATCTTCTTGGCGGTTGCCTCATGACCTTACATGATACAAAACACCTGCAAAATCTTGCTTGCAATAGATTTTTAAATCCCCTATTCTGCGTTTTTAAGCGAAAGTTTAAGCTACTTAATCAACCTAGTGCAGAAGCAAAGTGGTACAAAAATGTATTCTGAGCCATAAGCATTAACTACCCACTAGAAGTTGGTATTTTATAAATGGATTTAGCGTATTCAGCTAATATGATACGCTCCCTCAAAATTTACTATTATTCAAAGATGAAAGATACAAAAAGAAGTGCGTTAAAAAAGATTGTTGGTTCAGGTGCGATTGTTTCCCTAGCTCCTAGCATATGGACTAAGCCAATTATCAATTCGTTAGTATTACCTGCTCACGCTCAAACCAGTTCTCAGCTGCGTGCAGATGCGACGTTCATGCGGGAAGTTAGCTGTTCGTCCGGGTCTTTTAGTTCATCGATCGGAGTTACAGCAACACCTACAAGTTATATCATTGCGGATGGTATAGGTAGTCTAATCATAGACTTATCATTGAGCGAGGGTTTTGATACGGGTGGTGTTCCAATCCAAACAACCGTTTTTTTAACAGTTAATGTCTTAGGTGAGCAGTTTGTGATTGAGTTATATTCAGTTGCTGGAGGAAGATGCAACGTCGACCTATTTGATAGATATGTTGTTGAACAGATAATGACGATTGACGGTGTCGATTCTATGGTTACGGTCGAATTTCTCCCTCTTGATGATATGCGTCGCCTTGCTGTATCAATTCGAGTAAGAGAGGTTTAAACCTGAGAAACTTTTTTATAATCAGGTAAGAATTTACAACCGCAACGTTTAGCGGCATGCATGGAGCTACTTTAGGCGTGGCAAACCCAACCGTAGTGGTCTAGACATTTCAAACTCCTTTTGAAATGTGTTGTGTCACTGCATTTATAAAGGGAAGGCAAAAGACAAGACCTGACACCTTATCTTGCCCCACCTTCCCTCCCTCGCATTGTATGTTCAAAAATAGCACCAGTAACAAGGTTCCCAACTACCAACGACCGGAGAAACGAATTTTCAATTCAATCTCTGACAGATGCGGTTTTAGCGCGTCATACCGCTTGGTCGCTGCGTCGCGCCAGGCACGGTTTCGACCATTGTCTGATTTGCTACGTTTGAGTTCCAGCACAGATGGAATAACGAGGTGCCAGCAAGAAGTAACTCCGGTGTTTTGAAATCGTTTGAGAAGACCATCGGGTGCGTCCATCTCTTTAGAATCGACCTCGCATGCGCCAAGCACAAGGCTTTGAAGTGCGTGTCGGTCTTTGCGGATTTTTGCGCCCCTTGCCTGACTACGCTCGCGCGTCAGATATCGAGTGTTCGAGGTCTGTGTCAGGCGCGCATGTGGGTTGATGCCAGCCTTGGCTAAACCGGGAAAGTTAATATTGATACTTTGGATACGGCGATCGTATTGCCCTGGGTAGAACACATCAAACATCTCATCGGTCAACTCAAAATACACTTCACCATTGGTCACCAACGCTTCAAGCGCTGAGTGATCTTGCCCTAAGGCAGGCACTTCGCTAAGAACAAACGGTACTTCGCTCGTCTCGCTTGCCCTACCCTGCGCAGCCTGAAGATATGCCGTCTCCAGACGCTCAATCTCCACCGCCAGGCGATGTGGGGCGTTAAACTTTGTAACACCGCTGCCAAGGCTTGTGGTGCGCAAAAATGTTGCGCCGTTGCCTTGCTGGGTTTCGTCGTCGTAGAGTTTTATTAACAGCCTGCAAAATTCCTGTGTCGCCGCCCATTCTTCGGCATACAGTAACTCTAAGTCTTCACGGAACGGTTTATAAAAACGAGTTCCACCAAACACAAGGTCCCACTCATTACGCAAATTTTGCGCACCATCAGCCTGCAAATTAAGCTCATCGAGCATTGCTTTTTCTTGATCTAAAGCGATGTTCGCTTTTTGTAGTGCCAGGGATGCTGCACCCAGTGCGCTTGATAATTCACCTGTTTTGAAAAACTGTTCTGCGGCTTTATCCCAAGACCTTTTCGCTTTATTCGATTTTTCACCGGCATCCCATTGAAACAAGAAACGGCTGATTTTCAGACTGCTCGAGATCATTTCTGCTTGTTCGAGATTTTGTCCACCGTTGGAAAAACCAAATGTATTCGGTATTGTGGCTTTCACAGAACCCGACACTTGAAGCATGACATTAGAAATAGTCATAGTGCTTGCTTTGATTCGGGTAATCGCCGCTTTCGCGGTATCTGCTGTGGCCAAAAACTGTTTGGCCAAGACTTGAGCTAGATGATTTGTTAGAGCAATTGTTGACGTTGACACATTTGCTTGTTTGATGGCCACCTCTTTTTCTGCCGCCATAATCGCAAAGCCATGCAAGTCGACAGCGCGTTCTAATTTTCGAATAGCCGCGTCCATACGGAACTCTTCCATCTGCGAGCCGCCTTCCTTTTCATTCGCATCTTGTAGGCGATGGCTGGTCAGCTTCAGGTTGTTCAGATAGCCCTTGGTTGATTTAATCACATAGCTGAAACCAAGCGGTGAGTCTATCTGTTCGGCTTCTTCGGCACTTGCTCCTCTTAAAGTGAGCGCGGCCTTGGCGCTGCGTTGCAGCTGCCTAGGATCAATTGACTGTGCCAGAAGCGGCACGTTTAACGGCTCGCCTTGTAAATCAAGCCACTGGCGCAGATTACTTAATCGTGCTTCTAGCGTAGCGTGAATGCCTTTTAACTCGTCATTATAGGGCGGCAGAAAGCCATCATAGTTGTCCGCTGAGGCCGTTCCGAGGGTCGGGTCGAGCCAGGGTGTGTTGCTGACACTCTGTAATATCTCTGGTAGTGTGTCTGAAAAAAGCTGTTTGGCAGACACGTACAGCGCCTTAGCTCTTTGTAAGCTTTCTTGTGTTTGGTCTTCATAAGCCGCATCACCGGCTTCTAAAAGAACTTCAAGGTATTGGCGAATGGTGGCTTGCTGATAGTAAAATGGATAATCGCGCGCGATTCGGTCTGGGTCTACGATGACCTCGCCGGTATCGAAAGCCAAGCCATCTTGCGGTGCAGTCGCGTTCGCTAAGGGTTTAACGCGCCACGGTATTTCAAGCTGTGGGTCAAAGATTTTTTGCAACCAGTTCAGTGCCAAATCAAATTGCCCACTACTGGCATAGCCGCCCGCAATAGCGGCCGGTATATCGTAGAACACCTCCCACCCGTAAGCACCATAGGCACTGTCAAAGTCAAAATCACGGTGTGGCAGGCGAGCAGGATTGAGTTCTGTTGTGTCATCAGCGTAAATTTCATCCAACGTGGCCGGAAAACTGTCAGACTCAAAAAAAGTACCGTAATCTTCGGCCTGTTCCTGGTTCTTAGCCGTGAACAGGGTTTCACAGCCACCTGGGCGCGGCATGGTCTTAGCTAATTTTGACAACACAGAAGAGGAATTCAAGAGCACAAAAGTGTCATCATTAAGGCGACTCTCCTTATCAGTAAGATGCATAAAGTTGCGACTGCCGTGTTCGCCTGTTTCCACCCAAGCGCTGTTGTTTTTACCTGTCGGTGGGCGCAAATCAAATTTACCGATATCGATAATTGTATTAACTTTTTGTATCGTCTTCTCTCCAGTACCAGTGTTGGTTATGATTTTCAAGCTGCCGAATTCGCGTGTGACCTCGGCTTTTACAGTAATACTGGCTTTGGTTTCGCCGTCAAAGGACCAATCATTTGGTAGAGAAAAGCTTTCAGAAAACTGTTCATCGGTAGAATGTGAGCAGGTTGCGGTGTACAAATCCAGGTGGTGACTGACCCTCTTCAGTTCTACAGGACCTTTTGAGTCAAAGCTATTTGTGAGTCTAACGATAGTCTCGGTAGTACTAATCATCGGCGACTCAGCGTTTTCTTTCAAAAACTCAATAACAAATCGAACACGTAATTTAGTGCCGGCATTTTCTTTGACTGATTTTACCTGTGCTGAGGCTAAGCTGCTTTCGAATTTGTAGACTCGCTCACCCAAATCTATCGCGATACCAATGGAGCCTAGGTTTGCGCTTCCTTTTGTGGCTGGCAGGAATGTTATGGTTGAATCTGCAGAGTCTGGTTTGTAACTATTATATCCGTCGACCTTCGTATAGTCATAGAAACCAGCGATGGTAGAGTATGTGTCGGGCTTAGATGACACCGTATATTGCAGCGCGACGGCATTCGTTTCCAAGACTAAATTGGGGTAGATACTTTGGTATCCGCTTGGAGCCTTATGATCGAAATGTGTCAGTATCTCAGCACCCAAATCAATGATGGCGTCTGACCAGCCCTCCGATAAGCGAATATGCAATGCAGCTCTATGCTTTGATGTTTCTGAGGGCAGCGGTACTTCGCCTTCGCCTGCTTGCTCAACCGCCGTGCCACTTTGACCCATAAAATCAACACCAAACGTAACCGTAAAGGTTTCCTTAGAGATTGGACTGCGATCATTAGATTCATTTAACTGTCCATAAACAAGCCCATCGGGCGCGCGCGTTGGATGATAGGTTCCATTCAAAACAGGTTTTGAACCTGACCATTCAAACGCACCGTCCAAAGTCAAGGTATCTATGCTGCTGTGGATTTCACCTTCAATAAACACACCCGGTGTCAGCATAGGGCCGACCAGCGCGTTTTGATCGCAGCGCATATATCTGGGGTGAAGTCTCCAAGATGGCTGGGGTCCGTCAGGCGTTTGATTTCGGCGTTCTTCAATTTCAAGCCACAAGAAATAATAGCGGTTTTTAAACACACACACCGTGACATCGGAAAACAGTTCAAAGGTTTTGGGTATGCTTACCTCTTGCCAATAGGTCCAATCCATTGCTTTAAGGTACTGGCTTTGGTCAGCTAATTCTGCAATCGTTTGGTAATCGGCATCTAACTTGCGGTAGAAAAATCTCCCAGGCTCCCATTTGGCTTTGGCTAACACATGATAGCTGGCGTTTTCGATCGCCGTGCCGTCTGTGTGTCGCTCGGCAAAAAAGCTGCAGACGCTGAGGTCACACGCACTGGCCAGACCGTTCATATAGGCATTGACCGCGGCCTCTACACTGTCTGGGCTGACATCCCCTCCCGAAACGGCTTGTAGCAAACTGTCGAATTCGGGTGATGTGATGTAACGAAGCTCAGGCTCGATGTAGTTTTGCGGATAAAGCAACAGTTTCTGATTTGCTTCCCATTGGCGATAGTTTTTATCCAGTTCCCATTGTGCAGCGAGCGCATCGCGTCGGTCGTACCCATTCGCATCAATAAAGCTAGCATGAGATTCTAGCCCCGCCAATGCGCGAGAAATGTACAGTTGTAGCGAACTTGTAGCCTCGACCAGCCGACTGGTGGGGACCGCGCTGGTGACGTTCACATCCAGCAGTAAGTAGCTGTAGAGTTTTTCACTGTCGGTGATTTCATCTCTTAAATCATCATCATTCGCGATTTTGGATTGCATAAAAGCGGCGACCAGTGCGTCTCGTTCGCGCTCTGCCAATTGCTGACGGAAACACGCTACTTGACTGCCGTTTTGAAAGCGCGCAAGTCCCGCTTGTGCAGCAACGGAGGCACCGTTCCAATCACCGCTCACCTGCGAATCGCTAACCCCCTTCATTGCCAATAAATGGCTTGCGCTGACACAAAGCTCTTCGGCCAATCGAATATAACGCGCAAGGGTTTCGATCTGTTCAATAGTGTTGGCGACACTGTTTTCACCCAACAAAGCATCCAAGTAAACAACCATGTCTTCTGCCGGGCATCCCATCAGCAAAGCAAGTGTTTCTCGGCAACCGGCAGTCCATTGAGCGAGTTCTTCTGATGCTTCAGGTGATGGCTGTTCTTCATTAGTTAATGCCAAATACCCGCGCCAAGCGGCGTCTGTTGCGGGGCCCACCTGAACCGTGGCGAAACACTGTAAGGCAAAAAGTTGTGCTAAATCCAGCGGTTTTACCCCAAGTGTGTCGCCAGCCAATTCGGGCGCAAGCCACTGCGGTTTATAGGCGATAAGCCAGAGGTCTACGTCGCCGAGTTCGAAGGCCTTGGTCACGGCAATATGACGCCTTATTTCAGACAGCCAATACAGGGTGTTTTGCTCACTCGAATGGCCAACAAGCGCCTCTAGAAGATCGAGGCAAGTAGTCTGAGACCATAGGATAAGTGGCTCTGCGCTGATTGCATTAACACTTGGGCTTAATGACGCAACTCGCGACTGTATCAGCTGTGTTTGCGCTTCAAGCAGGCTCCCTAAGTCAATGACCAAGTCATGTAACTGTTGGGTATTGGTTTCTTGTTCAAAATCAACTCCAGCAGCAGTCAAACAGGAACGACAGGCCTGCTCGATTATCTCATTGTCGGTGTTGGTTAAAAACACGCCTGAAGGCCGATAGATCGGGGCGACACGAGTTAAATGTTCGTGCCAGGTAGATGTGCTAATGTCAGAGTTTGTCGACCCCTGCCACGTTGCAAAATTGCGAAAGATTTCGGGGCTGACTTTTAATGAGTTAAAGTCGTTTGCAAACCCGTCTAGCCAGACGCTGTCTTCGTCGTCGGCTCGAAGTGTGCCCTCTGTAGCCGGGGTCAAAAACTCGAACAAGCTATCTGGCGTTAACTCTGCCTCGACCATCCAGTCAGATAGCGCGACCAACCAATCCAATGCGCTGCACAGTGCGTCTGTCTCGTCTGCGGTGACATTGCGGCTAATAAGCGCGTTCCAAAGTGCATTGTTGTCACCAAGTCCGTGACTGAGCTTGGCAATTAGATCCAGCCCAGTTAAGAGCGGCCAGCCGAGCATTTGGCACAGAGTAGTCAAACGGTAGAGAGCGCCAAGACCTCTGGCATCGAGGCCCTGTGTTAAGGCAAAATTACTGTCGAGTCTCGAGATTAGCGTCTCTAGTTCCAATGCAGATAAGCCAAGCCCACGCGCGACAATGCTTGCCAAAGTCTCATCTTGAAGCGAGGTTTCGCCATTGCTAATCACGCGGTGGATAGTGGGCGCGTGTTCCTGGAACAAGGTCGCTAAAAACGAGACCTCGGTTTGCTCCAGACCGGCGATCGAGCCGCCATCATCGACGACTTCATCGGCACGCCAATATGGGCATAATTCACCGAACAAAGCGGCATAGGCTTCGGGCGTAACGCCAAAAGCGTCGCGATACAATGGATAGCTCGCCAATACGCGCAGACCGGTTGGGGTCACGCATCGGCTAGCACTGCGCGGAGCGTCTGGTGTGGTTGCCGCATTAGCAGCGGCACCAGGCAGAGCAAGTATGGTGTTAAGCTGGTGAAACGCCAAGCCGGTCGCATGATGCAAGCGTGCGAGGTAATTTAACGACCTCAAGTAAGGAGCACTTACGGGCGCGCCCGCCATATGCACTGATTTGTCATCGCCGACAGCGTGCAGCTCAAATGCTAGATCATTAGAAAGAAATGCGGTAGCGAAGTCTTGTTGGACTACCGGCAACCCGTTTTCTTGCGACACTGAGTAGAGCCCAACGAGCTGTGCCAACGCGTCAAAGTCGAGGTCTAAACTGGACATAAGATGATCGACCTGGCTGGCTTTATTCAGGTCAGTTGTGTTATAGAGCGTTTCCAGGGTCAGTGGCCGCGCTGATGATTCTGAGCCATCTTCTATCAGCAACGACACGGTGCTGCCATCAGACGACGCAACGTCTAAGGCGCCGATGAGGCCCAGAAGCCCTGCTTGGTCTATTGCCCAGCGATGATTAATGAACGACCGGACATCAAACCCAGATATTCGCTTGGCAATGTCGTTAATGACTGCGCCGCCGGTCTCCGCAAGCGCTTCTCGTGTTGTGGTTGCGACATGGTCATAGGGCAACGCGATGGGGTAGAAACTCTTACCCATATCGATATCAGACAAGCCTGCACTGAGAATCTCATTGACCAGTTCGAGTGTTGGCACTTCTTTTTTCAAATTAGACTCATTGAGAACCAAGTCAGCAAGGTCCGGACGACGGTTAATCAAAGAGTAAGAGCTATCTTGGTCGCATAGGATGCCAATCTCTTTCTCCAACCCAGTGGCAATGCGATAAAGGTAGCGCAGATAGGCGGCAAGAGACTGGTCAGACTGTAGGGTGGTAGGTTTTGCATAGTCAGATGCATAGTACACTCCTGTTGAGGACGCCTCTGGCTCATCCAATGAGTTTGGTTGGATATTGATATTGCGCAGACTTTGATTCATCGGATCATTCACTGCCAAGGCGTGACGCATAAGGCGGTAGCTGCGCTGTGCCTCTTGTTTTGAGCGCGACAACAGCGTTTGTAATTCAGCTTGATCAACGAGGTCTCGATCCACGGTTGAGGGCATTCTCGCCTTCATCGTGTGCACCGTTTTGCAAGCCGCAACATCAGCGGCAGACTCAAAACCATATTGTGAAATCATTTGAGATAAATCGTCTGGGCAGCTTTGTTTTGCAAAGCGGCGATAAAACGGATTATCAACCAGCTCAGCAAACGATAACGGCCGTGACCCGCTCTTCACGCTGCGCCGCTGAGCGGCTTTTGCAAGTAGCCGTTGAGAACGTGCTGGAGTCTTTGATAAAGAGTTGTTTAATATAGTCATGATGTCGCTTCCTGGTTTGTTTTACGGCCTGAATTAATTCAACGATTGCACTTTTTATTGCACTCTGTACGTACAACGCTGGTTAACCGTGTGCTTGCTGATCAACGTGCAATAAAATTAACTTAAAGCCTCTGGCGTGAGTACCCCAGCGGCGGATTTTGACGGGTTTATGACGATATTTGACGGGTTTGTGACGCCCTTCCGTGAAGACGTCTTACAACTTATGGAGCATATTAACTAGGGCCTGTTTACACTAAAAGAAGCGAAGACGCTATTTAATGACTTTAATATAGTGTAAACAGGCCCTAAGGCGATTCTGGTTTGTTCTGAATATCGATTTGGCAATTGAAGGTTCTCTGATACAAACGAGAAAAATAACTCGGCTGACTAAACCCAACCGCATTCGACAGTTCTGCAATACTTCGCATGTTGCCTTGCAACGATAGGTGACGTGCCTTCTCTAAACGACAATGTCGTATGAACGCGGCTGGCGTAAAATTAGCTTTATCAGACAGCCTACGCCTCAGTGTGGCCTCACTCACATGTAAAGCCTGAGCTAGCTCTTCAACTCCAAAATCAGGTTCCATTAGCCTCTGATTAACAACCGCCTTAACTTTATCAATATAGGTCTCAGTTTGCCTGTTCAGCTTGTCTTCAGCATCTGAACCTTGGTTTTGGTAAAATGCAGTAAACTGAGCCTGCTTATTCAGCAAGTTCTTAATGCGTACTTTCAACTCACGACCGTTAAAAGGCTTGACCAGATAATCGTCAACCGCCGCCATTAATCCTTTAATTCGGTCATCTAAACCGGCTCGGGCGGTGAGCATGATAACGGGTATATTGACAAATGCATTATTCTTTTTGATCGATTCAACAAATTCCAAACCATTACGATTAGGCATCATAAGATCTGTGACAATGAGATTCGGTAAGTGTTCATTCAGTGCCTTTTCTGCGAGTAAACCATCGTTCGCCGTAACCACCTTATAGTCGTCCTCTAGTAAACGATGGATATGGCGGCGCATATCTTCATTGTCATCGACTACCAACACGGTTGCCTGCGTACTCGGCGAGTTATCTATTGTCTCGGGCAAATCATCATGGCTAGCGGCGCTCGAAACTAAGGTTTGGTGGTGTTCTGCTTTTGAGCCTGGGTCTTGAACTCTTTTTTGAACTATTTCTTGAACTACCTCATTATCACTAAGATGTGCTCGGCCCAGTGGCAATGTCACACAAAATGACGTACCGGTTGGTTTGTTACTGTTTTCTTGCTGATAAATGCTTTCAACTGTTACCTCACCGGCATGTAATTCAACTAACTCTTTTACTAAGGACAAACCGATACCGGTGCCTAAACCAGATTTAGATAACTCAGATGAATCGGACTGGAAATAACGGTCAAACACATACGCTTGCTCGTTGTCAGGAATACCTTGTCCTGTATCACTAACCATAATTTGCACGTATTCATCGCGGGTATACTCATCGTTATCTTCAGCTCGCACCGTGGAGCTTATATCGACAATTACTTGATCAGATCGCTGGCTAAACTTGATAGCGTTACTGAGCAAGTTATTAACAATAATCTGCAGTTTTTCATAGTCGACATAGGCTTGAATTACGGGCTGCTCTACATTAAAACTTAGACGAATACCTTTTTGTTCAAACGAACTGGCAAATTGCGCTGCAAATTCGTTGACCGCTTGCACAACATTGAACTTAGATGTTTTAAGGTCTAATGATTTTTCGTCTAACTCACTTAATAATAAAATCTGATCTATTAGGCGTTTAAGAGAGTTTGAATTACGTACCACGCCTTCGATGGTTTGTTTTTCTGGAAAGCCTTCTCGCTCTAACAACATGGTCAATGGCCCTTCAATCAGGGTTAGTGGTGTTCTAAACTCATGACTGATGTTGGCGAAAAATTTGGACTTTGATTGGTCTAATTGTAATAGCTTTTGAGCTTGTTGTTCCAGATCTGAATTCATCGAACGAATATCAACTGTTTTTTGTTCGAGCTCCGCTTCTAGTTGCGTGTTGTAGTTACTTTTTAAGGTATTAGAAATATTCAGTTGCTCCAGCGCTGAACGCTGTGCCGCTGTCTTTTCTCGATGCGCCATCAACCCAATATAATACGAGATGAGAATCATTATCGGCATAATCGCCGTGGTTAACTTATAAGGAATTTGATAAGCAGTAGTTACGCCTAAGTTAAACAAGCCTCGATCAACAATGAAAACAATCAATGGCGCTTGGATGATCAACACATATTTAGCAGCCACTAAACGGTCTTTAATTAATGCGTATATTGGAACGATTAAACTATAGTAAACGAAAACAAATACTGCTAAAACGATACTAACTGATGGGAAAAACGTTGGATCATAAAAATAACAACCAACAATCGGCAATAAACTGATCAGCAGAAAGGTACGACCAATTCGATGCCACTTAGGGTAATTCTTGATTTGGATGAATTCTTGACACAAAAATGCGAATAGATAAATACTGATTGGGGAAAAAATCGCAGTGGTTATAATCCCTGACTTAGGATAGTCCGGTGTTACATGCTGAACTAAAAGCCCATTAACCGAGGCCAACAACACAAAAATACTCAGGCTCCAGCCTATATATATCAGGGAAATAGGCTGTCGAGCAGAGGCGAACAACAACATGTTATAGAGCACCAAACCCATCAATACGCCAACAAAAATACCAAAACCCATTTGGTTTTTATTATTGTCAACATCATAGCTCACTCTATCCCACAGATTGGCGCTTAGAAATGGAAACCTGTCAGTAGAGATCCGAACATAAAATGTCTGCTGTTCATCTGGAAAAAGACGAACATTAAAATCAAATTGCGGGTTGGGGATATCCCGCGTATTCATTTTTTTTGTACTGCCGGTTTTGAATGACGGCAAGCCTCGTTTCTGAGGATAAAAATCAATCTCAGATAAAGTCGGAGGCTCAAACGCTACCACCAAATTTAGCGGTTGATTAGTCGTATTGTGCAGACAGAAGCGAAACCAATGATTAGTTTGATTTTTACCCAGAGCCACCTCTTCTCCGGGGTTGGCTAATCGCATGAAAGCAAAGGACTGAGCCGTGCGGTTCAATTCAGAACCAGTGTTCAAATCTGGCGTTTTAATTGCCCCGGTAAAGTCCCAATAGTGATACATGTGAGCAAGCAACTGCGAACCATTGATAGTTGCTCCTGTCTCGACACATTGCATAGCGCCCAAAGTACTGTTTGCCAACACAGGTGCCGCACTAAGAAGCCATGCGATTGAGAGTAATACGCAGTATCTAGTCAATTTCGACCTTATGCTTAAAAACACTATTTAACCCGATAAGATTTTCATTTCAGATGCTGTGCAGTTTGACAGCAAATTATTCGAAAATCGAGAACTCAAACAAAGGGGGCAGGTTTTGCCCTTTTGATAATTTTACTTATTCGATAGTAGCGAAAATTAAAGTACTCGCCTATTTCTCTAAGTAAATACCCTCCCCCATTATAAGGATTGCAATCGCATTGTTTCACGATTTTGACGTTCGTTCATACGTTAGCGCCTCAATCTGCTGACGCCTTAGCGGTAGACCGCATTGACTTGTCACTGGTGCGTAATTCAGTATTGAGTTTATCGACTCTATTAACAAGGTTTTTCTCTGTCTCAGGCTTGCCCTTTAAACAGTATTCAGACATCAAAGAGGACATCTTTACTAATTTTCCAGTTTTGCTATCAGAAGGTGGAGACCATATTTGACCTGCATAAATACCGATACCGTTTTTTACAACGCCGGAAAAGTGATACATCTCTCCATCCGCACCTACCATAGGTTCGCGTGAATATCTGGTTCCAAGTAACATTTCATGCCAGATGTAGATAATTTTTTCAGCCAAATCCTTATCGATTTCCTTTTTACAACTTCTTCGAGGGATATCTTGTGGATTGGCTGGGTATTTCGATTCAAGTGCTTTCAGGCTTTTTTTACTTTCTGCCAACAAACGTTTGTTATTTTTAACATTTTCTAAGCCCCGTTTCATTGAAGAGATCGACTCATAACCCCACAGTTGAATTTCCGGAGACTCATAAAATATATAATATTTTTTCTCCTTTGCTATAACCCCAAGTGCATATTCTGGTGAAAAAGAAGGGAGTCCAATTAATCTAACCTCCACATCATCTTCATATGCAGAACTAAGATAACTGAGCACCGTCTCAATATATTTCTCTAGAAACCTCCCAGAAAACTGTGAGTCTTCTGGCTCTAAGTGCTCACTTGCATGTGTAATTTGAGTGAGGAAGATGAATAATAATATTTTTTTAAACATAACTTTCCTTATTGTAAGTGCTAATACCCTCAACACCAGACGATTTAGAAAGTATCGAACAACTGTTCCGAATGAATGTGATAGTTAGCATTTTAGAGTTTGAGCTTAAATCCTTCATGTGTTGCTACAAATCCAAGCTCCTCATAAAACTTTATAGCGTCAACTCGTTGCTTATCAGAAGTTAATTGTACAATACTGCAGCGTTTATCTCTGGCCCGTGAAACAGCCCAATTGATGAACTCTGTCCCCAAGCCTTTGCCTCGATAAGATTTTGCAACCCTTACACTTTCAATTAAACAACGCCATGAACCTATATGGGTTAAATAGGGAATGTATGTCAACTGTAACATACCTGCCAAATTACCACTGGATTCAACAACGAAAAGCTCGTTATTCGAATCTTCTTCAATACTATGAAAAGCATCTAAGTATTCGATATTCAACGGTGTCGATATATCCTCTCTTTTTACACCTAAAACATCCTCTGCTAGTAGCTTTACTAGTGATAGTACATCATCTTCACATGCTTCTCGAAATTCTAAATTCATCGATACTCCCTACAACTCTAACTTCACTCAAAAGATACTAAAGAAATGCACAGACAGCGCATTTTTTGTGGCAAGAACGTATTTAATAATCTTGTTATGAACTCAACAGAAGAATTCTCTTGACTGAGTACTTTCTACATATCAAATAGTTTTTGATAAAATCTGGCTGACCACTCAACATAGTTTGAACCTAAAGTTATGGATCCAATCATTTTTTTCTAAATAACACTTAACGCCACATTAAAGAGTGACTTCTACACCATAAATTGCCCGCTTTACGATTTCAAGCATGACCCAAAAGCCGAAAATTCCAGTTCTCTACTTCACCCGTTTCCAAACGCTGTTGCACTTTTAAGGCCCAGCTTTTAGATAGTTTTTTTCTGCTGTTTTAATTTGAGCAAGCCAGAATGATCAAGTGGTGTCCCAAAATAAAGTTCACATACCTCACGAACCGTCAACGCATTTATAGCCCGTTCAATTAGCTGCAAAGGCATACTGACACTAACTACTCCGGTTTGAATGACACGATACAACCATCCGCAACGGCTGGCTTCCTGTATAAACACCAACGTGGACACCCATACTAAGACTATTACATTTCAACTTTTCCCTAATTTCTCATTAATCAAATTTCATTGATTTGAATTGACTCTATGGAATTTGTCGAAGTGATTGTAATGGGGGCACAGTAATGATCTCACGACTTCTTAATAAGCCTAAAAGCGTAATAAGTATTACTCCTAATGAAACTCCCAATAGCCATAGCTGAGGATGCAAACTTGGTTGCATGGCTAATACTTTCAGCTGGACAAAATATAATGTAATTTCTGCACCAACACTAGCAATAATTCCGGCTATTAAGCCCAGAGTAAAGAATTCTGTCATTAGCGCGCCAATGATAATTTTTCGAGAGCTACCAAGGGTTCTCAAAACAGCGTTCTCCCTAAGCCTTTCATCGAAAGAGACGCCGATAGCGGCGAATAAAACAAGTGCTCCGCAAGCCAGAACAAGCACCAATATCATCTCAAGCCCTTGAGTGACACGCGAAATTACGGTTCGAATTTGTTCAACAATTTGCCCCAACTCCAATACTACCGCAGCAGGATATTGTCGAATAATTTTGTTTACAAATGGCGTATTTTGAACAATTGACGCTTCAGCTTGTGGAATTGGAGAATCAAGCTCCCGCAAACTGGTTATCCAATTCGGAGAAAAACGATCCAAAATTCCTTGTCGAAAAACGATATAGAAATTTGGATTCATGCTTTGCCAATCCACAGAACGTATGCTGGTTAACGTGGCTGAAAACTTAATGCCGCCCACACTAAACTCAATGTCATCACCCAACGTGACGCCAAGTTGTTGGGCTACTTCTTGCTCCATCGAAAATTCAAATTTCCCATCTTCTTCTGAAATTGGACCAGACCACCATTGGCCAGAAACCAATTCATTTTGACTGGTGATGTCAAAAGATTGAGTAAAATTCACTTCCCTGTCTACACCATCTGCTTTGCGTAATTGTTCTGTGGTTAGCCCTTTTCCATTTAAACTCGTTAAACGCCCCCGAACCATCGGGTACCAATGCCCTGTTTCAACATTTTCTGCAGTTAATAGTTGCTTTATCGGTTCTAACTCATTATCAGACACATTAAACAAAAAATGACTGGGAGTATCTTCTGGCAATTGCGCTTGCCACTCTTGAATTAAATTGGTTCGCAAGCCCAACACAATTAGCAATAATAATAACGTGGTGGAAAAACCAACTAATTGCACCAACGATTGCCCGCGTCGACGCCACAGGTTAGCTAAACCCAAACGCACGTAACTGCCTCGCCATTGCCCTAGCCCTTGCGCATACTTCAGCACTTGAAAGGCAATTAAGGCACTGACACCAAATAGAAAAAATATCGCTGCCAGGAACAACACCGAGATCACTATGCTGCCGCTGTACCAAATGGTTAACACCAGTAAGGCCAAAACACCAATACTGATGCGTCGGCCTTGACTGACGATGTCAGTAGGCAAATCGCGGCGCAATACTTTCAGTGGTGCTATGGTGGGTAAATGCCATAATGCTGGCAGAGCAAAGCCAACGACACAAATAAACCCCGTTAAAACAGCCACTATCCATGGCCTCCAACCCGGCAAAGGTAATTCTGCTTTAAAGAATTCCCGCGCAGCCTCTAGCAATAAAAAATGTGCCAACCAACCCAGAAGAACTCCAATCATTGTGGAGACTCCAGCAAGCAATACCAGTCGCACTAATTGACTGCGTCGTATCGCTTTACTTGACTGACCCCAGGCTTTCATCAACGCCACTTGGTCTGTTAATCGGTTTGCATAACGATGACTTGCCAACGCCATTGCCAAACCCGCCAATAGGACACCAATGGTGCCACTAAGCAATAAAAATGCTCTACCTCGTGAAATAGCTTCCGATAGACGTTGCTCTGAACCTTCGGGAGATTGCAAACGATAATTACCCGTTGGATCTTCATCAGTAGTCGTTTGATTTTCAACGGAGAAATAACGTCGAAAACTATCAATTTGATGATCATCGCCAGCCATCAATAGTTTATACGTTACTCGGCTACTGGGACGAATTAGTTGCGTCTCTGCTAAGTCTGCATAGCTCATTAACACGCGAGCGCCTATAACGCTGAAGCCTGTTCCTCGATCTGGCTCATTGAATATCAGACGACTAACTTTCAGGTTGCTATACCCCACTTCGATGGAATCACCGAGTTTGATATTTAATAAATTGAGTAAACGCGGCTCTACCCACACTTCGCCTTTATCTGGCCCAGTTGAGAGCTTTTGTGAATTTTGATCATCAAATTTTTGCCCGGATAATTCAATTTTTCCACGCAGTGGATACGCTTTTTCGACAGCCTTCACTGAAGCTAGATGACTGTTGTCACCATAAAAAACCATCGATCGAAACTGAGCAATAGAAGCGGTTTCCAAACCGATATCATTGGCTTGCTGAATATATTTATTTTCAATACCTTGCCTACTTCGTAGCGCCAAATCAGCCGCGAGAAAGGCTGTAATTTGTTGATTAATCCCTCTATCAACTCTATCCGCTAGTAAACTGACTGCTGTCACGACCATCACTGCCAAAACGATGGCAGAGACAATCAAATTCAATTGACCTCCGCGCCAATCTCGCCATAACAATTTTGCGTCAATTAAATTCAACGGGAACTTACCAAACGTCCATCATCAATGACAATCGTTTTCTCACACCGATCTGCCAGGCGTTGCTCATGTGTGACTAAAATCAAGGTAGTTTCACTTTGCTCATTCAAATCAAACAATAAATCACTAATCTTCAGCCCTGTACCTTGGTCGAGGTTACCGGTTGGTTCATCAGCAAATAATATTTTGGGTTGACATGCGAAAGCCCGAGCAATAGCCACACGTTGCTGTTCGCCTCCTGAGAGTTGTTTGGGGTAATGAGAAAAGCGTTCGCCTAGGCCGACTTTCTTTAAAAAATCAACCGATTTATCGTGTGCATGTTTCTCTCCTGCAAGCTCCATCGGTAAAGAAACATTCTCTAATGCCGTTAAACTACTGAGTAACTGAAACGTCTGGAAAACGAACCCAACCAGTTCAGCCCTAACAGCCGCTCGTCCCTCTTCATCCATTAGCGTAATATCTTTACCAGCAATCCAAATTTCCCCCTCGGTGGGTGTATCTAAGCCCGCTAATAACCCCAATAAGGTAGACTTTCCTGCCCCTGAGGGTCCAACAATGGCCAAGCTTTGACCTAGTTTTACATCCAGTGAGACATTATTTAAAATAGTGAGTTCTTGTTCAGCAGTTTTTACTCGTTTGCTAACAGCTTCCGCTTTTAAAATGTGATCAATCAAAATTATTTTCTTTTTACAGGTTGTAATAAATAGATAGGGATAAAGCTCTACTGTTAAGATAAAGAGTATATGCAATATGAGTCATCGCAATGTCAATGATAGTATCAAAAAAGTGCCTTCATAAAATTACACTAATTTTAATCTGTTTGATTTTTTCTTTTGGACTTATTTCACCCTCATACTCTCAACAAGAAGTAAGCGAAATACAGCCAAGTAAACATATCTTGGTATTTGGCGACAGCCTAAGTGCCGCTTTTGGCATCGATATTGAACAAGGTTGGGTGCATTTATTAGAGCAATACCTCAACAATGGGTATTCTTTAAAGCAACAAGGTAAAACTTTTTTTCAAATCAGTAACGCCAGCATTTCTGGTGAAACCACGACTGGCGGGCTTGCACGCCTTGAATTAACCTTGGAAGAATTCAAGCCGGATATGGTTTTACTAGCCCTTGGGGCAAATGATGGTTTACAAGGTCATCCTTTAGAAAAAATTGAAAAAAATCTCAATAGTATGCTTGATATCATTCAAAATAATGGCATTCAAGCAGTGGTTTTCGGTATTTCCATACCCGCGAGTTATGGCCCACGTTATATCGACAAATTTCGAGACATTTTCCCCAATGTAGCGCAACAACGAGGTTTGCCATTTTTTGACCTATACCAAGAAAATTTCTTTCTACAACCTGGTTATATGCAAAAGGATGGTTTGCATCCAACAGCGATCGGGCAACCGATAATACGAGATTTGATCGCAGACTTTCTTGAACAACAAAAACTATTAGAAAACACCAAAGAGTAAAAATAAAGCCGTGATGAGTAATCACTACCATGTCGTTTTACATGTGCGTAAGGACATCGCTCACGGTTGGACAGACAAAGAAGTCGTTGAACGTTGGCATGCTTTGTTTTCTGGGAGTTTTCTCTCACATAAATTACTTTCTAATGCGCCTTCGTTCTCAGACATCCACAGCCCAAGAAGTTCTTTGTGGCCTTCCATATTAGCGCCCAAAGCCAGGTAAATAGCTTTGTTGATTACACGTTTATCTTGGCGCACCTTAACAACAATACAGTCTAAGTAAACGATTGGGTAAACATAGTCCAACGGCCTCGATTGCCATTCAATGATGTCCTCTAAAACGGCTTCAGTAACCCATCACGATCACGAGGCCTGTCTATCTCTAGCTCACCAGCTTCGGTGTAGAGTTTCTTGCGAGTTGAACCATTGCGAGAATTGCCGTTAGAGCTGTTTTTGTGTTTTGCATAACTCAGATGATCTTCCAGTTCCGCGCTCATCGACTTCTCGAAAAGCGTTTATGCAGAAGCTTAGTCGCCTCTGCAATATCTTCTTGGCTATCGAGACCTTCTAAAGTTGTACGATCTGAGCATTCAGTGTTTTTTTGTCATAGTATCTACCTTAACAGTTGAGTTAGGCAGATACACAGTTCAATTTACAGCCGCCAATAATGTTGCTGGCTCGGTCTAATATTTTACAATTTGATTTCAAAACAGTCATTACTGCAATACTTTTCTTTAAAATTCTTTGCTTTAAGAAATAACCTATTTCTTTTTTCTACCAAGTTCCAGTGCTCATCAAATTCTTGTGGTTCGGTCTGATGCTTAATGTCTAAAATCAATATTTTTCGTAATTGATCATAATTTTTTTCTTCCAACAATGTTAATAAGTCTAAATTTATATTAGCTTGGAAAATTGGTTGTGATGCAAAGTCTTTTGCTAAAAGCAAATAACTTTTTTCTGTTTCTGAGAGTTTTTTTGAACCAGCCCAAATCCCTGTACAAAAGCAAATTACAGACAATGTTAATATTACTATCGCCGATTGATAATTCTGTTTTTTCATAAATTCTATATCAAGAGCTACCGAGTAAGAGAACTCATAGCTTTCGAATCTATAATTTCAATTAAATACGAATAGTAATGCAATTCAATTTTTCAGAAAATACCCGATCTTGCTATTTAATTATATTGACTAACCCAAAATAAATATTGAGTACAGCAATACAAAAAACGGCTGAAAAGTGTCTAGAGAAATGGTGGCGATTCAGGTTATTTTGCAAGTGCTGCTGTTTAAACTCACGACTTAAACCCTCTTTTTGTAAAGCATTGCTAATTGCATCTAGTCCTGTCAGTAGTAATTCCTTACGCAAGGGGCAATTTCAAAGTGAATACGCGAAACCAAAAGGTGTCAAGTCTTGCCTTTTGCCTTTTTGATAATTTTACTTATTCGAGAGTAGTGGAGGTTACTGAGTTTAGAACTATGTAACGAGATAGGATGAAAGCCGCAACGAGCCGCCCTGCTTTGATGTCAACATGCTATCTGTAATTCCTTGTTGTTTGAATGCCCTGTAAACTCTGTAATTAACGGAATGAGGATCAAAGGTTTCTCACCACTCATAAAAAAGGTATTGTTGGTGCTATAAGGCGTCAAAGAGTATAGAGTAACTCTACTCTTGTTTTCCTAAGCAATAAAAAGTTCAACTATTTAAAAGACTCCATGCAAACGAATAATTTAATATTGAATTGATGACAGATAAAAATGGTCAGTATACGGCATATAAAACACAATTGGATTTCACTGTGGTCGCTCGAGCTGAGTTCTATAGCCCTCTCGCGGATTTGTCTTGGCCTGATTCTGATTGTTGATCTGTTAGCCCGACTTTCTCAAGTTGAGGTGTTTTATTCGGTAGACGGATTAGCGCCTCCAAGCTTAGTTAAAGGAAGTTTTCCAGCGGTTTGGAATCTGTATCTTTTAAATGATCAACTTTGGTATGCCAAAGCACTTATAAGCCTCAATTTAGTATGCGCTTTATTTTGGACTGTTGGCTACCGCGGAGCATGGGCATTAGTAGCAACTTGGTTTTTATACGCATCGCTTTTCTATAGAAACAGTTTTATCCATTCAGGAGCAGAAGTTACCCTGTTGAGTGCCCTATTCTGGATGATGTGGCTACCACACAGTCGGAAATTTTCCCTCGACAGCAAATCAGGAGAGCAAGAAGCGCATCCTAACGTCGTTTCAGCGGGAAGCGTGGCCTATATCGGTTCAATTATCATTTACTATTTTTTTAGTGGGCTGAATAAGAGCAGTCCTATTTGGACGTCGGAGGGCTCAGCACTTTACTACGCACTCAACCTGGATTCCCTGGTGTCTCCTGCTGGTGTTTGGCTATTAAGCCAGTCTGGCACCATACAGGCTTTGACTTTGCTGATCTGGTGGCTTGAGGTGTTATCGCCACTNNCTCTTTCTGCTGGTACTTCCCCTCATATTCGGGCAAAGGGCACGAACCTTAGTCGTGGCCGTTCTTATCATCATGCATATTGGGATTGCGGTGTTTTTGTCGATCGATAATTTTCCCTATATCAATATCGCGATCTTGATAGCTCTGCTGCCTTTGACTGGTTCCAAACCCCAAAATCAGCATCTTAAACATTTCTGGTCTAGACGGTCTAGACAACAATACCTATTGCTCGCTACGGCTCTGACCTTGCTGTTCAGCCAAGCTGCACACGCGACATACCGTGTCTACCATAAGAAACCACCTAAACCGCTTATACATTTCCTGCAAACTGTGACCATCATCAATGCATACAGCTTTTACGCCCCAAGGCCTCCAATTAAGGAGCGATTTTGGTACTTTTCGGGAACATTAGAAGATGGGCGGACAGTCGACCCATTCGGACTGTCTCTTGCAGCACCAGTTTCTGACAAAAGTCATTTAGCGCAGCAATGGGATCGCTTTCATCTCAAATATTTTGAGCAAATGGGCAGACGTGGGAAACGAGCCTTAAGATTGAAAAAGCAATTTGCGAATTTTTTATGCCTGCATTGGCACAAAAAACCGACAAGACCAAACTTGAAGTCGGTCACACTCCGTTTCCATCAGGAGTGGACGGCTACATGGGGAAGCAATAAACCTGACTTTACTTATAGCACTATTGGACGGACGTACAGCTGTGAGCAAAGAGCACACTAGACTGGACGTGAAACACACATGGAGTATAGATTTTGGTTAATCTGGCAACCGACAGTAATATTGGTATAATCTTATAAAAACATAACGGCTTGACGACCAACTTGAAGTTCACTCTAAAACTCGTCGCTGCCGATCATTAAGTTCTATAACGTCTATTTTTTATGTCAGAATCACAAATATCCAGTGCCAAGGCCAGCATTAAACGTCTACTCAACCTTGAAAAACTGAGGACCAGACGGCGTACCTTAAAGAGTTTGTTGTTTGGTTCCGGCGTGTTGACTGTTGGCGGCGTACTGCATGCACAACAGAACTCTGCAAAAAACGTTGTTCCTGCAATAAATCTCCTGCTGGACGAGGCTCAATGCCCATCAGCTCCAGTTCACGAGATACCTGATGACCCTGGTGTAACTCCAGGTTCGGAATTCATCCTAAGTGCCAACAACTATACCGGGACGGCTTCACGCAGTATTTTGGTGAGTTCCGATAACTTGACGTGCCCTGTACTGGTGACAGTCACTCTTAGCGTTTGCCTGGAGGTGGAGTCCAGCACGTCTGATCTTGCTGTGGTCAACATAGACCCTATCGCTATTTCGGAAGGATTAAGCGCCCTGGATGAAATGAATGACGATCCAGCTGTAGACTACTTTTTTCGAAGTAAACAACCGTTCTCTGATGAGCCTGACGCCAGTACCGAAGCGAAGAGAAGCCTTAATGAACTCTCCATTAACAGGGAGTCCATTAACAGCTATACGGCATATGGCGGTTCGAGATTCGGACTGGATAAATCATGCGGGTTTATGCCTTCGACTTTACCGTTTACGCTGAATATCGAGAACAACCAACCAGTGCTGACGGTTCTTGAGCGCACTGTCTCTGTGAGTGTGGATTTCACATTCCCCAAAACTAAGATTTTGTTATCAGCAGATACTTGTGCGCATCCTGATCGATTCGCGACATCTTGTTCGGTTAATAACGATGATAGTAATGGTAATAATGTTGGAATAGTGTTTCTCACAACGCCTGACCCTGATGCTACTGGCGGGCCCGTTGGATAAGGTAAAACTAGCTAGATAACGGGTTGGGGCATAGACACATATCAATACGTTATGGTATCACTCAGCCACCAGCTGCGCCCAAAGCATGGTGTATCGCGATTCTGAGTTAGACTTTCGTTCGCCAAGAGTCTCTACTGTAATCAAACTGATCAAAATCAGAATCGAACCTTTTCAGAACTAAGTTAGCCAGATCATCGTCATACACCGACCCTCGGCTGTATTCCTCATGTGAACTGTTTATGCACTGCAATTGAGGCAGTTTGATATCCAGTGTGTCTGATAGGGTTTTCCAATCGGCGTTGAGTGTTTCAAAGGCCAGCCAATGATTTACTTGTGAAAATGGGAGTAATTCACAAATAGGTTTATCGGTCATCGCTGGACCTATTTCAAACGGCAGTTCACCCAAACAAACCCATTCCAGGTATTGTTTGAAAGTAAGTTTTTTAAACCCTTCCGGGTTTCCATATTGTTTCCGATACTTGTAGTGAGAGCGAATTCGATCATATGGATTGCGATGTACGGCTATCAGCGAGTAGTCGGGATGCTTATCAACAACCGATTGTTCATACACATGGTAGTTGTATAGATTGCGTTTTACCGCTCGGACTACCGCTGTCGGAGATCTAGGGTCAAGCCTTGTCAATGCTTGGGTAATCGACCGTGATCCAGTCCTCGGAACTTCAAAAAACAGTAACTTATGGGTGTGAGAAATAAACATTTTTTAAGCGTACTAGACACAACCTTCCAGGAGGCGATAAGGTTCAGTGGGGTCCAGGCCATGTTGTTGAAAAAATGCATCAACGTCTTGGCTCTCCTGATCTCGATACCGCCCCTTTAAACGTAGTTTTCTAAACAAAATCGCAAAGTCCGTTGGCAAAAGTGCACAGCCCTGAATGGCCTCATCCAGTGCCTCATAGTCTAGAATCATGTCGCAGGCCTGCTTGCCCCTGATTGGCGCGATTCGATAGTTCTCGAAAACGTTATCTTTATTTTCTTGATACCAATCACCAAACGGTTCACGTTTGTCTAAACGGGTTGAGTGCATTCGGTAAAAGTATTGAGAGATCAATACGTCTGCGGGGTTACGGTGGATTGCCAGTGTTTTATAATTTGCAAACGCGCGCCCACTCAGGTTGGCTTTTACAGCAGAGATGCAGCTATGATTGCCAAAATTTCCCTTAAACTCAAAATTGATACTCCGAGGGTTTGAAAATCCGGCCCTATCAGATTCAAGATAGTTTTGCGGGCCTCGAAACTTCAGTGCATTGCGAACTATTTCATCCTCTGGAGAGATAGGCGTGATCACGCACTCTGAGCTGCAATACTTCGACAAAGCAACTTCAAACGAAGTACCACCAACCTTTTTGGTTTTTAGATAAATGAGCTTCAGCGGATGGCAAATAATCAAGGTAGGCAATAATTGAAAGTAGTGTCGACTCAATTATACCTCAGATTTGATATTTTGACTTTTCCCTAATGTAAGATTCTAGACTACTATTATAAGAGCCGCCCTTCTTCTTCGATATCAGCTTGCTTTCAAGGGCTTTTTTATGAAGAATTGGCGATCAGGTTACCCCTTCTGTTGAGTGGCTTTATTGGTGAATATTGACCATATCCTCCCGAAGCGAAGACTGAAAAATGACAAAATTTCTTTTAATGAGGCTACTATGACCGACCCAATTTCAACAAAACGCAAAATCTTGAAAAAGTTAGTGGTCAGTACCGCGTCGATTGTCGCTGGCGCACCATTTACCAAAACGTTTGCGCAAGCAAACAATGCAGGCCTACCTGCGATATTGGAATTGGTTTTGGAAGAACCATCCCCTGAATCATTCACATTATCTGAAGATAATTACACAGGTATGGCGACTCAAGCATTTCAGGTCAATGCCAATAGCCAAACTTACGAACTGACTGCTACTGCAAATATTTGTTTTGAGGTTATATCGAGCGAGCTGGACGAAACTCGAGTAAACATTGATATGATCGTTATCCTTGAAGGTTTGCAGGCAATAAACGCGCTCAATGATGATATTGCCATTGAGTACATTTTTCGCAATGGAGGAAATGCTTTGTTGGACAACAGTATCGAGCCTGGTAAACCGAACGACATGACTGCGATAATACTACCGGCAGGGTCCGTGGGCAATTCCTGCGGTTACTTCCAAAGGTTTCCTCTGCAAGTGCGTATAGAAAATTTTCGTCCTATTGTTCGGGTGCTTGAACAAAATTTCACAGAAGGCGGGGTTGTTGTTTCCTTACCAGGTTTTGAAGTACGAATGGCAGCGGGAGAGTGCACAATTCCCGCAAATCGTTCTAATCAAAATTGTCGGGACCCATTGTTTACAGGCACTCAGACAACAATTCCTGTTGGCACAACGTTAGCGCCTCTGTGATAAAGTGCAGGGGGTTGCCTGAGTCAAAAAGGCATTCCGATAATTACTCATAAAAGTATAATAACCATACCAACCTTCTCAAATTGACGACTAAGTAATCTTGTCCATTTTCGTTCAAATCGCCGCCTATCGTGATACGGAACTCGGCCCCACCGTTCGAGATTGCCTGGCCAAAGCCAAGAGGCCTGAGGAGCTTCGTTTTGGCATTTGTCTTCAGGACGATTTGGGCAGCTGCTACGATCTAGATTTTAGTGACCCTAGATTCAGACTGATACACGTTCATTGGCGCGAGAGCCAAGGAGTCTGTTGGGCTCGCCATCAAGCATTCAGCCTATATGAGGGCGAGGACTTTTTGCTGCAAATTGATTCACATCACCGATTTGCTGAACACTGGGATGAACTGTTACTCAAGGATATCGAGTATTGCGAAGCCTCCAAGCCGGTTTTAAGCACGTATCCCGGTTCGTATGATCCTGAAACCGGGCGTTGCGCGCTAAAAGTGCCAAACAAGATACTGGTTAGCCGCTTTGACCACAATGGGTGCATCAAGAGATATCCACTGGGATTCAAGGCAAAGAATAATCGGCGCCCTATTCCAGCCAGATTCGTCGCGGCAGGCTTTTTGTTTACCCTTGGGCAGTTTTGTGAGGACATTCCTTATGACCCTGAGATGTATTTTGCCGGGGAGGAACCCAGTTTAACGCTAAGATCGTATACTCATGGTTATGACATTTTTCATCCCCAACAAAATATTCTCTGGCATGAATACGTCCGTGAATCCAAACCTAAACACTGGTTAGATCATACTCAATCCGGCAATGAATCTACAGACAAGATAACCGAGAGCGAACCCAGTGATATGGATCGCTTCTATCGTATGTTGGACAGAAACGGGAGGTCCAAACTCAGTTTAGGATCAGTTCGCAGCGTTCATGATTATGAACGGTTTGCAGGGTTAGATCTCAGCAATAGAGTAGTGCACCAAGAGGCTCGATTAGGCATGGACCCAATCACTATCAGCGAGAAAGAGTGGCAGGCAAACAATGAAATTGCGACAACCGAGAGACAACGTTTTAAATACTGGTTCACTAAAATTGATTTTTCCGATTGCCTTTGCGCGCTAAGAAAAGCCAAGGTAGGCATTTTGACCTATTATGATCGTGACAACCAGATGATCGACAGGGTCACAATCAAGCGGGGAGCGATCTCTGATATTGGTATATTCGAACAGGAATTGGAATCGAGTGCCCCACCCTCATTTTGGATTTTGACGGGATTCACACAGAATAATAGTTGGGAACAAATTCGTTCTGGCCGAATACTCGATTACCGCCTTATGGCATGAAGGTTATTCATGATTGCTCACCCGCTAAAGACTGTTTTTGTTCATATCCCCAAAACTGCTGGTACTTCCGTAGAGCAGGTATTTCTTTCTTATCTGGGGCTGGATCAGAATTCCAGAGCCGCCCTGCTCCTGAGAGAAAAACTGGAGTATGAAAGCGGGCCTCCCCGGCTTGCTCATTTAACGACCGAGGAGTACCTGGACAACGACTTCATAACGCCTGAGCAGCGCAAAGACTATTTTTTCTTCGCTACTGTGCGAAATCCTTGGGCCCGGGTCCAGTCCTGTTATCACTTCCTAAACTTTGATCACGATCATAGTTTGAACGGTTTCGTAGCCAATCAGTTAGAAAAGAAAATGAATTCCGCTAAATATGGTTGGTTTTTGCGCCCACAGACTGATTTTATTTATGATAAAAATGACCAATTACTGGTAGATACCGTTTGTCGTTTCGAGCAACTCCAAGCTGATTTTAATGCCGTGCTCGCCAAGGTTGGCCTTCCCCCCACAGAATTACCCGTGTCCAACTCCAGACAAGTAAAAGTATCGGAAAACTCAAAAAACAGGGCTGAAAAATGCTCTTTAAATCCTGCCAGCATCGAAATAATTGCCCGGCTGTATAAGCGAGATGTTGAACTACTGGGGTATGACTATAGCCCTTGATTTTATATCCAGCATTTTTTTACCTCATCGAACTTTGCAGTCATTGTGGTATTTTGGTAATTGAGTTTATTATCTCTATGCCTAAAAAATCATTATATCTTTACAACCTTATTCAACGATCAACCAAGGGTTATTTTGCAAATGCTGCTGTTCAAACTCGCGAATTAAACCCTCTTTTTGTAAAGCATTACTAATAGCATCTAGTCCTGCCAATAGTAATTCCTTACGCAAGGGGTCTATTTCAAAGTGAATGTTCGTAGCAGAGTCATCTGACAGTTTTATGGTTTGAGACGGTAAATCAAGGTATAAATTATTTGTCTTTGCTGAGGAGATTACACTCCCTAAATACTGTAGTTGATCTGTGTCTAACGAGATTGTGAGTACTCCATTTCGTAAACAATTATCATTAAAAATGCCTGCAAATGTAGTCCCTATCACAGCTCTGATGCCCAGTTGTTTTAGCCCCCAGACAGCATGTTCACGACTAGAGCCACAACCAAAATTTTCGCCAACAATTAGAAATTTTGAACCAGACCATTCAGGTTGATTTAAAATAAATTCAGGGTTCGGTTTATTGTTTTTTAAAAAACGTTGGTCAAAAAAAACACCCTCCCCTAAACCGTCTCGGTTGATACCTTTTAAAAACTGTTTGGGCATGATGACATCTGTATCAATATTGGCTTGTAACATAGGTGCTGCCTTACCTTGAACGATGGTAAACTTTTCCATAATCAAAACCCTCTTACGTTATTTTACGAACATCGAATAAATGTCCTTTTATTGCTGCTGCTGCGACCATAGCAGGACTCATTAAATGCGTTCGTGCCCCCGCACCTTGGCGTCCTTCAAAGTTGCGGTTTGTGCTCGAAGCACACCGATCCCCTTCCTTGAGCACATCATTATTCATTGCTAAGCACATAGAGCAACCTGATTGACGCCATTCAAACCCAGCTTGAGTAAATATCTCAGCCAGACCTTCTTTTTCGGCTTGCCTTCGTACCTCAGATGAACCTGGCACAATGATTCCACGCACATCTGCCGCTATTTTTTTATCATATAGAATGTAGGCAACCTGGCGCAGATCTTCAATACGAGAATTTGTACAAGAACCAATAAAGGCGTGAGTAATGTGAATATCCTCTAGCGGCAAGTTAGCCTCCAAGCCCATATAATTGAGAGCCCTTTGCATACTCTTGCGTCGCTCTGGGTCGGTTTCTTTTTGAGGGTCAGGTACATTGTCACCAATTTGCAATGCTTGGTCTGGGCTAGTGCCCCATGAAACCATTGGTTGAATAATGCTCGCATTTAACTGCACTTCTTTATCAAATACAGCCTTATCATCGCTTTTGAGCTCCCCCCACTCTTTTATCGCTTTTTCCCACACATCACCGCGTGGAGTTCTAGGCTTCGTCTTCAGATAGTCGAATACTTTCTTATCTGGTGCCATAAAGGCACCCCTTGCTCCTGCTTCAACCGCCATGTTACAAATAGTCATACGGGCCTCAACACTCATGGAGTCAATGGCCGTACCAAAGAATTCAATAGCATAGCCGGTAGCTCCAGATGCACCTATTTGCTGAATAACTGCCATAATAATATCTTTCGAGCTGACACCAACGCCTAGTACACCATTTATGGTAATTCGCATAGTTTTTAAACGTTTATACACTAACGTTTGCGTCGCTAATAAGTGTTCTATTTCTGATGTGCCAATACCAAAACCCAAAGCGCCCAAAGCGCCATATGTTGTAGTGTGACTATCCCCTGCGGCGACCACCATACCCGGCAAAATAAAACCTTGTTCAGGAGCGACAACGTGTTCAATCCCTTGCCTTTTATCTAAAATATCGAATAATTCAATATCAAAATCCTGACAGTTCTTCTCAAAGTACGAGACTTGTAATGCCCCACCTTCGTCAGATTGAACCGCAACACGCTTTGCAGCTGTAGAGTTGACATGATCAACAACGCCCAAGGAGGCTTTCGGCAGCCACACCTTTCTAGCCGCTTCCCGTAAACCGCTGAATGCTTGAGGGCTTGTGTACTCATTAAGCACTTGTCGATCTATATACAGTAAAACATGGCCGTCATCATCTAATTCACTCACAGTGTGAGAGTCGATATGTTTATCATAAAGAGTTCGGGGAGAATTCATAAGCAGGTAATGTAATTAGTAAAAACAAGATTAAATCAGTGTATTGCAATACTCATGTGAATCAAACACTGCAAATGTGAACTCATTAAACATGAATCGTAAATAATTACGCATGTATTGCGTTCATCAAATGGATATCGATTTAAAGTGTTGTTCAAAGAACTCAATACACACTCTCAACTTGGCTGATTGTGACGGTCTTGTTGGGTGGACACCCCAAACATTGGCACTTTGCGAGTAATCTTGTAAAACATGAACTAACTTTCCCTGTGAAAGCAAGGGCTGCACATCCCATAAAGAACGCAGCATAATACCTTGTCCGTTTAGCCCCCACTGAACAATAATTTCACCATTATTAGAAGATAGAGCTCCGTCAACTTTAATATTGTTTGTTTCTTCTGAATTATTAAGTGACCAAATACCAAATGAGTTATTTCGTTCCTTAAGCACCAAACACTTATGTTGTGTCAGACTCTCTATATTGTCAGGAGTTCCATAGCGATTTAAATAGTCTGGAGAGGCACACAACACCCGTTTATTGCTCACTAGTTTTTTGCAAATATGATGTTCAGGTAAATCGTCCCCTACTCGAATTTCAAGATCAAAGCCTTCCTTGACTATGTCAACAGCGCGATCAAACAATTCTAAACGCACCTCAAGTTTAGGGTAACGCTCGGATAGTAATGCAACCGCTGGTGCAACATGATTACGTCCAAAACCAAAGCTACTGCATATATGTAACAAACCTTTCGGGGTTTGTTTCACTTGCGAGAGATCGTCTAATAAATCATCAAAATCATCCAATATTTGTAAAGCCCAACGTTGGACACATTCACCATCTTCGGTTAAAACCATTTGACGAGTTGTTCTATGCAGCAACTTGGCATTCAGCGTTTTTTCCAAAATTTGAATGCGCTTGCTAATGTATGCGGGTGATTGACCTAATTCTTTTGCCGCAGCAACAAAACTCTGCTGACGGACAACGGTTAAAAAAACATATAAATCTTCAGGAAGCGGTAATTGTTTACGATTCATGTATATTGAAACCATATTTGCATTATTTACTACACGTATAGTGGAGTATATCATGCGATTTACTCTAAAAATAAATGAAAGATACATGTTTTCCAACTACCAAAAACAAATAGCTGAAGTGAACGGAATCAATATCCATTATCGTATCGGTGGCAATGGTCCAGCTTTGTTATTACTTCATGGGCACCCGCAAACGCATGTGATTTGGCATAAAATGGCAGACACTCTGGCAAAACATTTTACGGTTATTGCGGCAGACCTTCGAGGTTATGGTGATAGTGACAAGCCAATGGAATCTCAAAAAAACAGTCTTTATAGTAAACGCACTATGGCTGTTGATAATGTCGAGTTAATGAGCCACTTGGGCTTTGATACGTTTTCGGTGCTTGCACATGATAGAGGTGCACGAGTCGCTCACCGTTTAGGGGTGGATCATCCTAAGTCAATAAAGCGAATGATCCTGTTAGATATCGCACCGACTTTGGCAATGTATTCACAAACTAACGAAGCATTCGCGAAAGCCTACTGGCACTGGTTCTTTCTTATTCGTCCAGCACCGCTACCAGAAACACTCATCACCTCTGATCCTGAAACGTATTTACGGAGTGTTATGGGGACACGAAGTGCTGGCATGCAACCATTCACTGACGCTGCCTTTAGTGAATATTTACGCTGCCTTCGCTTACCAGGTGCTGCGAGAGGCATTTGTGAAGACTATCGAGCCAGTGCGGGAATAGACCTTGAACACGATAAGACAGATATTGAATCAAACAACTTTTTGTCCTGTCCAACATTAGTTTTATGGGGTAAACATGGTGCGGTAGCACAATCATATAAACCACTCCTGGAGTGGAAAAAGATTGCAACCAATGTCAGTGGTCAAGAGTTAAATTCGGGGCACTATATTCCTGAAGAAATTCCAGATACCTTATTAAATCATAGCTTAGATTTTCTTCTATAAGTAATACATTATTTGATTGGAGGGGCGTTAAATCAAACAACGACGCTTGTTATTGCTGCTCTTTAACTAGCCAAAACCTTTTTGATAATAATGTTGTTATCCATTTATCTTGTAATATCTTTTCTTACCCATATTCCCTTTATTCGATCATTAAATTCCAAAAACAGACTGTCATACAGCCAATCTTCCCATAACCCCATTATCACTTGTAAAGGTGACATTTTGCTTGATTTTATTCTAAACCTCCTAGCGCTATTAGCCTTAGTAATAAGGTGTAATACCTTATACCAATCGATTTCCATACACTAATTTTTACACATACTTTGTGCTGTTTTAGTTTTTTAATTTCAACACTTATCAATGAATCATGATACAGACCTTATGGAGGGTTATTATGAGTATTATATTAGACTTTAATGGATCGAAAGGTGCAGCATCCCCTGTTTCGCGATATGGCTTCATTATCGTTTTAAACTCTGGTCAGTTTACCGAAAATGGTTTTTCTGGAAATCCACTATTTATTGGTAACGCCAATGCACAAGCTACTTTATTGCGTGCTGATGGTGGCTCATTTGATTTTTCTGCTATCGACTTTGCCGCTGGCGATCCAGCCATTAACGTCACTTTCGTAGCGTCAAATGGGCAATCCAGTACTTATCAAACCAGTTCTCCGCCTTCTTCTCTGGAAACCCATCAATTATCGCCTGCTTTTGAAAATGTCACTTCAGTTACTTGGTCACAAGGCGTTGCTGGCGTTGATGCTTATGTCTTCAATAATTTAGTAGTGAACTGGCGTTAAATTAACGGCAGTCTTTTAAGAGGCATCCACATATTAATGTTGATGCCTCTTTTCTTACAAAGCAACAAAAGGCAAGACCTGACGCCCTGCTTCACAACTGCCGGTTTCAACGCTAATGTGACATTTTTATTCTTAAAGTCTTGACTTAGAGTTAACTCTAAGTTGTATAGTGTTTTCATGAACTCACCATGTTGCAATAAAAATCCCCAAGACTTGGAGTCAACTGAAGAATTTCATTGGCATGATAAAACAATTTGGCTGCAATCAGCACGAAATACATTCTGGTGTCTGTTAGGTTGCGTGATTGGTGATTTTGGTGCGATTTTATGGTTTCAAACCTACTCACCTCAAACAGCTCCACTCATCGTATTATCCGTCGCTATTGTATGCGGCATCATGACCAGCATTATTTTAGAAACGTTTATTTTGTCCAGGCAAATGCGTTTTTCAAATGCGTTTAAAACCGCTATCGGTATGAGCCTGGTCAGTATGGTGTCAATGGAAGTTGCAATGAATACGGTTGATTATTTTCTTGTTGGTAGCGCTAAACTCGTATGGTGGGCAATTCCACCCATGCTGTTAGCAGGCTTCCTGACACCCTGGCCATATAATTACTGGCGTCTGAAAAAGCTGGGGAAAGCATGTCATTAAACAATAGATCGATTGGCCAAATCGCAGCTGAGCTGGAAATCTCAGCGCATACATTACGTTATTACGAAAAGATAGGTCTCTTAACGAATGTCCCCAAAGACGCAAGCGGCAGAAGACAGTACGATAAAAACACTATTTCACAAATACGGTTTATTCGCAGAGCACAACGAATGCAGTTTTCTTTAGAAGAAATTAAACAATTATTACGCTTGGATTCGTCAGCACTTTTGCCAAAGCCAGAAGTGCAATCCTTGGTAAAAGCTAAATTGCAAAAAATAGATGAGGGTTTAAATGAGCTGGCTGTATTAAAAAACGATTTAACGGATTTATTAAACCGCTGTACATCCAGCGAAACTCATGAGAAGTGCCCTATTCTTGAAGGAATGAAATCTGAGGAAGAACCAACATGAAAATATTAGCACTGTTTTTAATTATCATCATGAACTCACAGATTCATGCTGCCAGCTCACCTTATACTCATAAAAAAGGTCAGGAAATAAGTTCATTATCAACCAAACAAACACAACAATTATTAAACGGAGAAGGCATGGGCTTCGCTCTATCCGCTGAGTTGAATGAATACCCCGGCCCAAAGCATGTTCTTGAGTTAAGTGATTCACTGCTATTAACACCTTCCCAATTAAATCAGACAAAATCATTGTTCTCTCAAATGAATCAGCAGGCAAAAAAATTAGGCGCAAAACTGATCAAACATGAACAACAATTAGACACTTTATTCAGGACGGGTCATATAAGCTCGCAACAGATAAGACACTCAGTTACAGCGATATCAACGATTCAATCCGAATTACGGGCTCTTCATTTAATCGCCCACATCCAACAGAGAGACCTGTTATCGCCAGAACAACAAATCCTTTATCAACAATTACGCGGTTATAGCAATAAAGGCAGTGTGCACCATAAACACTCTAAAGCTCATCATCACTAGAGGCATAAAATGAAAAAATATACTTTACAGTTTGTTTTATTGATCATGGCAGCTGTTTTCGCTGGAAAAACCTTGGCAAGCAATACGGTTAATGTTTATAAATCAGCAAGTTGTGGCTGCTGTACAAAATGGTTATCTCATTTAAATGATAATGGCTTTGAAACGACCTATTCCAATGAAAGTAATATGTCTGCTATTAAAGACTCTCTAGGGATCCCTAAATCACACCGTTCATGTCACACTGGCGTTGTGGTTCATAGCGAAGGGAAATATGTCTTTGAAGGCCATATCCCAGCGGAGACAATTAAGCGTTTTTTATCCAAACCACCGGCACAGGCATTAGGTTTAACAGTACCAGGAATGCCTATTGGTAGCCCCGGAATGGAAATCGGTGATCGCAAAGACTATTATGAAATTTATCTAATATTAGAAGACGGCACTACTGAACTCTATGAAACCGCCAATGACAATCATTCATAATATTCAGTTACTTTAATTTTATTTGTTTAGACTATTGATGAATCAATCCTGTAAAAAAGTCATTATTTCATTGAGTGTGCTCATCTACTTAGGCACTGTTCAAGCAATGGCGATGATGATGCCAGCAGGTTTTCAGGGGAACCACTGCCAAGTGGCTCACACTATTGCGATAAGTTATGACACTGAAGGCTCTTTTGGTGCTGAAAGTTCTCTTAACGCTGAAGGCTCTCTTAACGCTGAAGGCTCTCTTAACGCTGAAGGCTCTCTTAACGCTGAAGGCTCTGCTAAGCAGACCAAAGAATTGTCTAATGACAGTCATCAGTGTATGGCCTGTTTTGTCATCACTGCTGAAAGAATAGACTATTTGAGTTGTCATCAACCCCTGAATGACTTGCAAAGTGCTATCAAAGAGTTTTGCTCTGTTGCGTTAACAATCCTTTCTCCTCCCCCAAAAAGACACCTCAGTTAATTAGTCTTGAAATTCAATGCTGTATGGTCAGACTATGTTGAACACAGCACATATCACTTTTTTTGGAGAAGGTCTTTCTTATGAATACTTCTAACTTTTCATTAAGCCGCCGGCGCTTTGTCACTGGCTTATCCACATCAACCGCGCTTGGCTTGCTAGGTTCCAACACTCTGGTTAGAGCAGCAACAAGTCAGGCGACTACCAACAGATCTCAACCGAATATTCTTTCTGGCAGTCAGTTTGATCTAAAAATAGGCTACACCCCTGTCAATTTTACGGGTAAAAGTCGCCAAGCGACTACGATCAACAATGGTTTGCCAGCGCCGATTCTGCGCTGGAAAGAAGGCGACACCGTCACTTTAAATGTCAAGAACAACCTGGCTGTGGATAGTTCAATCCATTGGCATGGCATTATTTTGCCTAGCAACATGGACGGCGTACCCGGTCTTTCATTTGCTGGAATCAAGCCAGGAGACAGCTATCAATATCAGTTTAAGTTAAATCAAAATGGCACCTATTGGTATCACAGCCACTCTGGTTTTCAAGAACAAGAAGGTATGTATGGCGCGATAATTATCGACCCAATTGAACCCGCACCCTATTCTTATGATCGTGACTATGTCGTTTTACTCTCAGATTGGAGTGACACGAAACCCGATACGATTTATGCAAACTTAAAAAAACTGCCACATATTTATAATACCAATGAACGTACTTTGCGGGATTGGCAGAAAGAAGTTGCAGAGAAAGGCTATAAGGCAGTGAGAGCGGATCGTGCCATGTGGAATGAAATGCGTATGACTGACCGTGATATTTCGGATGTCACTGGATCGACGTATACGTTCCTGATGAATGGCCAGACACCAGCACAAGGTTGGTACGGTGCTTTTAAAAAAGGCGAAAAGATTTTGTTGCGTTTCATCAATGGCTCGGCCATGACATTTTTTGATATACGCATTCCCGGCCTGAAGATGACCGTTGTCGCCTCTGATGGACAATATATTCAACCTGTCAGTGTTGATGAATTCCGAATTGGTGTTGCTGAAACCTATGACGTTATTGTTGAGCCGAGTACTGAGCAGGCATATACCCTGTTTTGTCAATCTATTGATCGTTCAGGTTATGCACGCGGAACATTAGCTCCTCACCCAGATATGGTTGCGCAAATACCAGAAATGGATGATTCTCCCATATTGACGCACAGTGATATGGGAATGAACCATGGGGATGGCGCTGGAAACGGTTGCACTCAAGAGCATGCTGCTATGGGCCACTGCACCATGGAAAGTGGTGATGATAGTAAAGCTAAACCAATGGAGCATGGTGGCTGTACAGCAGAACATGCTGCTATGGGGCATTGCGAAATGCCATCAGAAACCTCAAGCAATTGCACAGCAGAACATGCGGCAATGGGCCATTGTGAGATATCATCACAAAAAATCATTCAAGAGTTTGCAACGGGGAAAGCCGGTTTTGGTTCAGCAAATCCTGTTTCATATGACAATGTTAAAATGGGGCCACACATCGACATGTTGGCTGAAGGTGCGCAATACCGTTTAGATGATCCTGGCGTTGGCTTGCGCAATAATGGACGCAAAGTACTCACTTATGCAGACATGTTCAACCTAAATCAAACCCCAGATCCACGTGAACCCAACAGGGAAATTGAACTGCATTTAACCGGAAATATGAGCCGTTATATGTGGTCAGTTGATGGCGTCAAAGGCATGAAAGCAGATCCGATCATGATGAAATATGGAGAGCGAGTCCGTATCACCTTGGTTAACGACACAATGATGAACCACCCCTTTCACCTGCATGGTGTTTGGAGCGATTTAGAAACCGGTGATCCCGACTATATTCCGCGCAAACATACAATTGTTGTCCAACCAGGTGCCAAAATCAGCTATTTGGTGACTGCAGATGCAAGAGGCAAATGGGCTTATCACTGTCATTTGCTGTATCACATGCTTGGCATGTTCCGTGAAGTGCACATTACATAAGGAGGTGAACTATGAAATTACATAAAAAATTACTTGTAACAACATCACTGGCTATTGCCTTTCATCACTCTTCGACGGTTTGGAGCATGGGCAAAACCGATGACCCCTTACTGAGCAAAACCACGGGGGAAATCGAACTTCTAAAGGAAGGTGAAGCTAATGTTGCAGAGTGGGAGATTGATACATGGATAGGCTATGATCTACAAAAATTTTGGATTAAAACCGAAGGGGAATATGCGCGTGAAGATGACGAGTCGGAAGTCGAAAGCGCACAATTAGAGTTTCTTTATAGCCATACTGTCAGCGCTTATTGGGACCAACAGTTTGGTCTCCGAACTGATATCAAGCCCGAGAATGGTCGCAATTGGCTAGTGCTCGGGTATCGAGGCACTGCAGCTGGTTTTTGGGAAATCGATGCAAACTTTTACCTGGGTGAAGAATCGAGTTCACAAATCAATGTTGAAATTGAGAAAGAACTCATGCTCACACAGCGTTGGGTCATCACGCCTGAGTTTGAGTTCACGATAAATGGCAATACTAACCTGGACTTTGAAGAAGGTTCTGGTTTAGACAACGTATTACTCGGCATCAGATTAGGCTATGAAACCAAAAATAGAAAATTTCAGCCATTTCTGGGATTTGAAGGCAAACAGTTTTTTGGTTCGACAAAAAATATCCGTAAAACACTTGGCAAAGACACTGACAATCTCAGTGTTATTGCTGGAATACACTTTTGGTTTTAACGCTTTAAGCGATTCAAACAGGAAAACAAACATGAAAAAATTAATATTAACGATATCCATCATAGCTCTAAGCATTTCGAGCTCTATCACTTTCGCTGGTGGTAGCCATGCTCACTCACATGACAAACAGAAAAAAGCCAGTTGCACCGCTGAACATGCAGCAATGGGACATTGCACAATGGCAGATTCAAACCATCATGATGGTGCACATGCTCACGTCAGTACCGTAGGCAAACCAGTGAACGCAGATCAAGCAAATCAGACCGTAAGAGTTGATATGCTCGATAGTATGCGTTTTGTCTTTCATGACACATTTGAAATAAAAGCTGGGCAATCCATTCGTTTTGACGTAACGAATAAAGGCCAAATTAGACATGAATTTTCAATTGGTAATGCAGTTGATCAGGAAAGTCATGCCAAAGCTATGATGGAAAACCCAGACATGGTTCATGGAGATGGTGAGGCCGCAATCACTGTTGAAGCAGGTGAAACGAAAACCTTAACATGGCGATTTGAAGGTGATGAGGAAATTGTTTTTGCCTGTACCCTACCCGGACACTATCAAGCTGGAATGATACATAAACAAAGTATAGTTCAATAGTTCAGTCTACAAATCATGCGCGGTTAACTCAAATTAACCGCGCATGATCTGACGCAAGAAATAGATTAATTTTTAGGATTTTAAACGCTTATAGATACCGTTCTCTTGAGGTTACTTAACCTTCCTATTCGTGTGTTCAATATCATCAGTGCAAGGTAGAGTTGATCGTCATGCTGGTCTGCTCGGTCACAATATTCGGTTCCTCAGTTGATGAGAATACGCAACACAGAAAGCTCGTGTTGTTCATAAAACGGCAGCATTTATCGTTTATGTCCCAGCTGTAATCGGCATTTGGGACGTCTAGAGCTTCGCATGGGCGACTTTTAACTTCAGGTATCAATACAGGTATCAAGGCTATTGATACACACGGCCAATGCCTTTGAAGGCACCAACATAATAGGTATCCTGCGACCCAAAATAAAGGTAGCCTGGGTGCTGTGTTTTAATCTCACCGCACGCTTCATCATCTTGCTTCTTGCGTTCCATCACAGCGGCTTTTACTGGACACTCAGTGTGTACCTGTTGCGCCAACATCCAAATTCTCGCCTCGTAATTTATCATTATAATAGTCTGTTACCGGTACAACGCCCCCTGTGCCTTTGGCTGGCGAAGAAGCTCTGATTCGATAATCTCGCAAACGGGGAGTGGTTGAACTGGTATCTAAAAAATCAGGATTATTAATAAAGAGGTTATGTCTTATAGTAGCGTTGCCACTCTGATCAACTACCCCTTGATCCTGTGGATCATTACCTGCGGGGCGCACAATAAGATTATTCACAACATCAGCCGAGCAACTTGCGCAAACCCTTATACCGATATAGCCAAATGTATAATCGTTCTGTGAGGCGTTGAAGGTATTGTTGTATATTTTGATATTAGCGGATGCAGGTGAATGACTTCGTTGAACCACATCTATGGCACGCGGCCCAGTGTCTGATGGGGTATAGGAGGTATCAAAAATATTGTTTCGCACTGTTACATTTTGCGCATGAATATAGAGTAAATTGCCCCACGAGCTGGGTAATGGAGAGCCGTAGGTATAGTCATAGCGGTTTTTTTCAAAAATAATATGACTGAGTGGTTCATTATAGGAAGCATTTTGTGGCGCTAAGGCTACCAGTGAAGCTCCTCCTCTGCCGAATAGATTATTAGCAATATGCACATACTCTGTATCTACAACCTCAATGCCATCGTCAATATATTGCTGACGTGCTGAATCTCTTAAGCCATGCATCTTTATCTGATTTTGACCATTACGAATAGCCCCAGATATTCTATTATGTGATAGCACTGAGTGATTTATGATTGGGAAACGAATTACGTGCCCATTATTGCTGCTATTGTCATAAATATCACTGCCTAATAAAACGATACGTTTACCAGACAAATAAACGGTATAAGCACCGCCCGAAAAATCCGAATCGCTTAAAAAAACACCATCAACATGCCCCCCACCTAAACCTCCCGCAACTGAACTTTTTACTTTATGGATCAGTAGGTTTTTTGTTCCATTAGACCCAAATGAGCCACGAATATCGGCTGATGCGGCACTGGTACGAATATGCTGAACCACATTATTAGATGAGTTTTCATTAAAGTAGAAAATAGTTCGAAAGATGTTTTGGTTAATTAACAATGGTGCATTGGCGCATAAACCACGATCATCAGGGGCAAGACAGGTTCCAAAAGCACCAACCTGTAGATTAGTCGAAGATAGAATTGGCCTAGATGATACTTTCCATTGGTCTCCACGCTTGAGTAAAACACGTTGATTGCTACTCATTAAATTATATAACGCTGGGAAGGCATCTGTGGCTGGGATAGTCACTCGCTGTGCACCAACCGGACATCCCGTAAAATCTGTACTGTTGGAAACACAGCTGGTGTTGGCTCCAGCATAAATCTCTTCTGGGTCAGTAACAACAATCGTCTGCTGTTGTTGTTTCTCAACCCCATTTTCGTCGATTATTCGTAAAGTGACTGTGTAAGTTCCAGGGTTTTCATAAACATGAGCGGTTATTGGGCCAGTATCCGTATTTTTAGATTTACCATTAACCACCCATACATCGTTTGTAGTATCACCAAAACTCCATTGATAGTGACGATTATGAAAAGCATCTCCAGAGACATCCACATCAAAATGAACAGCAAGTGGAGCAACACCAGTTGAACGATTCAGGATAAACGTTGTTGGATCATATGTATCATCATCTTCTAAGATAAAGTTGACGATAGGCACCATGGAATGATTAAGATCTGACTGGGCGTAGGCATTAAGGCTCAAAACAATCAGCACACTATAAACAACCACTATAATTTTATGCTTACTCAAGCTTGTCTCCTAACCCATTTTCCATGATAACTACAGCAACAATCAAAACGTGAACATTATTGTAGTTCACGTTAAACGTATCAGGAATATCCGATCTTGCTCAATATTATGGCGAGAACTTGCTGCCGTTTCTGCGTAGAGTTCAGAAACTATCACCCAACCAAGGGTTATTTTCATTAACAAAAGTGTTGATGGTGAACAACTTGTACTGGCTAAAGCAGACTCTTGATCTTGCTTGTTCTTCTAAGCAAATATATGATGATAATTAATTAGGTTAGTTTGATGAATTGCTATCTCTTTTTCTTTATAGAGTCGAATATTTCATGGTGAACTACTTACAATAAAGAGACAATGGTTGTTAAGGTGTGACTTTCATAGCTATCTCGCTTGAAAATAGTCGTAATTTTTCTTACGCATCCACTAGTTTCTAGATAACAATTCAAAATACCAATTGGGGGTAATATGAAAAGAGCAATCTATACTTTTATATTTTGTATGACTTTATTAAGTGTTAATTCTGTGATGGCACAGTCAATTCCTCTTCCAGTTTATGAGAGTTTCGATGTAGTAGGCCCTACCCGAATTTATGATTCGACTGTGGCTGGCCAACAAATAATAAACGGCCTTCCTGGTTGGACATTTGAAGCAACAACTGGAGGACGCCTTAATTTTCGCAATGATTTTGCAACACATCCCGGCTCACAATATATTGCGACCCTTGATAACCCTGGTGGAGAAAGTTTCAATCAGCTGATTCTAACAATTGATGCTGATGGTTTACTGGCAGCAAATGATCGAGTCATACTCTCATTCGATTGGTACGATCATGGTGATGAAGGTGATGTTGTCGATAAAGTATCAATTCGAGGCAATAACACCGGCGTGTGGATAAATGTATATGACTTTGTGACTAATAGTAATAACGGGTCATGGACTAAAGTTCGAGATATAGATTTATCCGCTGCTTTGGTTGGCGATACACAAGAGTTCTCTTCTACTTTTCAAGTACGCTTTCAACAAAACGATAATTTTCCAGTTAATACAGACGGAATCAGTATTGAAGATGTGAGTATCGAATTAGCTGCTGCATCTGCCGATTCTGCATCATCACAACCCAATATTTTAGTTGCAACCATGGTTGATTATCTGGATAGAGAGGTTCCAAATGGTGAACAACTAGAATACAAGGTCTCACTCATTAATCCACAAGATGGTGGAGCTGCTGCCGACTCAGTTCTGTTTCAAATGCCAAATTTTGGTTCCCAAACAACCTTGGTTCCAGGCTCTGTACTGACCTCTAAAGGTTCCGTGATTATGGGCAATAATATGAATGACGGTGTCGTTACAGTGCTTGTGGGAGATATCCCTGATGGTGAATCAGAAACCATTTACTTTAAAGTGACCGCAAATTATATAGACAGCCGTGATCTGTTTAACCAGGGTTTTGTTTCAGCCACTAATGTATCAACGTTTGCGACTGAAGACCCTAGTATTTCGTCTGGTAGCCCAGAACAAACATTTGCCAGACTTGCACCCATTGATCAAGTTATAAGCAACTTTTCAGTTGATAATAGCTCTCCGGGAGTCGGTGATCTATTGACGGTCAGTGCCGATGGCGGTGCATCAGGGCAACCCCTTGTTTTTACCAGTACAACGCCTCTAGTCTGTATTATCGAAAATGAGACAAAAGTACGTTTACTCGCTGAGGGAGATTGCACTTTGCAAGTAGATCAAGCAGGAGACAGCACCTATGCTGCAGCCACAGAAACATTGACTTTCACCGTGGGCAAGGCAACAGGCTTTTTCACAATACCAATGGTGAATGGCAAGACAGTAGTGCTGCCACTCTGATTGGTGCTTAGGCTAGCAATAAAACTTGTCTTGTTGTGCTTTTAAACACAACAAGACAAGTCCTAAGATGAAGGCTATCTTCCTTTTACCTTTTATAACTTCACTTTAGCAGAGCTTCATACTGCCCCATTAATTGACAGGCTTTAGCCAAGTCAGTTGTTGAGTATTGACCAATCAGGGTACCCAGTTTCATAAATTCGTTATTATCATCTTTTGTGTATTTGCCCGCATTCTTTGGGTCAGTTTGCTGCGTTGTTGCGGCTGCGTAGCGTTCCCATAGTTGATTAGTTGAACAATTTGGGCTTGTTGCTTCTGGTGTCGCATTGGTTGCAGCAGGAGCCTGACCTTCCAAAGCATATTCATCCAGTAGAGCGGTATAACTCTGACAGATTGAGGGATCAATTTTGTCCTCATATTGTATCTTCCCGTCCTTTGAAGCCTCAGCCAGTTGCAGCCCAACTGTATTAGCTTTTTCTGTAAATTCCTGCCGGGTGCTATCATCAATATTGTTGGGGTCTTTATTTAACTGCTCCATCATTTGGCGGCTGTAGACAGCAAGTAAATTATTGACTTGCAACATGGTTTGTTGTGCTTCTTTATAGGTACATGCGAAGCTTTGAAAAGGTGCCAGAATTGCAATTATCGCTAACGAACTGACTATTTTTTTTAAAACATTATTACTTTTCATAAGGATTGCTGATTATTTTATAATAAAGGGTTTAATGGTAGTTACTACAGATTGAGACTAGGGCCTAGTTTTCTTTAAGCCATGCAAGATAATCTTCATTGCTCTTAAAATCTTGAAAGTCCGAAAAATCCGGGTGCTCTTGAAGCGTTGTTTTAACGAGCATAAACGCTTCATTTTTCTGTTCCAGATTCAATAGAATACGGACTTTCGTATCCCACATATGTAAGTCTTCGGAACGCGCATGCTCTAGTCCTGAATCGATGAGAACCAAAGCTTGTTTGGGTTTACTGTTACGCAATGACCAAGCCGCTGCATTACTGGCAGTTCGGTACACCTCCATTTCAAACTGCCCCGAATCAGTAAATTCCCAGATGCCTGTCTGTTGATTCCATAAGTCATTGATATAATTAACAGTATTTTGAGCAATGGTCAGTTCATCGGCCTTACTGAGGCCACTACCAGATCCTGCATAAGCTGACTTCAAAAGAGCGTAGGGAATCCAAAGAAAATCATAGTTGCTAACTTCAGAACCCTGTTGCAACTGCTCTAGAATAATTATTGCCTTTTCTTTTACGGCAATAGGGTCGGCCATATTTTGTGCCATGGCTTTAATCTGGGCATGGGTCTGCTCATCAGGCTCATCAGAAATGGTTATGGTTGAAAAGTCGTAGAGTGAATGGCTATCACGCGCTTCTGAGTTCACGACAGTAAAAAAGCTCATTAAAAGAACGGTGAGACATGCGACAACATACTTTTTTGCTAACATCTTATTTATAGAGATATACCAGTTTGATTTCAGATCATGGAATTATAATGATAACGAAGTTTCCAAATAATCACTTGTAAAAAATGAATATCTATCAACAACTAATCCGATTTCGTACAAGTATAAGTACTATCACCATGATCTATGCATTGTTCATTAAAGTGTTTAGATAATGATTGTTGTTGCTGATCAGCAGCAGATGTAGGGTGTACCATTCCTTGGAGTTCATACAACATGGTATGAAAAATAAAATCATTATTTTTTCGATTACCATCTTTATCTAAAATTATTACACTAATACCATACGATGAAACACCTACACTGTCCCCTGCTCTTGACTGGACTGAAGAATGAATTGTATCGCCGGCATTTCCGTTAACTAAAGTCAAAACTGGTAGCATGAAACCAGACAACTCCGATCTATCTAACCCAACAGCTTCTAAATCGCCTGCGTCAATTGAAATGTTGTAGAGTCCAATGCTGGGATTATTGGAACTAAAAAGTCCAGGTGAATCTTTTACGCCATTGGCATTAACCTCCCCTCGCCAAACATAGTTAGGAGCCATTGCTTTTGTAATTAAGTTTTGTATGCTGCTTTCACTTACCCCACTTCCGTCCAGTGGAATCACTACGACTTTATTACGAGTCTCAGATTGAGCCATTGTAGAGAAACTAAACAGTGCATTTAACAAAAATGCGGTAAAAACTATATGGATGTGCTTCATGGACTCTCCCTTTCTATGATCAAAAATTATGTTGAAGATGTTCGTTGTATCTTTGCTAACAATAAAAACAAGTCCGATTATTATTCTACGGTCATTGCTTAACAACTCAGTTCCTTAACATCAGCATAATCAATCCTTGTCATAAACGACATACCCAATCTTGCTATTTTGTCACCCTGTCTTGTGTTTATTAATCTCTCCCAAAACCACATACCATCGCTTTTAAAGAAATACTTATTGTTGAATTTTCCTCTCTCTTCCCCTTTACAATTACGTCTCATCAACCATCTTAAAGTAATTCACCAGATTCTCCTTAAGCTCTAGTAAATCCTTATTAATCATCTCTTGCTCTGGGCCTTCGTACTTCATGTCTTCAAGCAAAATACGCGATAGGTTTTTATTTATACGTTTGATTGGGCTTTTGATCAGAGCATACTCTGAAGGCATAGGCACAATACTGTCATTCACTTCAATTGCCGCCTCAATACCATCCTTCTTAACCACTTTAATGATTTCCTGGGCTTGTTTAACCGTTTTATCGGCAATCATTGGCAGAACTTTCTCTTGCAAATCTTTATCCAACTGGATGATTTGATTCGTTTGAGTCGCGTTTAGCTCCCCCTGGTTGCGTGCTTGTTTAACGGAGTCCGAAGCCAAAGCATCACGCTTAATCGCACTTTTTATTACCCGCATTGATAAGCCCGTCTTTTCTGCGGTAATCGCTGCAAAAGAGTCATTATCATTTTCTTCATCTTTTGACCCACTCTCCGAATCTGAAGACTCATTCGAGATATCAACCTTCACTGCTTCTGGGTTTAATTGTTCATAAATCTCACGACCACGATTTAAACACGTTTCAAACTCCAAACGATTCAAAG
>JBOEHE010000060.1:0-57138 GCA_050633785.1 Arenicella sp.
GACGAGGCAGAAATTATGATGCTTAGTCGCTCTAAGCACATTATTTTTAACAAAGTATGAGCGAATTTTAGCCTTACCCCGAAGGGTCATCGTCATTTTCTTGCTATTTTCGTTCTCCATTTGTTGTTGGGAGTGACCAAACGTCCAAATGGACGCCTCAATAGCAAAAAAATGACGATGATCTCGGCTTAAAAATTTAGTGTCAACAGGCCCTAGTAAGCGGGCGTATTTTTTTATTGCTTCGAATTGCCTGTGATGTGGAACATTCGTGCATCGGTCAGGCATTTCGAAAACGTCCCGGACTCTGGCCAACCAGGCGTTTAAAAGTTTTTTCAAAATGACTCAGATCATGGAAACCAACATCAAAGGAAATTTCGGTGATTTTGCTGTATTTCTTCTGGCGCAATAGCTGCTTTGCCTTTTCTATTCTGACGTGAATCAACAGTTGTTTGAATGAAGCATCCAGGTGGTACTTGAACAGATAGGATAAGTGGGATTGGCTGACGCAGGCGATTGTGGCCAGTTCACCTAACGTTATCTCACTGGTGTAATGTTCCGCCAGATGCTTAAGAGCTTTAGATACAGCGGGGTGTTGGTCGGGGTCGCAGGTGTAGTTGTCATTGACAATGGTTGATACTAACTGGTGCAGGCTGTTGCTTTGTGACGGTTCGGGTTTAGGCGTTTGGGGTAAATCAATTTTTTCTCCCTGGCGGTTTTTAAGCTGTGGGATGATGGCTAATAGTGCAGATGTATCCAGATAGTTTGAATCCGACATAACCACCAGTTTCGAGACCAGGCGTTCCAGCTGTTCCAGATTGCCGGTCCAGTGAAACTGTTCAAACAGTTCCCAGCATTCATCTGACAGTTGTACATTCTTAATATAAGACAGCTTGTTCAGATAATGAGAAATCAAATCTTTAATGTCGTCACGGCGATCACGCAGGCTGGGGAGTTGTATTGAAAGGTAATCCAGCTCATGCCAGGCTTTATTATCATCACGGCTATCATTGTTGGAGATGGATGCTATTAAACGCACTGAGGTAGATGGTTGTAGTTTTGTTGCATGGTTGACGTTAATCACATGTCGCCAATAATTGCGAATCTGAGCTATCTGCTGCTGTGAAAGAGCATCGAAATCCTGCAGGTAGAGTGTGCCTCCCTGAGCGTCTGCCCACAGTTTTTTCATAGTGCTATGAATATCCTCTTTGCTCCAACTGGGACAGTGGCTTTCAATAAATGGTTTGTCTTTGCGGGTGCTGTGGCAATGGATGGAATAAGCGGTTAACAACTTGCCTGAACCATTTTCTCCTTGTATCAAAACAGGAAAATCAACTGAAGATACCTTTTCAATAAAACGATCTACGGTTTTAGAACCAGCACTGCGTCCAACCCATTCCAGGTCCAATTGTTTGGTCCTTTTTATGCGTTTGTGAGCCTGTTGTCGCTTGATAAAAAAAGCAATGTCCATTGCAATGTGCTCAAAGGCATCGCGAATATTATCAATGTCCATGCCTTGTTCTGACAGGACAATCTCAATCACACCCATAGGTTTGTTTTGATAAGTGATAGTAACGGAGACACTTTCTGAGTGAGGGCTGTTATTAATGCTTGGTTTTTTATTCCAGCCTGATTTTTTGCTGTTGGAAGGGTGATTCATCAGACGAACTTCCATCTTTTGGTTATCATCACCCAAATTAATTTTTTCTGTGCTGATGCCATCCACAGCATACGGTGCACCAGAGTCTCGCAGGGCATTGGCTATTTCATGCTCCAAACGGTGCTTTATCGGGTTGCCGGAATTACTGCTGCCGTGTTTGTCTAGCAATATCTTTTTCATAGATTGATCTGTTGCAGGAATTGTTGCCGGGAATGATCAATGTCCTACGGCAGTTCCTGCACCTTTGCTTATATTTTAAGTCTCAAACCTGAGTCTTTTGTAAGTCTCTTAATTCTTGGGTAAGGCAATAAATGCCGTTACCCGTGCTCTGACTGAATGGTTTTTGTATTCAGTATAAAAACATCATGTAGATAGTCCAGATAGTCATAAGTCTAGTTTCAGCGGTGTTGGTGCTGTTGGTGACTTCGGCATTCATAAAACGTACAGATAGAATGACAAGCTCTGAAGTGAAGACCTGATAAAGCACAACAAGAAATTGACTACCCACTCAACTAGGTAGATTGCAGCAGATTTATCATTCAGGCTATTACAGTAGATTACGTTGCCGGTATGAATATCAGCCAAGGCTAATAAAAATCAGCTCGAAGCAAAGCCTGTATCACTTTAGAAAAACACTCATTGGGAAGGCAAAAATAAGTGTAATTTGGATTGATAAAATAATCATATTTGATTAATGTACAATAATCAAATGTAAATTAAATTACTCCATGCAAAATAGATTTCCTGTTCGTCTGTATAAACAATCAACATTGGCTATTCCTTTATTTCAATCACCTGTGCAAGCTGGTTTCCCGAGCCCGGCGCAGGATTATATTGAAAAAACTCTGGATTTAAATGACTTATGTATAAAACATCCCGCCGCGACTTATTTTGTGCGTGCTGAAGGTGACTCTATGATAGAAGCTGGTATACGCTCAGGAGACATTCTGATTGTTGATCGGGCGTTGACAGCAGCGCATGGTGATATTGTTATTGCTGCAGTATCCGGGGCTTTTACGGTGAAGAAGCTGGAAACCAGACCTTGTTACCGGCTTGTCGCCATGAATCCAGACTATAGAGCGATTGATTTTGAAGAAGGCGATGAACTGGAGGTCTTTGGTGTGGTTACTTTCGTTGTGCACTCGTTGCCAAGGAAAGCGTATGCCTGAGTCTTGTTTTGCGATGGTTGATTGCAATAATTTCTACGCGTCATGTGAGACAGTGTTTCGACCAGACTTAAGAGGCAGGCCTTTGGTTGTTCTGTCGAATAATGATGGTTGCATTGTTTCACGTTCAGAGCAGGCAAAGGCATTGGGTATTAAAATGGCTGTTCCCATGTATAAGAATCAGCAACTGCTCAGGCGATACAATGTTGTGATTCGTAGCTCTAATTATGCTTTGTACGCTGATATCTCTGAGCGCGTTATGGCGACATTGGGGCAAATGGCACCAGAGATCGAAGCCTATTCAATAGATGAGGCTTTTTTGGATATTGCCAGCCTTGATGTTGATCTTGCTGTCTATGGGCAACAGCTTAAACAACGGGTTGCACAGTGGGTTGGAATGCCGGTTTGTGTGGGCATAGCACCGAGCAAAACTCTGGCTAAACTGGCTAATCACGCAGCGAAAAAATATCAACGAACCCATGGCATTGTTAATTTGATGAACCGCTCTCGTCAGGAAAAACTTCTGGCTATCACGCCGGTGATCGATATCTGGGGAGTAGGGCGTCGTTTGAGTCGACGGTTAAATTCTCAAGGTATAGTGACAGCACTTGATTTGTGTAATGCGCCTATCAAACAATTAAGAAAACAATATTCCGTGTTATTGGAGCAAACCATAAGCGAGCTCCGGGGTGTTTCATGCATAGACCTGGAAAGGTCTCCTGTTGCTAAACGGGAAATCATCAGTTCTCGATCCTTTGGCGGTAAGGTTAAGGATATTAAGGAGATGAAAACCGCTATTGCTAACAGAGCAGTTCTGGCAGGTGAAAAATTGCGTCGTGAGAAAAAACTGGCCTCGTCTATCAGCATTTTTATGCAAACCAATCGTTTTGCCTCTGAACGTCAGCAATATAATAAAGCAGCTACCATTGAGTTTTTCAATCCGACGGCTAATACCATTGACTTGCTCCATGCTGCCAGTCGTTTGGTTTATGGTTTGTGGAGACAGGGCTGTCAATATCACAAAGCGGGCGTAATGCTGCATGGTTTGTGCAGGGTTGAGCAAGCTCAATATGATTTGTTTGATAGTGTGCAGTCGAAGAAGAATGAACGGCTTATGTCTGTTGTTGATCGAGTGAATGATGCAACGCAGGGAAAGTTGGTTTATGCTTCGAGCATGGTTGATAGAAACAAAACCAATTGGGTTATGCGCCGGCACCATTTGTCGCCAGCTTACACCACTAACTGGAATGATCTACCGGTAGCTCTGTCTGATTAATTCTGAAATATTTCGCTTTATATTAATTATAGATACAGGTTTTAATGTCGATGAAAAGCCCTTACAAAACACCTCCTGAAAGATTGCGGGATTTGAACGGCTTCGGCCCCAGAAGTGAACAGATATTAGCAGAAGTTGGCATTTGCTCAGTAGAGGATTTCATGTCTATGGACCCATATGAACTGTATGCAAAGATATTACCTATGAAAGGCATGGGATTGAATTCAATTTACGCCATCATTGGAGCCAGGGAGAATGTTTCCTGGTTAGAAATCGCTGATACTCGCAAAACTGAAATTCTGATGCGATTGGATGATCTGGGTCTGGCTCCGAAGTGACAGTGTTATGATTGTTAATGCCATTTTATTCAGCTTTATTCAACAGCGTGGCATGGAGTGAATGTAGTTGTTTATTGATCAATTAGTTCTCGGATGCACTTGTCGAGAAATTGTTCAAATTTTGGTTCATTACCAGGGTTGGCAACACAATGTCCCCAATCTGACTCGAACGTTCTCAGGTCTGCTTGAGGAATGTGCTGCACTTCGATCATATTGTCTTCTGGTGGAAAGTAGAGATCTGAACTGCTGGGAATGACAATGACCTGGGCTTTGATGGCTTTTAGAGCTGCTTCGAAGTTGCCATCATATAGGCGATTCGCACTGATATCACCACGTTGCCAGGTATCCAGCTTAGCCAATAAATTATTTGCGTCCCAGTTTTGGGCATGATCCTCTGCCCAGTCATCAAGCAGGTCGTTGTATGTCTTATAACCTAGTTTTTGATAAAGGCCATTACGATAAAAGGTTTGTGAAAATGCCCAACCTGCATAGACACGGCCGAATGCTCGCAAGCCAGCCACAGGTGGTTGAGTGTAGTCACCGTCATGCCAATTACCATCAGCTTGCAGGGCGGCTTTTACGCCTTCAAGAAAAACTGTATTGTGCGCTGACGTTTTAGCCGACGCACAAAATGGAATGATTGCCTGCACCATGTCCGGATACTGAGCCGCCCATTGATAAGCCTGACAGCCAGCCATTGACCAACCAGCAACCAAGGCTATCTGTTCAACGCCAAGTACCTCGGTTAACAAGGTGTGCTGACAGGCGATGTTATCCCATAGACTAACGCGGGGAAAACGTGGGCCATCAAAAGGCGGTGGCGTATTGCTCGGAGATGATGAGATGCCATTGCCAAAAAGATTGATTGATACAATGAAATGTCGGTCAGGGTCAATAGCGCGACCAGGGCCGAAGAATCCTTCATTACGCTCGTGCGAGCCAGTATAAAATGTTGGTAAAACGATCACATTGCTGGCGGTGTTATCGAGTTTTCCATAGGTTTTGTAAGCGAGAAAAGCGTCGGGTAATAGCTCACCCGACTGCAATTCAACGTTGCCAAACTGATGAACTTGATAGTTTTCAGAGACTGTCATAGTTGTACCCGTGGATTAAAATAAACGTAAGTATTCTGTGACTTCCCAATCAGTTACGGTCTGATGATAACGTTCCCATTCATCTGCTTTATAGGCTAAATAGGATTTAAGCATGACAGGCCCCATCACCTGCTTGATCAATTCGTCTTCTTTGAGGTGTTCCAGTGCCATCATCAAATTGCGCGGTAAACGGCGAATACCACGTTCAGTCATTTCATCGTCGCTCAGAGCATATAAATCAAAATTACTAGGTTCACCTGGTTCTATTTTGTTATTGATGCCTTCCATCGCGGCAGCCAGCGTAATGCCCAGTGCCAGATAAATGTTCATGCACATATCGGCTGCACGGTTTTCGATGCAATAACGATTTTGTGGCAGACGGAATTGCGCGGATCGATTGTTATTGCCATAAGTGATGTTCGTGGGTGCCCACGTAACAGTGCCGCCTTCAAAACCACCAACGCGTGGTACTAAGCCGTTGTAGGAGTTTACAATAGGGCAGGTTATTGCTGTCAGGCCTTCGGCGTGAGCCAACAAGCCACCCACAGCAAAGCGTGAATCATCCGACCAGCCGTCATTATCATTACCGAATAGGTTCTCTCCTGGTTTATCAGATGCTTGCAATGAAAAATTGATATGCGCACCAGAACGCCAGTCACCCGTTGTGGGTTTTGGCATAAAGGTGATAAACATATCGTGCTTTTTAGCAATTTCTTTGAGCAGTATACGCAGGAAAACCAACCTGTCGGCCATTTGGAGCAAATCTGTATAGTGAAAATCAAGTTCGAACTGAGAGTAGGCACCTTCAGCAACCACATCGTGTAGTTTCCAGCCAAGCTGTTGCAGAATATCAATCAAATCCTGTAAAAAAGGCATGGAATCAATTGAATACTCAACATCGTAGCCAAAAGCTTGGCGGCGCAGGTTGGTCCCATCTGGCAGAGTGTCGGTAGGTGTGGCTTTGATGGGTTTGCCCGAATCATCAAAACGCATGGCAATAAATTCGGGTTCAATACCTGCATATCCCGTATAGCCCTGATCTGCGGCTTCTTTAATTGTGCGCTTAAGCGTTTGTCGTGGACATAAGTTGTACGGCTTATCTTCCCACCATAGGTCTGCCATCATCCAGGCGCAGGTTTCATCCCATGGGCATATCACCAGAGTGTCAAGGTCGGGTATAGGAACTTGATCTGAATCTGCTGGAGTCAGTTCAGGTACGAATGAAATTGAATGTACGGCGAATTGAGGGCCTTTACCCATACACAGGGCTTCAAAATCAGCAATTGGTACTGGTTTCGTCTTGGGTATGCCGAACAGGTCGACCCAATTTGATAGAATGTACTTGACGCCTTTTTCTTCAAGCCTCTTTTTTTCCTGCTGGACTCGTTCGAGTGATGGTAGAGCTTCGCTAAAATGATCGACATAAACAGACATTGTTTTTTCTCCTGTAAAGGTTACGAGCGAAAGCCCGTGTTGATGTAGTTATTTCCAATTGCGTTTGAGCAGAAATTGATTCTTGAAATTTTTAAGACCTGACATAACTTCAACTGAATGAATATCTGGTTGTCCATAAATATGTTCGTTGAGAAAAGTGAGGAAATCATCTTGTCCACCACTGGCAACTTCGACCAACAGATCGAAACGACCACTAACCCACAATGCATAAACAACCTCGTTGAACTGCGAGAGGCGTTCGCAGACGGATTCTGGGGTGGCGCTGGATGCGACGGTTATGCCCAACATGGCATCAGTGTTGTATTTGATTTGTGCCGGATCAACCATGGCTACAATTTGTAAAGCACCGCTTTTTCTCATGCTGTTAACACGGTTACGAATGGTTCCTTGAGATATTCCTAAAGTGTCGGACATCTCTGAAAACGACATGCGGCCGTCTTTTTTCAATAGTTCGACAATAAGTTCATTTTGCTCATCTAATGGTGGAATAGGGCTCATTAATAGTACTCAACTAAGTTAAATAAGGTGATATATTATGTGTGCTATATTGATATTTCATCAACACATAGTGGGTTTATAACCGATTTATCAATATAATCGCAAGTTTTTTGATGAAAAATCAATTTATATGATAAACATTGATAAAATGTCATGTTTGATGTAGATTGTTTTTTTGCCTGATAAGAAGCCCTGATCTAATTATGAAATCGTATCTTGCATATAATTTGAAATGTCTCTAAGCGTGGTTAAGAACTTACTAAACCCGAATTACGATTGCTTTATGCACTATCGTGAGACACAATTTCTCCAGCTGCTCTGGTGTATTTTATTCCTGCCCATACACCTTTTACTTATCCTAAACTTGCCGAAACAGTTGCAATTATTCGGTGCTGCTGTTTTTTTCAGACAAAAATGAAAATTTTGACTTATACCAAGTATAAACAGTATATGATGGACTTTGCTATAAACAGCATTTATGAAAAACATTAGCAACACTTATGAAGAGTATTAACAAAAGAGAAGATAAATAAAATAAAGTAATAACGTTGATAGCCCCCATTCAGGAGCCCTGGCCCTGAAGGGTCCGATAATAATAGTATGAGGAGATAATCTTATGGCATTACAACCACCATTAACTAAACTCAAAATAAAGCTGGCAGATTCAGGCTTTTATGAAGGGTTTAATCAGATAGTAGCACTGGCATCGAAAATATTACTCTCATTAATCGTGATCTGGGCAGTGATTAATCCAGAAGCCGCTGGAAAAATATTGGGAAGTATGAGGAGTTGGTCTTTTGCAAATCTGAACTATTATTACACATGGGGTGTGGCCTTTTTCATTATTGTTTGTTTGGTTGTTGCGCTTCATCCTCAGTGGGGGAAAGTAAAGCTGGGTGATGCAGATGGTGTGCCAGAGTTTTCGAATTTTTCCTGGTTCTCTATGATGTTTGGTGCCGGTATCGGTATCGGCATGCTGGGATATGCGACGGGTGAGCCTATGTGGCATATGGCTGACAACCCTGATATCCGTATGGGGGCAGAAGCGGTAAAAGCGTCTCTGGCTGCAGCCAGCATAACACTTGCTGAAGGAGCCGATCTCTGGGCAGAATATAATGCTCAAGTAGCAGCAGGTACCATAACTGCAATTGAAGGTTTAGCAATTCCTAAAACTGAATCGACCATTGATGCAGTTTATCGTTATTCATTCCTGCATTGGGGTATCGGAGCTTGGGCTTGTTATGCTCTAGTCGGCGTTTGTTTGGCTTTTTTCAGCTATTCACGGGGATTGCCTCTAACCATTCGTTCTACATTGGCTCCCTTGTTTGGCAAAAGCCTGGAAGGTCCTTTGGGGCATATAGTTGATATTACGGCTGTTGTAGCAACGGTTCTAGGTATCTCGCAAACCATTGGCCTGGGTCTGGCCTCTTTTTCCTCAGGGCTTTACAATATCACTGGTGCTGAGTGGTTGATTTCCAATGGTGAACCAACCAATGCATCCATGCTGGTTGCACTTGGCGTGGTTATGATTTGCTCCACACTTTCTGCTTTGTCAGGTGTTGGTAAGGGCATTAAATGGTTGAGTAATCTGAATATGATTTTGTCTTTCAGTTTACTGGCATTTTTCTTGTTTTTTGGTGCGACTATGTTCGCTCTGGAAATTCTGGGTAAGGGACTCTTCAGCTATATTATCAATTTGCCGGCATTAACGTTTACAGTATTCCCGGCTGATGGGGCTGGTAGCCCTGGTGAATGGCAGGGATGGTGGTCAATTTTCTATTGGGCATGGTGGATTGCATTCGCACCTTTCGTTGGTATCTTTCTGGCGCGTATTTCTAAGAACCGAACTATTCGCGAGTTTGTATTGGTCGTGATGATTCTTCCTTCTTTGATGTGTTTCCTTTGGTTCTCCTTGTTGGGAGGCACTGCGATTAATCTGGAAATGTCGGGAGTCGCTGAAGGCAGCATCTATGCCAAAAGTTTGACTGCACAGCTCTATGAAACTATCAATGTCATGGTGTCATCAGGTATTCTTTCTACGATATTGTCTTTATTGATTGTGATTCTATTGTTGACCTATTTAGTGACTTCCGCGGACTCCGCAGTTCTGGTCATGAATACTATCAGCTCTGGTGGTAAAGAAAGCGCTTCATCACCAACCCATATTATTGTTTGGGGTTTGATTTTGACTGCTATGATAGCGGCATTATTGTTGGCAGGCGGTTTGACTGCCATTCAAGCAGCTATGATCGTTGGTGCAATACCATTCTCATTCATGATGATTCTGATGGGCATTTCTTTGATTAAAGCACTCATCAGAGATGATATGAGAGATAAGGAAGCAGATGGTGGTGGTGTTGCGGGAACTGAATCTGCTACCTGAGGGCAGGCCTAATGCTTCGGTTGTCTTAAACCATGATGGCATCTATGTCGCCATAGTTTAAAGAAGTAGAGGCGCTCTGAAACTGTTCCAATCAATAAAGTTGGAATGAAAAACCCGGTTCGTATTGAGCGAATCGGGTTTTTTGTTTGAATAATCAACATCAGAGACAAAAAGCACTACCATGATCATCGATCTTAAGTGTGTCAATACAGACAAGGGATGGGGGAATCTATATTGATTGTGTTGACTGGGTCTACATGAGATAATTTCATGAAAATGAATTGTGGTTTGATCTATGTTGCCATCATTAAAAGCATTGCAGGCTTTTGAAGCTGTTGCCCGAAACAATAGCTTTACTCTGGCTGCTGATGAACTTAATGTGACCCAATCTGCAGTTAGTCATCAGGTTAAACATCTTGAACAGGTGTTGCGGACAACACTGTTGGTTCGCCAGGGTCGGTCTTTCACTCTAAGCCCTTCAGGGAAAATTTTGTTGCAGCATTTAAGCGAAGCGATAGCGCTAATGAAACGCGGTGTTGCTGAAAGTCATCTGGCTAAATTATCCATTCCTCTCGGAGTGTCTTTGCGGTCACATTTTGCATCAAAGTGGTTGGCTCCACGTCTTGGGTCATTGTGGCGAGATCATGTTGGGTTTGATATTCGTTTTCATCACAGCAATCTTCCTGCGAGTGTCAACAATCCAGGGATACATCTATCAATAGAATGGTTACATGACAGCGAAGTAACTTCTGAACATATTAAATTGGTTGAAGGTAACCTGACCCCAGCTTGTCACCCGACAGTTATTGATGCGTTTCAGCTGGCAGAGCCGCAGGATTTAAGAGGGTGTACTTTGTTGCATGAATCCAATGAAGAGTCTTGGGTGGAATGGATGGAGCTAGCAGGTATTGGCGGATTGGATGTTAATCGTAATGAATATTATGACGATACAAATGTGCGCCAACAAGCCGCTTTAGAAGGAGAAGGAGTTGTTCTGGTTTGCCCTGAATTGGCTAAGGATGACATAGAAGCTGGTCGCTTGGTTTGTCCGTTTAAACTGAGTTTGTCGACATATTCCTATTATCTTGTGCTTCTTGCTAATCCAGATGAACTTTCTAACGTTGGAATATTCAGAGATTGGATTCTCAATCAATAAAAGATTTCAGCAGAAAGTGCCTGCTGTGTTTTATGCCTTTATAGCAGGTTTTATTATTAGTTTTTCTCATGTATTGTGAGAAAAAAACATTATTCTCCGTATATTTAATCAAGTACGCTTCAGGGCATAAGTAGAGTATTTCAATCAACCTCATTGTTTCAACCGTATGAGAGTGTGTCTTACTCTTTTGGTGTAACAGAGTCTGGTTGAACCTTGTGAGAGAGGTGTTCTATGTCGCAAAATGATTTGTTTAAAGATTTTACCGATGACTGTGATGTTTTGCATGGTCTGCCTTCCTTTGCTTATAACAGTGATGACGTATTTACAACTGAGAGTGAGCAAGTGTTTTCAAAGTCCTGGGTGTTGGCCGGTCTTGCTCATGAATTGTCAAATCGAGGTGATGTCAGGCCGGTTACTATTGCACAAAAACCAGTGCTTTTAGTGCGTTCTGAGGCAGGGAGAATTCGCGCATTTCATAATGTATGTCGCCATCGTTGCTTGAAGTTGGTTGATCAACCACGTAATGCTGGCCGAGTGCTGAGTTGTCCATATCATAGCTGGAGTTATAACCTTGAAGGGAAGTTGTTAGCCACACCTTTTTTTGGTGGACGAGATCATCAGCCGCCCCCTGGTTTTAATAAGGAAGAAAATGGTTTGGTAGAAATTCAATGTGAAGTCTGGCACGACTGGGTTTTTGTTAATCTGGGTGATAAGGCTGGGCCATTTGATGAGTTTATCGAACCAATTGCTACACGTTTGTCACACCTTGACCTGAACTTGCTTAAACCGGTAGCGGTGTTGGATTTCGGTGTGTTGAATATAAATTGGAAATTTTTGATGGAAAATTTCATCGAACCTTATCATGTGCAGTTCGTACATTCCAAAACGACAGACCAACCCTTGGCAAACCATCATACATTGATTGATAAACATTGCCTGGGTTGTACTGTTGAAGTAACTCAGCCAGTAAAAAGGTCAGGCACTTTAGCAGTTGACTCTAACTTTCTAACCTTGTTTCCAAGTTTTGTTCTTGGTACCTATGAGCCTGATCAATTGGGAGTACATCTGAATACACCAGTCAGTGCTGGGGAAACTCATCAACGGCGAGCTATTTATATCCTGCGTGACAGTGAGATTCCAGAAGATGAAATTGAGGCATTGAAAACGCTGTGGTGGAATGTGCATAAGGAAGATCATGAGATGTGCGAAAGATTGCAACAAGGCAGAGCTTCTCATGTAGCCGATACAGGAGGTTTGTTATCACCCAAGTGGGAAACGGGTGTGCGGCGCTTTCAAGAGTTCGTGTTAAATGCAATTCAGTAAATGGCTTGGGTCTGTATAGAGTTGATAAGAGTTTAGTAAACGTTAAATAGTGGGATAAAAAATGAGTAATACAAATGAATATAAGTTAGATCACACCATGCTTCGAGTGTCAGATCTGGAAAAGTCGCTGGATTTTTATACTCGAATTCTTGGTATGCAAGTGCTCAGAAATACAGAATACCCTGAAGGTCGTTTCACCAATGTGTTTGTTGGTTATGGGCCGGAAGATAGTTTTCCATCATTGGAATTAACGTACAACTGGGACCAGGATGAACCTTATGATAAAGGCAATTCCTGGGGGCATATAGCGATTATGGTCCCAGATGTTTATAGCGCCTGCGAACGCTTTGAAAAAGAGGGCGTCAACATCACACGCCCGGCAGGGCCAATGAAATCCGGCACACGAATCTTGGCATTTATTCGGGACCCGGATGGCTATTCGATTGAACTCAATGAATCATTGTCCTAGCTGTACAGGAGCAATGCCAGTTAACGGTATAAATTTAACAACTACGGGCGTCATATTTTATTGCAGCCCAATCATTATCAGGAGAAACATCCATGACAAGTCCCAGTGTATTTAGAATAGCTGACATTCAAGATCGAATAGATAATTTACCAAGCAACGGTACTTTTATTAAGCCGTTTGTGAACGTTGATGTCAGTGAATCCATGGCAGCAGGAATCAATTGTCTGCATAAGATCTCTGTGCCGTGGGATCTGACCTGCGATGAGGTTATTTATTGTTTAGAAGGGACATTTCGGTTAGTTGTTGACGATGTCAGTTATGAATTGGGTCGCGGCGATCTAATGTATGTTCCCAAGGACAATCACGTTAAATACGAATGTGACGAAAAATGCATTATTTTTTATGCGGCCTATCCAGTTAATTGGAAGCAACTTGCTGGTATTACACACGTGCCTGGTATTGATCCAGACGATATGCCAGCAACTGGCGACTGATGTTATTTGGCGGGTTCTATTTTGAAAAATGACACAATACCGTCTGTCGCTGAAATAATCAGTACCTATTTAAAAGGGTGGGAGCTCGGTGATGCCGAGCTCAGCCTGAGTGTGACTGCCGTAGATTTTTATTACGATGATCCGAATACGGGCCGCATTCAACGACATGAATTCCTTGATTTTGTTGCTGAGTTCAAACGAATTGCTGCTGAAATGGGTAATGGTCAACTTGCCACGCCTTTTTTAGAATATACAGACATCGTTATTAAAGAAGGGCAGCAGCTTGCTAATAAAAACTCAGCTGCGACCGTGTGGTGTTGGTGGCGAGCAAAGGGAACAGACTTGCAGGGAAGTGCGCTGATTAAGGCAAATGAAGAGGGTATACTTTGCGAAACCATTGCTTATTTTTCTGCTTTGCCTGTTTAAATTCTACCCGTCAGCGCTTACTCATTAGCTATACAGTGTCTTCGGCAACTAATAATGCATGTCTTAGCTGTTTTACAAATTGAGATGGGGTATCAAGCATACTGAAATGACCGGCGTCAGGAAGAGTAACGAATGTGGCATTCTCACATAATGAACAGAAACGCCGGCCTTCTGAAATGTCAACCCAGGCATCTTTCTCACCCCATAGAACGGTTAATGGGACATCAATATTTTTATATTTGGGTTCTAATACATCGGTATACTCATAGTCATATTGTCCTACTTGACGATAATAGGCTTTTTGTCCAACATCACTGAGCCAGGGTTGGGTAAATTTGTCTAATACAGTGTCAGTTGGTGTTGTTGACATGGCGGTTTTCAAATGTGCTTCTAATACTGCCTTATGGACATAAGCTGGCACGGCAGCAAAGACCTTTTCGTATTTTTTGACATGTCTTGAAAATTGAGTGCCCCATGGCGAAAGAATTACACCATCTGCAATAGTAATGCTTTTAGCTGGTATACCTTCAATCAAATGAGAGCCTAGCACTGTAGCTGCTCCAAAATCATGCCCAACTAAGTGCGGTTTATCAAGGTTTAAGTGTCTAATGAATGCTGCTAAGGATTGAGCAAAACTGCGTAATCGAACATCTTGACCTTCGCTCATTTCAGATTGACCATAGCCGGGAAGATCAAGGTAATACACTGTGAATTCATTATATAGAGCGCTGATTATATCCTGCCAAATAAATGAATTAGCCGGTGTTCCATGGCATAGAACTACGCTTGGACCATTGCCTGAGCTACCATATTTGATTTCACCGTGAGGAGATGAGAATGTCGAATTCAATTGAATATTTGTCATGTTGTATTTCCAAAAGTTTCTTTGGTTTATATTTGAGCCTTGTTTTTACTTAAATGCTAATGATATTATTTAAAGTAAACATGACAAATATTAATATTTAAAATTGACTCAGCAATTAAATAACTTAGCAACTTTTGTAAGCATCGTTAAAAATCAGAAATTAAAAAAGGCTGCTGATGAATTGTCGCTTACTGAGTCCGCTGTAAGTCACCAGCTTTCACGTTTAGAGCAAAGGCTTAACGTTAAATTACTGAACAGATCGACAAAAGGGGTGAGTTTAACTCCGAATGGCAAAAAGTTTTATGATCAGGTTGAACCAGCATTGGAGCAAATTGATAAGGCCTTACAGCAACTGCAACACATAAAAAATAATAAAATTATATTAACGATGCCGCAGTCATTTGCTGCTATGTGGTTTTCTCAACGCCTTCATCGCCTTGAACTCGAATTTCCTGATGTTGAATTTGAAATTCGCCCAACACAACGTGTTTGTAATCTGGAAAAAGAAGGTATAGATATTGGAATCAGGACTTCTCGAGAAATGCCTGATTCAGATAATATTATTCCCTTAATGCAAGAATCATTAACACCTGTTTGCACTCAAGAAATTGTAGAGAATATTCAAAAAATGCCTTTTGAGGAATATATCTTTCATCATGGTATTATTTTGAATAAGCTGCACAGGGATGAATGGAAATTATGGTGTGAAAAATATAGTTATACAATTCCAGATAAAGTAAAAACCAGGAGCCTGAGTACATTTGATTTGGTATCAAATGCGACCTTGCACGGTCTTGGAGTCGCTATGGGAAGAACTCCTCTTATTGATTACCACTTGGAAATGGGTTGGCTGGTAAAGCCATTTCCAGATAAAGTTATCCAGGATAACTGGTATTACATAGAAAAAAACAGAACAACAAACACATCGGTGTTGCACGATCGCTTTATAGAATGGCTGGTATCAGAATGTAAGGGTACCTAGGGCTTGTTGACACTGAATTATTATGCCGAAATCGTCATCATTTCTTCACTATTGTGGCATCTAGTTGGATGTCAACAGACCCTGGAACTTGGCAAATGTGTAACATGGTTTCTGACGTATCGATTCTTCATGACCAAGAGGTTTCTTGTTTTGAACGCATATTGTAATTAGTGATTGGGTTGCCTGTTTTGATTTGAGAAAATAGAGGATCGGGCTGACATTAAACGGTTAATTGCTTAGATATGAAGACTTTTCGACTAACTTTGGGTTATTTACTTATTAAAGCACTATGTTTGGTGAAAATGTGAGGCATAATCAGGTCAAATCAGAAATTTTTTCTGTTTATATGTTCTTATCTATGCTTTTGTTCTGCTGCATGCATGTTAGCATACTTGCCTATTTTTCGTGTTTTTATTGTTAGTTGCCTTTGATGTCCCTTAGACCGGCTGGCTCATTCATCTATTGGAAAAGTTCATAGATTTTCCTGCTGGATAAGCCAGTGGCTATAAGTGTTATAGATGATAGTTCATGTTGAATAAATCGTTCACTTTAATAATGTATTGCTATCTTTTATGTCACCTACTTTTTTGAAATTTTTCCCATTTCTACGCTGGAAATCTCAACTTGATAAACAAACCGTTAAAGGGGACCTGTTAGCTGGATTAACAGGTGCAGCTTTGGTCTTGCCGCAAGGCGTAGCTTTCGCAACGATAGCCGGTTTGCCTCCAGAATATGGTTTGTACGCCAGCATGGTGCCAGCAATCATTGCTGCTTTATTCGGATCCTCATGGCATTTAGTGTCTGGACCGACAACAGCAGCCTCTATTGTTATGTTCTCTTCTCTCAGCGTGATTGCTGAACCCGGCTCTGCTGAATATATCTCTCTAGCAATAACACTTTCTTTCATCGTCGGCTGTATTCAACTTGCTATGGGGTGGGCAAGGTTAGGCAGTCTTGTCAATTTCATCTCTCATTCGGTGATTGTTGGTTTCACCTCAGGAGCTGCTTGTTTGATTGCAGCCAAACAAGCAGAAACTTTTTTCGGCTTAGATCTGCCAGAAACCGAGCATTTAGTGGACACACTGAGCTATCTGGCAGACCATATATCGGCCTTTCATCCAATGGTTACCTTGGTCTCCGTGGTGACGTTAGTGACTGGCATAGTCAGTAAAAAAATATTTCCCCATTTTCCGGCAATGGTGGTTGCATTGTTTGTTGGCAGCTTGTCGGCGGTTGCTCTTAACGGTATTTTCGGGGAAGCAACCACTGGAATTCATATGGTGGGCGCATTACCCAGACAATTACCTCCTCTATCCACGCCAGAATTCACGATCTCAACATTCAAACAATTGGCGCCCGTTGCTTTGGCTATGACGCTGTTTACATTGACTGAAGCGGTAGCAATCTCACGTGCAATTGCTATACGCTCTGGTCAGGCGATTGAAGGCAATCAGGAATTTATCGGACAGGGCTTATCCAATATCGTTGGTAGTTTCTTTTCTGCATATGTCGCCACTGGGTCATTCAATCGTAGTGGGGCCAACTATGATGCTGGGGCCAAGACACCGTTGGCAGCAATATCAGCGGGTATTATGCTGGCTGTTTTAGTGATGTTTTTTGCGCCTTTGACCGCTTATTTACCTAAAGCTGCGATTGCAGGTTTATTGTTTTTAATCGCTTGGCGTTTGATTGATTTTCATCATATAAAGAAAATATGGAAAGCAGATCAGGCCGAGTCATTAGTCATGATAGTGACTTTCCTGAGTACTATTTTTCTTGAACTTGAATTTGCTATTTTATTTGGTGTTGTCTTGTCGCTGATGATTTTCCTGCGTAAGACATCAAAACCCAGGCTACTACCTCGGCTGCCCGACCCTGATGCGCGTAATCGCAAATTTCATACCTCTGTTTCAGCACCGGAATGTCCGCAGATGAAAATACTGCGCATTGATGACTCGTTGTATTTTGGTTCTGTGACCTATGTCAGCGAAATTTTAAGGTTGTATCGGGAAAAATACCCTGAACAAAAACACCTATTGCTACTCACTAAAGGAATTAATCATGTTGATGTTGCGGGCAGTGAACTGCTGGTTACTGAAGCTGAGAAACGCCGTGAAATGGGAGGGGGCTTGTATATGTATAAACTCAAAGATATTGCCAGCAAAATACTCGAACGTGGCGATTATATGAGCTCAATTGGGGAGGAGAATATCTACTCGACTAAAGTTGAGGCAATAAGCGGTGTTTTTGAAAAACTTGATAAATCAATCTGTCAAAAATGTGATAAACGCATTTTTCTTGAATGTCAGTCGGTACCTGTTGTCAAAAAATAGTCCTCATTTGCTGACGTATAGACATAAAAAATCTACTCTGAGGTAAAGAAGCGCAATTTTACTCGTTTAATATTGCCTTGATTGTCTTTCACTTCAGCCATGATGTGGCGCTCTAGAGAATCAACCGGTAATACGCTATTCAAATTCAGTTGATAGACACCATCGCCCATGGCAGTAAAAAAGCTGCTGAGTTCCGTATTTGCAGCATGGCCGTTAACAACAAAATCTGCTTTGACTGAAAAACTGGAAAAATCAATGCCAGTATAAGCATCTGCCATTCCGATCATGATTCGAGTCACAGGTGAACGGTTATTGTTTTGTCTTGGTTCACTAATGGTCAGAGTAGGTCTGTTGTCATCAATATACCAACCCAAATTGGTACCACTATCCACGGAGGTGTCTAATGGAGCGCCCAGATCTATCCAGCGGGCAAAGGTCATTTTTTGTTTCATGCTCAAGGAGCTCATGCCACCAGCAGGGTGTGCTGTGCTGGCTACAAAATCCAGATCTGCAGCATTTGCGTTGGCACCATTGGGCAAGCTGTCAGCATCTCCTGGAATAGTCTCAGTAGGGTGGTCGGCATTACTCCAACCATCAAGGCGTTCACCAAACAATTTCCAGATCAACAGACTTCTGCGAGACTGAAACTTGCGGATATAACGGCTGGCATTGCTTTGTCGCCAAGTCCTGTTAGAGATCACTGGAGGATAACCAAAGTCAGCATTATTATCAGCTGCAAGGCGCATATAGTCGCCGGGAAAACCTGAACCGGAAACAGGAGAGATATCATCCAATACTAATTGCCCAGCTTGTTGAGTACTGTTGTGACAGCTAATACACTGGGTTTGCAATAGTGGTCGTATGTCAGTGTAAAACTCCACATTGACAACCGATTGAGGCACATTCTCAATACTGAGGTTTCCATCATTGTCACGGCTGATCAGGGGTGTCGTTTCGGCAAGGTTGGCGACATCATAAGTGGCTTGGTTGGCTGCTGTGCTGGAAAAAGGCAGTGGCATTTGCGAATGAGCGTGACACCCTCCGCAATCAGATCTTTGTTCACCAGGCCTTAATTGATGCCAGGTCTGCGACATATTTAATACCATGCCATAGCGATCAATGGTTTGAAAAGTGAACGGTGTGTCCGCGGGAATTTTTGCCAGAAAACTGGTGTCAGGATTACCTTCCAAATCCATAACAGGCGCTCCCCCTTGAACAAACTTTCGCAGAGGAATTTCACCTAGAATACGCAGTTTCTCGTTGGCATGACTGTAAAAATCTCCCGCTGAATTTGATGGTGAATGGTTGGGGCCATAGCGTCTGTCGGTTATAGCTTCCATTGCCAGCACTCGAACTGCCCAAATGTCGCTATTAGCATATTTTCCCGCGTCAGCACCTTGCCAATCCCAGTTACTGCTGCTTCTGTTTTGCGAGGTGTTGAATGGGTCAAGACCGTCAAAACCATCGTCGCCCAAGCCTGGAAATGAATCTCTTTTATAAAAACTGCTGCTTCCTACCAAACCAAAGGCGCTACCAGCCGGTAATTCAGCATGCACCGAACCATCATTAGGCAACCAAGGTTTGCTTGCTGGCTCGGCATCGCCGTGAATTGCACTCCAGGGAACCACTGCTCGTGGCCATGCTTCGTTGTAGTTAGGGTCATTTTTCACCAGACGCAGTTCGCTTGGGTGATTCACGGGAGAACCTTGGTCGATTACGTATATGCCTGAGTCGTAGTAAGGCAGTTGAGTTGGCCGGTTCAGGTCATTAGCGGGTCCCGGTGTCCAGGCAACCAACAGATCGTTTAAGGGAGCGGCAGAAGGGTGAGTGAATTTCCCAACCCGAAGTCCTCCCGTTGGGTTGTTCGGAGCAGCATTATCATCCGCATGGGTCATTGGTGTCACGGCATAGTATCCTTGCGGCGTAAAAGAATCCCTGAACATTGATTGTGTTAAGGAATTGCTACTTGTTTGCAGGATTCCTGGGTTAAGAGCGGGAAATGGACTGCCAAATGCGGGCTGAGAACTATCAGGCGGTGTAGCTGGGAGTGCATAAAGAGCACCGAATCCATTGTTGTTTTTGTTGTAATACTGCTCGATAACAATGTCACCATTCGATAATTGCGTACCAAAGTGGTAGGCATTAGGTGATGTCATAGCGCTTACCAGAGGGGCCCAGTTGCGCCCATCGGGGTCAATAGTCCAAATACCCCATAAGCGTCGATCCCGAATTCCCTGCGACTCGTAGCTTGAAAACATGATTCGACCGTCATTTAATATGGTTGGATGCAAAGCGCTGCCTATGGTCATTGGTGCTATAGCATGGACATTGGAGCCATCAATATCCATAACGAATAATTGCAATGTCGGGTTTGTGAATCCTTTTGTTGGTACAAATCCGTTTCTATTGCTGCTAAACACAATTTTGTTACCTGGTAGCGGCATTGGTCCAAGGTTTAATATCCCATATCCAAGACGATTAAACTGAGAGCTGGGGTCTAAGGGGTTCGTCTCGTCCCAGACTCCATTACCGGTATTAGGGGTGAATTCGCCATGAGTTAATTGCTCTATTTGGCGAGTAACGATATTCATTCGGAAAATGTCGGCACCAAGTCTGGGCATATTTCCACGCTGCGTGTTCAGTTGGGTCAAATCATGGAATAGACTATAAAACACCCATTGCCCATCAAAAGAGATGAAAGGATCAGTGACTCCACATACATCGCAATCAACCAGGATTTCTTCAGTGCCATCGGTACGCAGTAATACTAAATCTGCACCTGGATCCAATGTTCCTGGATGAAACACTTCTGGCCAGATAGTGTTCTGACTGTTACCTCGTCGAATCTGGCGGACATAAACAATATCAAAACACACTCCTGTCTTGGACTCAGGGCACTCTTCGGGGGGAATTATGACTTCGGGTTGTTCCTCCAGCAAGAGCTGCAAGATTGGGCTGAGTCGAGATATATCAACTCCAAGGGCAGCACTGCTGATTAACGATAAACTAAGAGCTATGCAGAATACTTTGAATTGAGGGAAAAGAGCTTGTACTTTCATAGCAGTACTTAATCTTGAGTGCAGTCTGCGACGGTGCTTGCCATTTCCACTGTTAAATATTCAAACCTTGCAGTGATATCATAATTAGATATGCTGGTATAAATATTCAAACCCAGTTGCAGCTCTGTTGGTAAATCAGGCCTTACAAATGGCCAAACCGGATTGGTCATTGGATCATCGGCAACTTGCCATGTGGATTGTCCTGGTAGCCGTTTATAAAGGTAAAACGTCGTACCTATGCGGCAGATTCGCAGTTCAGCTTCTCCGCCGGACCATGATGGCCCTTCAAATGTGCTGACATTATTGATGGTTGTTTTGGTTTCGACGGAAATGTCGTTCACATCAAAACCAGCAACTATGAATAAATAGTTCTCGCTGCCCATATCCGATGCAGGATCACGTACCATCAAGCCTGCAAGTTGCACCGCACCCTGTGGTAGCAAGTTCGAGTCAGATGTGCGGTAAACCCGAACCGATGTCGTTGCTTTAAAATTGCCGCTGACTGGACGGTGCATAAGGACGCCTTGATCATCATCAAACCAGAGACGACGTCCTGCGAGTTCCAGGAACAAGCCGCCATTTGCAATGCTTGCAACAACGCTGGATTCATTCACAAATTCCCAAGGGGAATTGTCTATTGATAGGGTGTCGCAATTGAACTCGTCCCTTGAAAACAGTTCCGCTGCTTGACACTCTGAGTCTTCAAACAATAGTGATAGTATTGGTGTCGTGATAGTGTTGGCAACGACGGTTGCGGAAATTGTCAAACAGCACAAGGAGGCTAATACCAGATATGGCCGGCTTGTTAAGCGGCTGAAGATTCCTTTTCGAACGATAGACTTCTGTTTGAGCATGTTGATACCTACTTCTGACAATCCGCAGTATAATGATTCTAGCAGATGATGAGTTATGTACACCATTATGGCATAACAATACAATCAAAGCTCGTAAGACACGGTGTCGTAGGAGAACTAAGTAGTTGATTTTAATATGAGTAGTTCAGTTCATTGTCAGAGTCTACGGGTGAAATATGGCTTTTACTATTGATCAATATACACAGTAAATACGGGGTTGCATTATCTGGTACAGTTCAATCGACTTGTGTTAATGTTCTGGAATGAACGCTATGTAAGATGACAAAAGAGTGTAAAAAAACACAAATGCCCGCACTTTTTATCGAGAGTTCTAGCGAACTTACAGGAAACTTCTAGAAAACTCTGGCAAAGGTGTTTGGATGAGAAATTATATGGATACAGCAGAAATAATACTGAAAGCACAAAAAATATTATTAGAAAACCAAGATGGGTTAACTGCAGAAGAGTTGTTGCTCAAAGCGGCTAACCGTGGAGATGGTCATGCAGCTCATGAGCTTGGTGTTCTTTATGGTGTCGGTTGCGGGGAATTAAAGGCAAACCCGGAAAAAGGTAGATTATGACTATTACAAATCTATGGACAGAACATTCCAAAACTGTGTTTCCAGAGAGTTATGCAGGCAAAGATGTTAATGGTGTGTGTCTTACATCGTTAGACACTTACGCTGCTGGGTGCATCAGCACTTACATACAGCAAAACAGAAAGAGTATCGACTTTGAAAGATATCAAGTTTTGCAAAAATGTAAGGCGAATCTTGAAGAGGTTTTACCGGATTTGACAGGTGAAGCACGAATGTACTTCATCAGACTCCATGGAATGTGTTGTATTATAATTACTGAGGTTGATAGTGTTAACAGGCCCTAGCCTTGCAGAATCATTTTTTGCATAAAATAATCGTTGTTATGTGTACTATGAAAAGACTATTAATTATCATCTCTATACTATTTTCTTCAGACTGTTTGGCAACATTCTATGAATGCGATAATCATTCATATCAGCTGAAACTGCAATTGGGTGGATCAGAACATGTCAACCACAAACTGTTTTTTAATGGAGAAATTCTAGTCAAAGAACTCTATGAACAGTTATGGTTTATTGAAGATGTTGTTTGTATTGAGTCCGGATTTAAAATTACAACAAGCTATGCGCAATATAATCAACCTGAACATAAAGAAACCTTCGAAATTACAGGTAGAAATAACAAAGAGTATAGAATAAAACCACAGAACAAAGTGCTTAAAGCTAACCCATCAGCAAAGCAGGATCTGCATGAAACTCATAAGCATAGCGTCCCGTAGTGTTATCCCCAAACGAGGTTAAACGAATATTGGTATGATAAATTTCAATAAAAATATGAGTCGCTACCGAAATTGGTGGATTATGCTTGGGTTGATTTGCGGAGTGATGTTTTTTCTTGCAAATATGTACGATATGAGTAAAACAGATTACGACAGTGAGCGACAAGTCGAATTAAAGCTTATTTCAATAGAAACACATAGAAATAGTAATAGTCAGATAATAGGCCATCATTTAGTCGTTGAGATGGAAGAGGGAGGTGAAAAGACAGTACCTCTTATGCTGCCTATAGCACCATTGCCACAAACTGGTGATTTAATGCCATTCTCAATTTTGAAAAGGGAAGACTCTCCTGATCAATACGTTTTTAGGCTATCGCAGTGGAAAAAGAGACAATTAGATCCATAAAATTTGAAGCAAAAAGTGTGAAAGGACTGCTGCCATCATAACCGCCAATGCTACTTCCTTCTTTCATTCTAGAGTTATTAGAATTTAAGTGATCAAAGATTATTCTATCTTGCTCACAGTCATTGGGGCCTGTTTTACATCCTGTACTTAAAACTATTGTCATGTCATTAGGGGCATTTGGGCTTACATAAAGAAGGTCACTTCCCCAATGACCTACACCATTTAGGTCAATAGTGAACTTTATTTCTTCTGCATAGCTGAGATTTATGCATTATTGGAATTGCTTAACGCTTGGAACATGACCCTTTGACCCAATATGTCGCAGGTTTTTTTGCTGATAATGCGTAATGTCTTGTAATCGCATCATCAACAAAAACAGACTACACTGGTTTTCCACACCTAATTGGCAACCATTGAGGATCGTATGAGTAAACACCCATTCAGTTATAGCAAGAAACATCTTTGCATGACACCAGTCAGTTTTATAAAACCACTTGTTGGAGTAGCCATATTACTGGCTCTGTCATTTGTTCAGTATGCAAATGCAGGTTCGCCGGGCACTTCACCAACCGCCACCTTTACCTTGGAAGACAAAACTGGTTTGCCTGCTGCACATAAAATATATGTGCTTGGCTTTTCTGCAAGTCCTGGTTTTTACTTGAATTCCGATGGGACATGGTTGGCATTGCCAGAGCAGGCTAATGGTCAGATTCCATGCTATGAAATGGGCAGTGGAACAGGGCAGATAAATAAGACTGTGATTGATTCAAGCCAGACAACCTTGAGCGCCAGAGTGTATTTCTTTGTGGATGATCAAGGGACATATCCAGCGTGTAATAATGGTCAGACACAGGCGTCTTCTGGTTCCCAAAATGGTATTTTCGGTACAACAGATTTTTCCTACACTTGGGAAAAAAATGTCAATGGAGATAGCGTTTATGGCGTTGTTGGCATCACTCAAGCCAGCATCGGTGCTCCAAATGCAGGGATTCCATTATATGCCTTCAGTGAGATTGGTCCTGGTCCATCAAATGGCACTATTGATGTTTCACAAGTTGATTTATATTCGTTCCCAGTTACTATCGATGCCAGTGTGACGGGAGGGCCAAGTTCCATTGGGAACACGCCTGATACTGTCAGCTTCAGCGATAACAGCAGTTATAAAACCTTCATTGAAGCCGCTGCCGGGACTGGTGGTTGCACACAAACACCGGCGCCTTCGGTGTGTGCCTATTTGGATTTGATCAGCCCTTATGGAAGCTATTCAGCTTTGCTTAATCCAGGTGGTTTTCTGAACTCAAACACCTCTAATGCCCAGAACAGTCAACTCACTACCGCATTTGACGACATACTGACTACGCTATGGGCCACAGGTGCGCCGACGATTACCTTGAATAATGGCGGCATACAAGGAGGCAATGCTCCGCAGGATACTTTCGTTGGTACAGCCCAGAGCATGACTTACCCATGTAATAGCACGGGGGCTGGTTGTCCTACTGTGCAGGCCATAAAATTTGTCGGACAGTCGTCTAAGTATGTCGCCTATGTATTTAATCCAATCGACTATGCCAGTGGCTGTGCAGCTGGAACGATCACCGCTTGTCCAGCTGGCAGCATAGCCAGCAGCGGCAATCAGGTGTTCAGTGGTTCTGGTGTCTTTGGTACAACCGCAAACACAGAATACGCCAATCTGGTCGCTATTCAAGGAACAGGCACAAACCTTTTGCCTACAGCAACAACACAATATGGCCAGGCAACCTACGATTCGCAAGTTGCCAGATTAGGGTTGATCTTAACTCAGGCCTTGAATCATGGGGCTTTTAGCCAGTGCACTTCACCCTATACATGGGAGTGCCTTAATCTGCAAAGCAATTGGTATCCAGCTCAAGTGGCTGGTGTCACACAGAATGTCTTTTCTCAGTTTATGCATACAGGGACTAACAAAAATAATGTTGCATTGTTTCTACAACCGCCGGGTGCGGTCAAAAGTGCCAATAATGTGACGATGGGAATGGCCTATGGCTTCAGTAATGATGAACAACCAACCCCGGCAGTGTCAGGGGCACCCAACCCGGAAGTGCCCTCAAAAATGGATGGTACAGTTACTTACAGCGATTCGGGCACTTACACCATTACTCTGGGGCCTTGGTAGTAACACATCTGATTATTATTGCAGGGGTTTCAATACTCTCAATATTCTTAGACTCTAATTGATACTGCTACCTTCATTCTTGCGATGAGGTAGCAGATCTATACAGTTTACGAAAACCATCAGATAAACAGTAATTCAGGCATCAGGAAAGGGTGATAAACGGTGTTGTTTCCAGTGTGGCAGAGAATTGAGCTATTGCCTTTATAACCTGAAAAAATGGATATTTTCTTATTGATTCAATTACCGTCTGGCAATTCACAGTAGAGGAATTGCATGGAAATATTCCCTGCTAGTAAAAGTCATTAATCTGAGTGATTTGCAAAGATATGCCCAGCGCAGCTTTGGTGGGAATTATATATAACCTTACCAATATGCTATTCTAAAAGTCGTTTTACGAAAAGCATAGGCTTTTCCAATTGCGATACCTTACTGGCGGTGCGCAGAGTTTTGATTTTAGAAGGGTCAAAAATGTTCAAGTACAGCAGTATTCTTATTTTTTTTACACTTGTTCTTTTTATGGACGTTGTTTCAGCAGGTGCAGCTAGAACATCTGGGCGCTGGAATAACGGTGTGATGCCTTATGAATTTGATGCTGCGTTGCCTGCATCGACTGAAGCAAGGGCCTTATGGGCGATTAATCATATTAATAACGCAACGGCCACTACTGGTGTGCAGATAGTGGCATATGACTCGAATGTTCATGGAAGTGATAGAGTGCGTTTTGTTCCAAACAATAGTTGCTCTTCATATGTTGGGCGCATAGGGGGCTTGCAAAACATTAGTCTTTCAACAGGGTGCAGTCAGGGGCAGATTGTTCATGAACTGTTGCATGCCTTTGGGTTATACAATGAACACACGCGTCCAGACCGAGATAAGTTTGTTACTGTCAACATAGCCAATGTTGCCAGTGGTAATGAAAGTAAATTCTCGGTTGTTAACGGTGCTTTAAGCTTAGGCCCTTATGACTATGGCTCCATCATGCACTATGGAACTCATAATTACTCAATAAACGGTCAACCAACGATCACTGCGCCTCAATCAATTGGTCAACGATCTGGCTTAAGTATGTCAGATATTTTGTCACTTAAAGGCATTTACAGTGCCAGCAACATAGCGCCAGTGGCGGGTAATGATGTCTACACTGTTTCAGGAGGGATCATCACTGCCAATGATGGAGGGTGGACGGATGCAACCCAGAGCGTATTATATAATGATGGGGATTATGACGGTGATAGCATTAGCGCTTTAATAGTTACCGATGTCATAAATGGGGTGCTCAATTTTAACAATGATGGGACTTTCTTTTATGTCGCTGATAATACGCTTGCATTGAGCGGAGGTAGCGACAGCTTTACCTACCGGGTTTTTGATGGGTTGGTCCATTCAAACACGGCTACTGTCACACTGAGTGTGAATGCCTTTACACCACCGGCAAATTCATCAATAAATTTATCTGACACCACAATATCGGCTTCTACAGTTGCCACAGTTGATTTTCAGGTTTCTGCGGGCAAAGTGTTCGCTTCAACTGGGACACTGGCAATACAATTCCCAGCTGGTTTCGACATAAGCTCAGTCGGTCCTTCTGCTGTATCATCTTCAAATAATTCTGTTGATGGGTCATTCTCTGTGATGGTGTCAGGTCAGACTGTGTTAATAACTCGCAGTGGTGGTTCCACATTAATCCCTGGAAATTATCAACTACAGATAAATAACGTGATTAATCCAGATATGTCTGGTGTAACGGGTTCTTTTTTATTAACCAGAACCAATGACAGCGATATAAGTACAGCTGCAGGTGTCGAAATATTCGACCCTGAAGTACCAGGCTTTTTTGTTATTCCACTGAACAATAATAAAACGATAATTGTGCCGGAATAAAGACATAAGGCAACGAAATAGGTTCCATCTGACATCAAGTCCAACCCGGGTTGCCATTTTGATAGCCATATAACGCTCCATCACCGCCACAAACCTCAATAATATCCTGAACAAAAGAGTTGACGGTTGGAGAGTCCCAGCCCATAACCCCGCCAAACCAAGTCGATGAATTTGAACCGCCGGCAGCTGCAAATGCAGTTGAAATCGCATTACCTATATCCATCGCATTATTACAGCTTATGCAGCCAGTATTTCCATTGTTGCCAATGGCAATGTCATTCGGTGTGGCAACCCCTATAAAAATTTTGGTCTTATTGTCGGTCGAACTTGTAATTAGTGTTGCCAATTGGCAAATGCGAGCATTGAAATTCGCTTCTGTTGGAAAGTCGTTGGCAGCACCTTGATTATAAAATTGCACCAACAATGCATCGAACAAGCCGATGTTAGTAGTCGACAATAGAAAATCGCCCGATAATGGCTTACGGACATTACCACAAGTATCCATAGCGGCGTTTGGAAAAGGCACGCCAAAAGGGCTGGAAACGTTATTGTTGTAGAGATAAGGTGATTGTGGTGCACCGGTAAGCAAAGCCGTTGGAGCATACTTTTTAATGGCCTGTGCGAAAGCTAGCCAAGTGGCATTGTCTGCGGCCGTATTTGCACTAATTTCCAAATCAAGATCCAGTCCATCAAAATGCCAATCGGAAAAAACAGGTGACCAGTTGGCATAAGGGCTATCCGGAGCAGGTACTGAGGCCCCACCCAGAAAGCTATAGGCAACAGCTTGTGCCAATTCGTCAATCGTGTCTGCAGTGATTGTCGAGCCAGGGTTAAATGTGCTTCCACCAAACGACACGACCATGGATGAGCCTTGTTTTTGTAAAGTTTGCCATTCATTTTTTAATTTATCTGAGTTGCCATAAGACCAGCCAGAACCGGGCAACCATTCTCCGACTGATGATAGATTTAATTGCCAATCATTTCCGGTTCCATTAACTGCGGTGAGAAAGGCTGCTATGTAATATGCGTTCTTAGCTGTGTTCATTATGGTATTCCCAAGTTAGTTCTTTATCAGAGTTAATAACTATTGATCGAGAAGGCTGCTTACAATGCTTCATGTTATTAACAAGTCAGACCTATTATCTGCGTTAGATGCCGATAACTCTTGTTGGAACCTACTGGTTTTGTGGAGAAATCTACGCAGGAAAGTAGTTGCAATAAACAGAAAAAGCTATGCTAATACTGTGTTGATTCTCGCCGGTTTTTCGCTATCGTTATTTGCAAATGGAACTAACTATTGACACTTGAAGTGATATTCCTCGGTATACTGTTAAGCATAACCATAAGGAGGAACAGGTATGAAACTGAAATATTGTTTGATGCTGTGCTTGTTTTGCATAGCAACGTCATTGCAGGCGCAAAATGTCATTACCGTCTCAAAAACAGGTGGAGATTTCACTAATCCAGTCGATGCCTTGCAAGCCATTGGCACCAGTTTGCCTGCTGCTGGGCCCGCGAATCGTTATGTAGTGAAGTTCATGCCTGGGCGTTACTCGGTCACACGCCCGATAGTAATGCAACCCTATGTGGACTTGGAAGGCTCTGGTAGAAAAACGACGTTGATCAGAGGTGCTATCAGTTGGCAGTTTGGCGGTGATACGATTGGCGTGCAAGGAGTAATCAATGCCGCATCCCATTCGGAAATTCGCCATCTTACTGTGCGTAATACCTGGGCGGATTCTTCAGCTATTGGTATTGGCATGTTGAATACACGTGGTTCGAGCATTACTGATGTGCGATCTGTGGCTCGAGGTAAGGCTACTGACAGTGCCAGCTGGAAATACGGTATTCGAATCATTGATAGTAAGAATGTCCGCTTAGATCGTGTAACCGCCCGAGGAACATCCAAAGATTTTACTTCCTGTCAGGGTGCAGTCATTCGCAATTCAAATGTCAGTATCAATGATTCTCGATTGATTGCTGTTGGTTCAGGTTGTTCTATATCCTTGGGCGTCACGATTGATGATAACAGCGTCGTAACTATTCACAGCAGCGTCATGAGAGGTGAGGGCAGTATCAATGGCATCAGTGCTTCGTCAGCCAGTGCCTCTGCTACCAGTGGCGATACTGTTTTGCGCATACGACATTCTGAATTGTCTGGAGAACTATTTGCTTTTGCTCCGACACCACCTGCTTCGGCAGTGATAAATGTTTCGCATTCTCAAGTGTCTGGCCCTGTACGCGGCCCGGTAACGTGTTTTTCGGTTCATGATGAGAGCTTGAGTCCTTTGGGCAGTGATTGTTTACCATGACCATGAAAAAATGGCGTTGAATTAGACCTGTTTGTTCAGTTCAGTTTTAAAAACGCAATGGTGTTTTACCTATTACTGAGTCACACCGTTGGCATCGAATGCTTTGACTAGATACGAACTGGCTAGGGTTGCAATGGTCAATGCTAAAGTCAGGGTAATAGGCTTTGTGACAACGTTTTTTTAAGCGGCGGCGCAATAAATGTCAGGTAAGATTCTTCTAATTAATATTAAGCACTGAATTTACACTGGGACAAAGAGAAGTAATGCCGTAGAGCGGCTCTTGTGAATGACAAAAAGGCGAAATCTGCTTGTATGCTGCTGGTCTGCATTACGAATATTTCAATGTCTTAGTGCGAGGGTGTAGGTGGGAGCAAAATACGATTTCTGGATGCTCCCACGAAATATTGGGTTTAAATATTTCGTACCAAGGCCCCATATTGCCATCAAGTTTATATCGCTTAAACTTTGGGGAAGTACTCAGTGTCAAATCGAACAACTTCCACTTCAGGAAAAATTTCTCCCTGACAGGTTCGATGGTCGTTCGCATAGTTGCATAAAACCCACCTGGAAGTGTCTGCATAGAAATATCTGGTGTGAATGGGAAATTGTCTGGAATCTTAATGCAGGCATCATACCGGCGCATCCCATTGGGAGTCAGTGACGAATAATCCCAACTGACACCTATGATCTTGGTGTCTCTCGTCAACAGATCATGCTTTTTAGCCCACCAGGTAACAAACTCAATGGCTCCTTTTATGCCGCCACTGCTATCATAGTAATCCCCGATGTTTCTGACATAGGCCACACGAATGCCCGGTGTTTTTACAATGTCTATCTCGTCAGACGGTGATTGTTGATCATAAATAAGCCCTTGCGCTTGAAACCGTTGGAGTAATAAATCTACATTGTCTTTCGAATCGAATCGGCGAAAAATCCTGAAATCGCGAGGACAGCGCCCGAATTTGTCGGAAAATGAACGCGCAAAATGTTGACTGTTTGAAAATCCGCAACGCGACCCTATGTCAAGAATCGAACTTTCATGGTCGTAAGATAATAAACAGGCGGCCCTTTCCAAGCGGACTCGTTTGAGAAAACTAACCGGTGACACCCCAATCTGAGCATTAAACAAACGCAAGAAGTGAAACTTCGACAAACAGGCAGCATCAGCCATTGAATCGAGATTGGCATTCACGTTCGTTTGAGCATAATTCAATGCATTATTGATTCGGCAGGTATACTGATTGTCGGGTATAAGAACAGCCATGCCTCGACTGTATCACCTACATTACTAAACATAAAGGCATCAAATTCACCAGTTCTTTCAAGCGTTTATATAAGCCTTGAGAGAGCTGTAAAAAATCAGAAAATAGCAATAATAGACAAGTTTCAAGGCCGATTGTCATTTAGTATTTGAACGAAACCCCAAGCTCAATTCCTTAAGGAGAAAGAATGAAATTTGTATTAACAGCGATTATGTTCATGGTAGTTGTCAATCAGCCTGGTATGGCAGATGTAGAAAGAGAACTCAAAGAAGCCAGAGAAAGTTGGGTTGAAGCATTCAACAGCCAATCCAACAACATTAACAAACACTATTTTAAATTGGGGGGATTATTTCTGAATGATCAACTCTATGTTGATCGAGCAGAAATCTCTGAACAGTTAACTGGCATAAATTCGACGATCCAGAACATAGAAGTGCTGCGCACACTCAAAACCAGTAAAAAACGTTATTTTGAGACGGGGACTTATAATGTTGACGGCGACAATGGCGAAAAAATGATCTATGCCACAGTATGGAAGAAAACGTCTGGCTCTGATAATGATGGGCGGAAGTGGGTCAAAGAATTCGATGTATTGTATCCACAAAAAGGAGGGACAGTAGATACCACTTCGTTGGATGCTTCTATAAAAAAATGGGATAAATGGGTCCACAAGAAATCGGCCCTGCAATTTACTAAACGTATGTATGCTGATGATGCTGTTTACTTCATCAAGGGCAGTCCAGTATCCGGGCGCAGTGCCATCAAAAATGAATACAGCAGTTATATCGAACTTCCTGCTTTTTATCTGCGTTTATCACCCAAGGAAAAGATCATTTTTCAACAGGATCGAGCTATTGACATTGGGAGCTACAGAACTCCATGGGGCAATGGCAACTATGTTCGTTTCTGGAAACAACAAGCAGACGAATCCTGGAGAATTGTTTTTGAAGCCGACTAAGATGTGGCTTTCCGCGAGTGGATTAATTGACATGTCGATAATTGGGTTGTTATTTTTCTCGAAAAGCAATCGTCTATAGGAAGTGTGTTTGTCTTCAAGAATGGCGTTGGTGGCTGCGTTAGCCATTTTTTTTGAAAATAATAAAATTATTGCTAATATATGAGTTCCTTTTAAACATATATAAATTATCGGGGAAATATGTCAGATAATAAGAAGAATACGAATAATAAAATGTCACATACTCAGGTAAGCAAAGCTCGTCGCAAAGTATTAACCACTTTCGCCATAGGTGGTGGTGTGGTCGCAGCCTCTCAGGCGCCGCATAAATGGGTCAAGCCTGTGCTGAACTCCGTTATATTACCTGCACATGCGCAGACATCGGTAACAGCACCATCTGTCAATCAAACCTTTAATACAGTTGGCGCTGCAAGCTTCACTGTTCCTGATGGAATAACCAGTCTGCAAATCAGCATATCTGGTGGCGGCGGTGGCGGCGGCGGTGCTGCCGCTGGAGATGGCGGATTAGGTGGAGCTGGAGAGCTGGTTAATACCACTCTGGCAGTCACTCCGGGTCAAGTTCTAAGCATTGTTGTTGGCGCTGGTGGCACCGGTGGTGCCGGTTTCTCTGGAACCGGTGGTTTCGGCGCAACAGGTGGTGGACTTTCCTCTATTGAAGGCATTGTTGCCAGTGGCGGCGGCGGTGCTGGTGGCGAAGGCCCCCCTGCAAGTGCTACAGCTGGAACGGCAGGTGCCGGGCCTAATGGCGGTACTGCAGGTGCCGCAACGGTTGGTACCAACGCTGCTGGTAATGGTGGTGATGCCGGTGCAGGTGGCGGTTCTGCCGGTGGTGCTGGTGGTGTAGGCTGTTGTTTCCCTGGAGCAGGCAATCCTGGAGTTGACGGTTCTGATGGTTTTGTTACCCTGACATCATAACCAATCATAATAAGCTACTGAGTTAAACCTTGAGTATGTTGATACTCATGGTTTAACATTAGTAAGCATAAAAAGCCCCTTTTCTTACCAAGAGAAAAGGGGCTTTTTGTTGAATGCCTACTTTGGTTGCTGGTGAATCTCATTGCTGTTGCATTACCTTACAAACAAATAGTTAAGTCTGAATAATCAAGGTTTAGATGCAGTCTTATGATGGGTCTTGTATACTGATTCTGTCAGGTAAAATGCATACATTGGTTTCACGCTATTCGCTTTCTTAGTTTGCTATAGTTATTGTCCAACAATATACAGTTGTTATTGATGAGAAAAAATATCCATGAACTACCGCCATATCTTAAAGTTATTCCCACTCCTTTTGATTGTTGTCATTGCTTCATGCAGTAGTCATAACACACATGTTTCAATAAGCGATTCTTTTAAAGAGTGTGAAGGGAAGAGTATCACTACAATAAATGGGGAAATACCTCCGGGTAGTCTCCTTCCATTGCAGAACACTACGACTATGCTCGATACTATTGACAGTGAAGGCAAACGCTTGGTAGTGAAGAAGGGCATAAGAAAGGCGGGTACCCGTGTAGGAATTCATGTCCATAAATACGGTGGTCACACCTGCGTGCTGAGTGGGGAAATCACTGATTTTATAGAAGGAGTAGAGACACAAAAATACCCAGCTGGAACTTGTTACTATATGCCCCCTAATGTTTTTATGTCTGCGGCAAATTTAGGGTCAGAAGACGCAGTGTTGATAGATACTTTCATATTGCCAATTGGTCAGCCAGAAATTACCATCTGTGAACCGGGTTATCCCTGAGTATCCTGTAGTTAAAACTGTATATCATCCTGACAATGTATGAGGTGGTGCAGGGGGCAGGTACAAACTACCGAATGGACTTGTGTTGGTTCTACTGAAAAACAGTAGGCTGGTTTGATTATCAATATTTATATCGATCAGAGTTATACTGAACGCACTAAATAACAATTTGGATGAAATCCTGTGATGATTCTTGTATACTATGGTAACCATTTCGACAGTTAAAGGATTATCATGAAAAGTAGAAGGAATTTAGTCAAAGGACTCTTTGGCGCTGGTATTGTAAGCAGTGCAATGCCATCAGCATGGGTTAAACCACTGGTTAAAAGTGTGATACTGCCTGCTCATGCACAGACCTCCACCCTAGCTCCAGGAACATTCGTATTTCCAGGGCGTTCAGTATCATTATGTAGTTTTAGTAATACCCGAATCCGCCTTTCTATTGACGATTCAGATATTTTGGCACCGCAGATAGATATGTCAGGCAGCCCTCTTGATTTATTCATTTCGCTGTACTCGGGTCTTGCAGTTCCTGGTGCTCCCGAGGGTGGTAATTCTATGTCTATCTCGATAACTTACCCTTTTGCTACCGGATACTATGGCTTAGGTCATTATCTTACCGAACTGGAGTATATGGATGTTAATTGTGGTGGGGCTGGAGACTACCAGGTTCCGTTTGAGCAGGAACAGGTTCGAGGCGGAGTTAGGGGCACGGTTAATGGTACGGCATATGCCGTCAGGGGAACCATAACTTCCCAAGGAAGAAATATTATCTTGAGCGATCTTTTGTTTATCCCACACAGTGCTTTTTAAATGAATGGTCATTTATATGGGGCACAAATGACTGATATGGGTTGATTAGGGTGCTTTTGAATTGTATTCAACCGAATTAGGTTAAGCGGGTTTAGTCAATGAAGTCGTATTTTGAGCTGTGATATTTTATTTTTTCAACATGCCTTTATTCTCCAGTTCATATGGACTAATCGTTGACTAATAGCTAAATAAATACGGTGATGTATTAATCAACTCTTTTTATAATTTTAGCTAAAGTACTTTCCGCTGTTGGTGCCATTCAGCTTTTTCAGGCATAACAATTCCCTGTTGTTATTAGTCAATCAAATATATCACAAAACTAAAAAACTCCCTTAGGCTGTAAAACGAGGTCTGTCCCGCTATCTCTCAGCTACTTCCAAGTTCCCAACTTTTCTTGTCTCTGCCAGCCCAATCTGTTTAACGAAAACACTAAAATTTTCGACTGTTAAGGTTGAGTTAAGGTGCGGTTAAGTTTTCGTTCAGGTCTCTGATTTAGAATGCTGTTAGTTCAAAAACGCAACTTAAATTAGAAAAAATTATGATTATTTTACCAAGAAAAAAAGCAACCTTATTTATCAAACTTTCAATGTTGGGTGCTATCAGCGCTTTATCGCTGCAAGCCAACGCAAGTGATGCTGTTGGGCCTGGCGATAGTGACAGTAAATGGGTTTTGGGTGCATCGGTAGATGCCTTCAATAATCCTTATAGTGGTGAAGGCAGTGAAGCTTGGCTTAGCCCGAATTTACGTTATAACGGTGAACGTTTCTTTATCAATAACGGTAGTCTGAATTTACACATTGCTAAAAGTAACGATTTCAGCGCTGGGTTAAAGGTTGCCTTAGATAGCAGCTTTTTAAGTGATAGAGATGATTATAAAGGTAATAAAAAACTAGCTGGATTAACCGAACGTAAAGAAACTGTTCTTGGTGGCATTTATGTCAACCATGATACGGATTTGGGACGGTTAAGTTTCAGTGCGCTTACAGATTTAGGAAATGAGCATGATGGGCAAATCGCAGGATTGAAATACATTTTTGACCTTAATGCTGGAAACTGGAACATTAATCCAGAACTTGGGGTGGAATGGCTCAGTGCTGATTATGTTGATCATCATGTCGGTGTAAGTAGGAGTGAGGCTACGAATTCACGGTCTGTATATCAAGGAAAAGATACTTTTAACGCGTTTGTTGGAATTCGTGCTCGTTATGAAGTCACCGAGAACTGGGACATTAACGTAAGAACAGGTGTTAGCAAGTTAGGCTCTGGCATTGAGGAGAGTCCTATTATCGATGACGACATGTTGTATCAGGCGTCCTTTGGCGTCAACTACAACTTTTAGTTTAACCGTCACAATAAGTTTACTTTAGGAGTTTGAAATGAAAAATGTAATGACAGTACTAATCCTACTCATTTTAACCGGGTGCGCAGCAACAAAACTGAAACCAGAAGCAACTCTGGTCAGGCTTACCCATGTAGAGCCGAGCACTGAGAAATGTCAATTTCTGGGTGATATAACTGGCAGTCAAGGTGACCCCTTGCAAGGATTGTTTACGGAAAATAAAGATCTGGAAACGGGCGCTCGGCATGACCTTAAAAACCAAGCGCATGCGATGGGAGGGAATGTTGTTTACTTGTTGACCCAGCGCTCAGGAGAGTCGGGCATTTTCACCGGTAGCACAGAACAAGTCGACGTAACCTTATCGGGAAATGTTTACAGATGTTCAAATAATACTTTGTAGAAAGACATAAGACATTGATTACACAGTGTAACAAGAGTTTTAGTGCGCTTAAAGGCTTAGGTAATGAGCACAATCGGCACTTCGGGTTCGCGCTTCAGCTTGTGGCGGAGAAGATGTGATTAACGCGTTTTCTGGAATTCGTGCTCGTTATCAGGTCACCGAGAACTGGGATATTAACTTAAGAACTAGCGTCAGCAATAGGCATTGAAATTAGCGATGACGACTTGGTGTATCGCGCATCAATTTAGCATTAATAATGATTTTCAGTCTAACAGTTGCGATAAACGTACTTTAGGAATTCACAATGAAGAAAATAATTATAGTACTGTCTCTACTCACTTTAACGACATGTGCAGTAGCAAAGCTGAAACCAGAAGCAACTCTGGTTAACCTTGCTGATGTAGAATATAGGTTCTGTCGTGAAATTTTCAAGTTAAGGTAGAATCTGCTCTTTCTCGCATCCATACGAGCAATGAATATAAGACCGAACGATTTGCTGAAACTGGTTTCTATATTTTTCGCAATGGTGCGAAAGAGCGCTTACTGCCAAAAGGCTGTGGAATAAAGCGTTCTATTATTTTTATCATGATCCAGATATTGAATATTTTATGACGAGGACATCAATGATACGATGTATGTTAGTACTCTAATGAAAACAACCATACAAACAACTCTATTGTTCAGGTTTTACCTTTGAAATTCCGTTTCCTTATCCTTCTATTACTCTTTAGTGGGGCTGCATATTCTGATGATAGCACCCAGCAGAGTGTGGAAAGCGAAGACCCCAAAAAAGGCGACACAATATGGTTGGAGGAAAAGATATCTCCGACCACAACTTGGATTGAAAATTTAGTCAAACCCGTGACTGTGTGGATGGAACAGAAAATTAATGAGCCCGAGCAAGAGGTCAATAAACAAGAAAGCAGTCAGAACGGTGAACAGGGAAGCTCTTCAGAGCTTAACGAAACAGAGCCTGTTGATATGGAAGCAGCTTCGATTATTAGTGCTAAGCAAGCAAGTGCATTGGCTAAAAATCATATTGCTGGAGATGTGCTCTATATCAAATTGCTGTCGAAGACCAATCAATATCGCGTAAAGCTGATCTCCAAAGTTGGTGAAATCCACATTATTTATATTAAGGCAGTTTCAGGAGAAATAGTCTTGCCTGATGACAAAACAAGTATTGAACCAGCTAAACAGATTAATACGGAGCAGGGCAATCAGACAAACTCTGTTTCTGACTCTGATCGTAAGAGTGGAGATAAGCCATAATGCGCATTTTAGTGGTTGAAGATGACCTGGAAATACAAGGGCAATTGCAGCGAAAGCTAAGCCATATGGGCTATCAAGTGAGTGTTGCTGAAGATGGAGTCGAAGCCTTATTTTATCTGGCTGAGTACGATATAGCCCTGGTGATTGTTGATTTGGGTTTACCGCGTATGGATGGCATGCAGTTAATCCAACAACTTCGGACGAATAACCATGAGCTACCGGTGCTTATTTTAACAGCTCGAACTGGGTGGCAATCTAAAGTTCAGGGTTTGAATGCAGGTGCCGACGATTATTTGGTCAAACCGTTTCAGTTTGAAGAGTTAGTCGCTCGTGTTAATGCCTTGTTACGCCGCTCATCAGGCCGCACGCAGACCAAGTTACAGATTGGCCCAATTTGTCTGGATATGAGTAGTCAGATTGTGTGCGTTAACAATGAGGAAGTTAACCTGACGGCATTTGAATTTAAAGTGTTGGAATACTTTATGATGAATCCGCAAAAAATCACCAGCAAGTTCACTCTAATAGACCAGTTGTATGGCACTGATGATGAGACCGAAAGCAATGTGATTGAAGTGATTATTGCCAGGTTGCGCAAGAAGCTAGACCCCCGTGGCACACTGCAACCCATTGAAACTTTGCGTGGTCGCGGTTATCGATTTAAGGAATCTTTGGACTGAATTGATGGCCAGAATAAAGGTGAGTCGAAAAGATTTAAGGAACCATGATTAAAAAACGCTTAAGCATGTTCTCAAAAATCAAAGTGGCGCTTGAAAAAATGTCGCTAACTAAGCGCATGTTTATCTCATCGACACTGGTATTGTTCGCTTTTTTAAGTGCGGCTGCACTTATGTTGTACACCATTTTTACGATTAGCCTTGAAAGTATTGTGCAAGAGAAATTAACACTGCATATCTATCAATTGTTATCCATTGGTGATGGTGATGATGGGGTAATGCGCTTACCTGAGCGACTTACCGAACCTCGTTTCAACCAGCGCCAGGGGTCATTGATTGCTTTTGTAACAGAGCTCACCCAAGATAATCAACAGCAAGAAGTATGGCGTAGTTTGTCAGCCGCAGATACACAGTTTTCGTTTCCGGCACCAAGCAGTGGACAATGGTTTTTTGGGCGAGCGCAAGGTGCTGATGGGGCGCGGTATTATGTGTCTAGTTATAATACAACCTGGTCTAATGACAGGGGCGATAAAGACAAATACATATTCACGGTGATGGAAGATTTAAATTATTATCAAAACCAACTTTCTAAATATCGTGTAGCCATCGCGATAGGTTTGCTTACTTTTGGTTTGGTATTTCTGTTGTTGCAAATAATCATTTTACGTGTAGGCCTTAGCCCTGTCAGAAAAATCACGACCGATGTGGAGGCAATGAATAATGGGGAAACCCTCTCGCTGACAGGACAATACCCTAAAGAATTAAAGCCTTTAACAACCAACTTGAATCGGTTGATTGATAATGAGCGGCTCCAGCGTGAACGTTATCGCGAGCGCATGGCTGACTTGTCACACAGTTTGAAAACACCGCTTTCAGTGCTCCAGGGTATTGAATCTGATGTCGATAAACAAGGGCAACCCATTTCACTTCCAAGCGTGCTGGATATACTCAGCAAACAAGTCAGTAGAATGGCTAAACTGATCGATTATCAATTGCAACGGGCGATACCTAATGGCGCCCCTACGGTATTTTCTGCCATAGATATAACTGATAAAGCTAACGACATTATCTTGGCACTCAATAAAGTGTATGCGGACAAAATGATGGTTAGTGAGCTAAATATAGATAAGGGAATTTCTTTCTACGGTGATGAAAATGACTTGATTGAAATTATTGGTAATCTATTGGATAACGCTTATAAATATGGAAAGCACTTAGTGCGTTTGTCGGTGTCAAAAGAATTGAATGAAGCTGGTGACATGACATTAGTTTTCACCATTGAAGATGATGGTAATGGTATACCTGTTGCAAAACGCACTAGCATACTCCAACGCGGAGTTCGATTAGACTCAAGTGGCGATGGTCAAGGGTTTGGTTTGTCAATTGTGTGTGGCATAGTCAATAGTTATGAAGGTGTGCTTACCATAGAAAATTCTGTCTTAGGTGGTGCTTTGTTTAAAATAACCATCCCAACCCGTTGAGTAGAGTAGAAGAGGTTTCGATATGCATAAAAAGAACAACACAGTGTATAGAAAAATAGGTATGTTATTACTGGTAATAACCGCCATCTCGGCATGTTCAACCGTCACTATTCGGCCCCAAGGGGGCTCCAAAGACAGTTCTCAAGCTGACTATATCGATAGTAAGCCGTTCTATTTTGGTGGGCCTATAGGCAAGCATAAAGTCGATGTCAATGAAGTTTGTGAAGGCAAAGAGGTCACACAAATGCAGACCGTCACAACCTCATCTGACTGGTTTTTTTCACTGATAACCCTTGGCATCTATACTCCCAGAACAGCAAAAGTTTGGTGTGAGGAAGACTAATGAAAACTGTATTATCAAATATAATGAATGCGCGCAAATTAACCATTTTTATACTTGGGCTAGGGCTTTTATTGCTATCTGGGTGCAGCACCATCCAGTTTGTTCAGCACGAACAAGCTGCCGGTGGCAAGACAGTGAATCGTTGGCATCATTCAACCCTCAACGGCATGGTTGAAATTAGCAAGCCTTTAAATATTCAATCTATTTGTGGTAAAAAGGCGTGGACAACCGTGGACACTGAATTTACCTTGTATAACGCCTTACCCGTCATTTTAGTGCCAAGTACCTCTCTGGTATCTTTTTACAGTGCTTGGACAAATAAGGTTCGTTGTTATGAAACAAAAGAGGCTGAGAATACCAACCCACCCAGTTGAAATTTGAGGGGCGTAGATAAAGAAGGTTTTAGCGCCTAATAATCTTATTAAACACTGTAATGGTTAAAAGAGACTTTACTGGGTGGTGCATAAAGAAAAGCTGCGCTGCATTTTGTAAGGCAATATTGGGCTAAATAGGAGTTCTTAACTAGGTCTTATATACTCAATTAATACATTCGCTGTGGTTTCAATTCTTAATAACAATCTGTTTGATAGGCCTTTTTTATTGAATATTATTTAATAATGATAAGATTAATTTAGATTGAATTACAGTAGTTATAAATATTCTAAAAAAAGAGTTATAAGGTAAAGGGTGTGTGATGGAAAAGGAATACGTAATCCAAAAATTAGCGGCTAAGAAAGCTTTGGACCCTGACTTGATTGGTTTCGGTGTAGAGGGCCATGATTATGAGCTTCGACCTACGATCAATGAAAAGTCTCTTGCAAGGCTTGAGAACAAGTTTGATTTAACGCTCCCTGAAGATTACCGTCATTTTATAAAAAATATTGGAAATGGTGGAGCAGGCCCAAGTTATGGATTGTATTCAATAGAAGGAGCTATTATGGGTCGATCAAGCCCACCTTATAAATATCGAGGGCGTGATCGGCGTAAATTAGCGTCACAAAAATTTATTAGGCCTGATGAGACTAAGGAAGGTGAATGGACCGATGAAGAAGGAGTCCTGATACTATGTCAACATGGCTGTGGGCACGACGATTTCCTTGTTCTGAATGGAAAAGATAGGGGCACTGTTTGGAGCTATATTGAATGGGTTGGGCATATGCTACCGAAGTTGAAGGAAATGCCCGATTCAATGTATATGAACGATATTCCTCAGGTTGATCGACCTGAAGCCGAGAAGAAATGGGTTAATCAAGTTCTATCTGCGACAAGCGAAGAGGCAATGACATTTTCAGATTGGTATTTAAGTTGGCTTGAAAAACCACCGCATATACTGCCAAATGCTAAAAGGTCGGTAAAAACAAAGAAGTGCTGGTTTAACTTTTTCTAACGACAAAAAAAGACAGAAGCAATAGCTCAAACCTTTCCTTTTGCCAATTGATTTTTAAGGGCAAATTTCACCCATTCGCAAATAACATAATCGAATGAGTATTCAATATTCATACTGACTAAATTTATATTTAGATATATAACTTAAAGCTAAAGCCTCTGCTCTTTATAAGAAGAGGGGCTTTTTTGCCAGATGGTACGAGGTAAGGAAGGATATCGCATTCGAGTTGAAACCAAACCTTTTTGGCATAGTGAGGTTTCCAGTTGACGCTTTGTTTTTCGTGCCATTCACGGGCGACGACTTCAAAGGTGTTGTCTTGTTTGACTTTTTCCTGTCGTTTAACTTTTGCAGGGTCAATATTGTGTTGGATGTTTTTGAGTGCTTCATTGCGCAGTTCCCTTGCTTCCGTCAATGTGATTTGGGGGTATTTCCCATGTGAGAGCAATTTCTCTTTTCCATTGAAACGATACTTTTGTTTCCAGAGTTTAGAACCTGTTGGCTGCACGTGAATATAGAGGCCATTGGAATCGGATACTTTGTAGGCTTTTTCCTTCGATTTAAGTCCTTTTACTTTGGTATCAGTGAGCATGATTATTTGGGGGTATTTTCTAAAAGTACCCCCCAACTATACCCCCAATGTTTTAGGCTCACAATAGAATTTATTGGATCGAGTAGGATTTGAAATAGTGGGAAAGTGAGGTTTTACGAGGTTTTTTGTTTTCTCTAGACGTAAAAAAGCCCCAACTAAGGGGCTTTGTTTTCGCTGAATGGTACCGAGGGTCGGAATCGAACCGACACTCCCGAAGGAACCGGATTTTGAATCCGGCGCGTCTACCAGTTCCGCCACCCCGGCATTCAGCGTGGGCGCAGTATACAACCACCTAAAAAATAGTTCCACCGTTTTTTGTTATGAATTTTTGTGATTATTTCGCACGATTGCAGGTCTGTTGGTGTGATAGGATTTATGCGCTGTTTTTTTCAATTATTGCTGAGGTTTTTATGGGCGTGGTGTCAATTATGGTTAAACAGAAAATTCAAAAGGTCGTTCGAAAATCGACCCTTTTTCTGATGATGTTGTTGTCTGGGATTGCTCATGCTGCTGAACCGGTCAGCACTGGGTGGTTGAATAATGCCGCTATCGGCAAGCATGATACAGCGGCTTATCATTTGAAAAAGACAGCGCAACAAGGCGATAAGCGTTTTCTCCATGAATGGCAGGGTGCCAAGTGGTATTTTGCCACGGCAGAGCAGCGAGATTTGTTTGCGGCTGATCCTGAAAAATATTCACCGGCGTATAATGGTTTTTGTTCCAATGCTTTGACCCTTGGTGAAGGTTTGATCGGCACTGATGGTTCGGTCTGGCATATCTTTGGCGATCAATTACATCTATTTTATGCCGAGCGAGGTCGCCAACGCTGGTTGAAAGAAGATTATGCGGCGCTTAAAGCGGTTGCTGATGCAGCATGGCAGAAAGAATTGGCGGAATATCAGAAGAAATAAAGGGTCACTGTTTGCTATTATAGCTTCCCAACTTAACCAGAATACACACCGATTATTTTAATGATGCAGTTATCTGATTTTCAGTTCGATTTGCCGCCTGAACTGATTGCGCAATACCCCACCGAAAAGCGAACCGCCAGCCGTTTATTGCATGTGTCTGGCGATGGTTCCTGCCATGATCAGCAGTTTGTTGATTGTCTGGAGCACTTGAAGGAAGGTGATGTGCTGGTGTTGAACAATACCAAGGTGATTCCAGCGCGCCTGTATGGACAAAAAGCAACGGGTGGCCGCCTGGAAGTTCTAATCGAACGTGTGCTGGACGATGAACGTTTGTTGGCGCAGGTTCGTGCCAGTAAATCACTGAAAACAGGCACGGTCATTTCCATTGATGGTGATGATTCTGCACAGTTGTCTGTGGCGGGGCGACAAGGCATGTTCTTTGAATTGGTTTTGCAGGGTGTTGATGACATCTATCAATGGCTGGACCAAGTTGGCAATATTCCCTTGCCGCCTTATATCGAACGCAATGACCAAGAACAGGATGCTGAACGTTATCAAACGGTTTTTGCCCGTGAAAAGGGGGCCGTTGCTGCGCCAACGGCGGGTCTGCATTTTGATGAGGAACTGTTGAAAAAAGTCTCTGATAAAGGCGTGCACATTCATTATGTGACCTTGCATGTTGGTGCGGGCACTTATCAGCCTGTGCGCGTTGATAATATCGATGACCATCAGATGCACCGTGAATATTTGTCCGTCTCACAAACGACCTGTGATGCCATAGTCGAGGCAAAACAGCGTGGCAATAAAGTGATTGCAGTCGGCACAACGGTTGTCCGTTCTCTGGAAACAGCAGCACAGCACAGCGAAGGGCCAAACCTGCAACCCTTTCAAGGTGAGACCGAGATATTTATTTATCCCGGATTCGAATTCAAGGTGATTGATTGCCTGATCACCAACTTCCATCTATCGCAATCCACTCTGTTGATGCTGGTTTCTGCCTTTTGCGGGCGAGACGTCATCTTGCAGGCCTATCAGCATGCTATTGAGCAAAAATATCGTTTTTTCAGCTATGGTGACGCTATGTTGCTGGAAAAATCAACTGTGTAAACCGCAGTTAAGAAGAATCTAAACATTAATCAACGAGTAGCAAAACAACAATGACTTTAATGACTGTAAGCCTGATGATTATTTCTGTAGCGGTGCTGCTGAGTAGCGTCTTGATCACCCCGGTAGTTCGAACCACCGATGGCTTTTTCAAAGGTTTTTCCGACAGTGGGGAAGCCCCCAAACTGCTGACTCTGGTTTTGTCACAGGTGACGACTTGGATTTTTGCCCGGTCGCTGATGACGGCTGCCATCCTGGGGTATTACTATGGCATTGCCGGTGCTCTGGCATATGCCGCTTATTATTTCAGTTTCATCACGGGTGGTTTGATCATCGACCACCTGCGTTTTAAGCACGGCTATGAGAGTGTGCAGAGTTATTTGCTGGCAAGGTTTGGCTCTACTGGTTCCACCTTATATAACATTGTCATTATTCTGCGTTTGTTGAGTGAGGTGTTTGCCAATTTGATTGTGGTTGGTGAGATTTTTGCGCTTAAAGGGTCAATGGATTATTTTCTGGCTATGTTGGTGATTGGAATGATCACTCTGGCCTATTCATCGGTCGGTGGTCTGCGCGCTTCACTGCGAACGGATGTGTTGCAAGCAGTGTTGGTCTTAGGCTTGCTGGTGGTGCTGTTCTTTGCCATGTTGGGGCATACTGATTTTGATGCGGCAGCGATCTTCAATTCAACTGCGGATATCAAATCTCCGGGTTGGGTGTTGCTGTTGGTGGCTGCTTTGCAGGTGTGGAGCTATCCCTTGCATGACCCAGTGATGATGGACCGTGGTTTTATTGCTGATCGCCAAACTACACGCAAATCCTTTTATCATGCTGCATGGATTTCCATTTGTGCCATTTTGATGTTTGCACTTCTGGGTGTATTTGCTGGTTTGAATCAAGCTGAAGGTGAGAACTTGATTTCGACAATGACGCGCTTGTTTGGCATTCCCTTGATGGTTGCCTTCAATGCAGCTTTGATCATTTCAGCATTATCGACACTGGATTCAACGTTTTCCAGCGCTTCGAAATTGGTGATCAAGGACATGGGCTTGTTGAAACCCACTTTGAACAATGGACGTCTGGTTATGCTGGTCTTTCTCATCGTTGGCGGTTTGTTCCTGTTGTGGGACAGCAAGGATTTGTACGCCGCGGTTGCTGTCAGTGGCACTTTGTCGATGTTTTTGCTGCCAGTGATTGTGTTTTGTATCTGGGGCAATAAGGATGTTCATTTATGGCCGCTGGTGCTGACATTTGCGGTTGCTGTGCTGGGCGGTGTGATGTATGTTATTGAAAGTGCAGGATATGTTCAGTGGATGGAGCCATGGTTTGGCTTTTCGCACAAATACTCAAAACTTCTGATTATTTGTTTAATTATAATGGCAGTTGGTTGTATCTCTTTCCTTATGGGGCAGAAACAATCTGATGAACGATGAACTTGATGATTTAAATGTGGATTTTGGTTCCCTGGACTTGCTTGATGAACAGTCTGTGGAATCAGAGCCTGGTGTTATTGATCTGGGTGAGGTGCAACAAGCGATATTGTTGTTTGGGGGCTGTTATTCAAATCTTCAGGCCACAAAGGCATTGCGGAACTGGGCTGAACGACATGGTTTTGCCCCTGAACACTGCATCTGCACTGGTGACATGGTCGCTTATGCCGCCAATCCGGTTGAAACAATTGCAGTGATTCGCGATTGGGGAGTGCAGACACTGCAAGGCAATGTCGAACAATCTCTGGCTAATGATGCCCAGGATTGCGGCTGTGGCTTTGAGCAGGGCTCAAGTTGTGATGTGCTTTCCAAAGGCTGGTATCCTTTTGCAGTCCAAGCCATGCAGGAAAGTGACCGTGAATGGTTTCAAAACATGGCAACAAGCATACGGTTTTCAATGGCTGGCAAACAATGCCAGGCGGTGCATGGGGCATTTTCAGACATCAGCCGATTTATGTTTGCCTCGACACCTGAAGTGGACTTTCTGGCAGAGTTTGCCTTGACGGATGCTGAAATTGTTCTGGGCGGCCATTGTGGAATCCCTTTCACCAGACATATAGGTCAGGACCGGCTTTGGCATAATTCAGGCGCTGTTGGCATGCCCGCAAACGATGGTCAAGTTAATACATGGTTCAGTGTGATCTCGCCAAAGGGTGATGGACAGATAGAGATGCAACACCATCGTTTGGATTATGATGTGCAGGGCGCTTTTGAGGCAATGCAAGAAGCGAGTTTGACTCAAGGTTATCATGATGCATTGTTGACAGGGCTTTGGCCCAGCATGGATGTATTGCCTGATGCAGAACGGCAGCAGCAGGGACAAGCGATTGATCTGAGTTAAGTGATGTGGTTTCAGGCAAGTTTGTTTTTGTCGGATAGCGAGAAAATGGTTTTTACCTGAAGGGCAGTTGCTTATAATCCCTGACTCAACAGTCATCAAGCCAAGAAAGAGAACAGAAAACCGTATGAGTGATATACCCCATTGCCCTGAGTGCAATTCAAGTTATGCTTATGAAGATCGCGGGCAATTTGTCTGTCCTGAATGTGCGAATGAATGGTCTCTGGATAGTGAGGTGGATCAAGCGGGGTCAACAGTCAAAGACTCAAATGGCAATCCTTTGCATGATGGTGACACAATAACAGTGATCAAAGACTTAAAGGTCAAAGGGTCTTCATCGGTAGTCAAAGTGGGTACCAAAGTCAAAAATATTCGCCTGGTGGAAGGGGGTCATGATATTGACTGCAAGGTTGATGGTATTGGTCCGATGAAACTGAAATCGAAGTTTGTTAAAAAAGCATAAAGGAGGAGACTGTGTCTCGAAAACTGATTTCTTCAGGCTCTGAGTTTGAAGCCAAAATTGGCTATTCAAGGGCCGTTGTTGATGGTGATTATGTCTTTGTCTCAGGCACTACGGGCTATGACTATGACTCGATGTCGATCTCAGACAGTGCAGTCGAGCAGGCTGAACAGTGTTTCAAGAACATAGAGAAAGCATTGCTCGAAGCTGGCAGCAGTCTTGATCAAATTGTCAGGGTTCATTATATATTTCCAGACAAACATGACTTTGAACCTTGTTGGCCGGTGTTTCAACGTTACTTAGGCGTGGCCAGACCGGCTGCAACTATGTTTGTCGCAGGTTTGCTGGATGATGCCATGAAACTTGAAATTGAGGTTACGGCCAGAGTCTGAACTATGGGGACGCTGTTGCATTAAACTTGTAAACGACAGAGTCTTATTCGCCTTCAGGCTTTATCCCCACATTGTCGTGACCGCTGCCATTTGAAAACGATGAAACCCAGATAAATCAGCAATACAGCATCCATTGAGTGTTCGAACAGCGACCATTGTTCTCCATAGAACTGTGGGTCCCAATAACTGATGGGGCTTATAAAACGCATATTCAGGTCAAAAGGAAAGAGCAATAAGGGCCCATCGTTGGCGTGTATGGGAATATCGCATAGAGTGTGCAGCATTGCTGCGCAGCAGAGCCAGAAGAACCAACCGGCTGATCTGGTTTGTTTTTTCCACAGGACATAGCTCAGGCTGATAAAGATAAATACCAGCAAGGGGCTGTGGAATAAATTATGCAAACTGATGACCCAGATATTCTCAAAGAAGGCGACATCAAACAAATAAGCTAACCAGGACAGGTTGAGCAATTCACTGCTGGCTTTCAGGTACAAGTCCTGGTTCTGAAATTCGGCGGAACTGAAAACGCCCATCGTATAGTCGCGAATGGCGGCCACAACAGCCATGATGATCAGGGCGATATCAGGAATGATTGAACCCAGTAGAATTGCAGAGTTTCTTATTTCAGGTATTTTGTCGGGATAGCGTTTTTGAAGCTTGCCTAATGGTTTTATCAGTGCTGCTGTCAGCAAAAAATGGGAGTAGGTCTGCATGGTTTTCACTATATATATTTCCAGAGACTTTTTCACTCTTGTTTGTCAGTCGTTCAGGCCCATCCTCACTGTTTCCTCACATCTTAATGACATTAAGCTCACGAACAGAACAGGATCTTAATGTGTTATCGACTTAATGTTCACTTGTTCAGGAGCATCATGCGAACTCGAATTTAATAACCGAAGAGAAATATCATGAAATTATTCAATAAAAAGATCAGTGCCTCATTAGCGTCAATCGTTTTTGCGTTATTCGCCTTTCAAGTCTCTGCAGGTGAGATGAAAAAAGATATTGTTGATACTGCGGTGGCTGCTGGCTCATTTAATACATTAGCAACCGCTTTGACCGAAGCCGGTTTGATTGACACCTTGAAAGGAGAGGGCCCGTTCACAGTATTTGCACCGACGGATGAAGCTTTTGCCAAAATTCCGGCTGATCAACTCAGTGCAATTTTAGCTGATAAAGAAAAGCTGACGGCTATTTTGACCTATCATGTCGTGTCAGGAAAAGTGATGGCTGAGGATGTTGTTAAGATGGATTCTGCAAAAACTGTGCAGGGCAGTTCTGTTGCTATTTCAACGGAGGGTGGTGTCAAAGTGGATGGTGCTAATGTTGTTGCCACTGACATAGCTGCCAGCAACGGTGTGATTCATGTTATCGATACTGTGATTCTGCCCAAAAGCTAATAGCGTGTAAAAACGTTTCAGCAAGGCCTTGTTGCTTGCAACAAGGCCTTTTTGCATTTTGATGTCTTAAAACGATGAATTGATGCTGGTATTCGTCGATGGATTTTTCCTTTATAATCGCGGCCTGATAAATACCCGTTTTTTAGTCACAGAACTCACCGATTTTATGAAATTCCAATTGCAAAAAACCGATGGCGAAGCGCGTCGAGGCCAAATCGACTTCCCTCGTGGCAGCATTCAAACCCCTATCTTTATGCCGGTTGGAACTGCCGCTACGGTCAAGTCAGTAACGCCTGAAGAGTTGGATGATGTTGGTGCGCAGATTATCTTGGGGAATACGTTTCATTTGATGCTGCGACCCGGTACGGATGTGATTGAAGCGCATGGCGGTTTGCATAATTTTATGAATTGGCAGAAACCCATTCTAACCGATTCAGGTGGTTTTCAGGTCTGGTCACTGGCGCAAATGCGTAAATTGTCGGAAGCAGGAGCGACTTTCAAATCGCCGATTGATGGCAGTGAAATTTTTCTCGGACCAGAAGAAGCGATTTCTATTCAGCATAAACTGGGTTCTGATATTGTGATGATATTTGATGAATGCACGCCATATCCAGCCACTGAACAGCAGGCGCGTGAATCTATGGAATTGTCACTGCGTTGGGCTAAACGCAGCAAAGAGGCGCATGGTGATAGTGATTCCGCGCTGTTTGGTATTGTTCAAGGCGGCATGCATCGAAATTTGCGTGAGGAGTCCTTGCAGGGTTTGGTTGAAATGGGCTTTGATGGCTATGCTCTAGGCGGCTTGTCAGTTGGAGAGCCTAAGGATGAAATGTATCGAGTTCTTGAGGAAATTGCACCGCAAATGCCAACCGATACACCGCGTTATCTCATGGGTGTTGGCACACCGGAAAATCTGGTGACCGCAGTAGGTCATGGAATTGATATGTTTGATTGTGTGTTGCCAACGCGTAACGCCCGCAACGGCTGGTTCTATACCGACACAGGCATCGTTAAAATTCGTAATGCGCAATATCTGAGTGACACCAGACCGATTCAGGATAACTGTTCTTGTTATACCTGTCAGAACTATTCACGTTCCTACATAAAGCATTTGTTGAAAAGCAATGAGTTGCTGGGAGCGCGTTTAGCCACAATTCATAACCTGCATTATTTTCTGGATTTGATGCAACAAATCCGTGATGCCATAGAATCGGGAGTATTTGCTGAATTTAGTGCAAATTTTTTCGAGAAACGAGGTGTTTCTCAATAGTGTGTGGCATAATACGGCGCTTAATTCTTTAGACAGTTTTGTTGCTGACGGTTGAAAAGTGAACGGTTCAACACCACTGTTTAATATCAGTAATTAAATTATTACTAAAGCAATTGTTCTGACAGTTGTGTATCAATAACCCGATTAAGAAATATAGGTGAAGGTCATGAGTTTTTTTATTAGTGATGCGATGGCGCAAACAGGTGCAGCAGGTGGCTCTGGTGGTATTATGGCTTTTTTGCCTATGATTGGCTTGTTTGTGGTGTTCTACTTTTTATTGATTCGCCCACAACAAAAACGTCAAAAACAACACAAGGAAATGATTGCCGCTGTGGGCAAGGGCGACGAAATCGTCACCATGGGTGGCCTGCTGGGTAAAGTGGTGGATTTGAATGATAATTTTCTGACCATCGAAGTGGCCAAAGGTACCAATGTCAAAGTTCAGCGTAATCTGATTCAAGCGATGATGCCAAAAGGTACCATTAAAGAAGCATAAGTCGAATGGGTGATTGTCTGGGGTCAATCACCCTGACTCAACCCAATCCGCACTTTTATAAGAATTAAAGGTAGTAACAAGGATTTAAAATGAATACCAATCCATTTTGGAAATATCTATTGCTGATTGCGGTTCTAGTGCCCGCATTTCTTTACGCATTGCCCAATGTCTTTGACAATGACCCCGGCATTCAAATTATTGGCAAACGTAACCAGGAAATCACTCAATCAACGCTGGAGACTGTTGAAAGTGCCTTGAGTGCTGGTAATGTCACTGTCAAATCACTGGAGATGAATGACGATAATATTCGTGTTCGATTCAATGATAACGAAGAACAGTTGAAAGCCAGTGAGTTGATTAAAAATGCTCTTGGGAATAATTATGCTTCTGCTCTGGCATCAATGACTTCAACACCGCGGTGGTTGCAGGATCTTGGTGCTATTCCAATGTATCTTGGGCTGGATTTGCGTGGAGGAGTGCATTTTCTCATCCAGGTAGACACTGAATTTGCGGTGGAAAGGGCTAAAAAATCAACCATTGATGATGTGCGCAGATTGGTGCGTGAAGAGAAGTTAGGGTCACTGGGGGCGAAATCTACGGGCAAGCTGGATTTTGAAGTCAAATTCAAGTCTGTTGACAATAGGGACAGAGCAGAGCGTTTAGTTGCTACTAGTTATCCTAATTTAGTCTTGTTCAATTTTGAACGTGATGGTGCTGCTTATCTCCAAGTCACCATTTCTGAAACAGTGATCAATGACATTAAAAAAAGTGCGATTGAAAAAAATATGATTGCACTACGCAATCGTATTGATGAGCTCGGTGTGGCAGAACCCATTGTGCAGCAACAGGGTCTTGATCGAATCGTAGTGCAGCTTCCAGGTGTGCAAGATCCGGCTGAAGCTCGAAAAATTATCGGCAACACAGCAACTCTAGAGGTATATCTTGTCGATGAGAAAAATGCAGGCAGGTCTTCAGCGCCAGGTTCAAAACGCTATTTCTTTCGAGATGGGCGGCCAATCCTGTTGAAAAAACGTTTGATTTATTCTGGCGACTGCATTGTAGATGCCGCATCCGGCTTTGGTCAGGATGGCGGTGGTTCAATTGTCAGTATCACGTTGAACTCACAATGTCGTGACATCAATATGAAGGTGACAGGCGAAAACATCAATAAACGCATGGCCATTGTCTATGCTGAAACGAAAACTGAAGTTGTTGTTGATTCTGAAGGCAATCAACGCTCCAAAAAAAGTAAAACAGAAGAAGTGATAACGGCTCCAGTGATTCGTGATCAACTTGGTAAACGTTTTCAAATTGATGGTATGAGTGGTCCTAAAGAAGCACAGGAACTGGCGTTGCTGCTGCGTGCGGGCTCTCTGGATACTCCGGTTTATATTGTTGAAGAACGAACCGTTGGCCCAAACCTTGGTAAAGAAAGTATTGAAAAAGGTTTCAAGTCAGTTATGTATGGCTTTATAGCGGTATTGCTATTTATGTTGGTGTATTACCGTATGTTTGGTGGTGTAGCCAGTGTGGCCTTGGTTTTGAATCTGGTTATCATCGTTGCAGTATTATCCTTGTTTCAGGCGACTCTGACCTTGCCGGGTGTTGCCGGTATCGTGCTGACAGTGGGTATGGCGGTGGATGCCAATGTCTTGATTTTTGAACGAATCAGGGAGGAAATTCGCGCAGGTTCTCCACCTCAGACGGCGATTCATTCGGGCTATGATCGTGCTTTTTCGACGATTATCGATGCGAATATCACCACTCTGGTCGCGGCTCTGGTGTTATTTAATTTTGGCACTGGGCCTATCAAGGGTTTTGCCATTACTTTGAGTATCGGAATTTTGACGTCAATGTTTACCGCAATTTTTGTCAGTCGTGTTGTGGTTAACAAGCTGTATGGCGGACGTAAACTCGATAAACTTCCTATTTAGGTCGGCAGGATATTATGGAAATTTTTAATAAACAAACCAAAATCAATTTTCTTGGCTGGCGTAAAGTAGCCGCTGTTATTTCAACAGTGCTGATTGTTATAGGCGTTGGCTCATATGTTCAAAAAGGGCTTAATCTTGGCATTGATTTTACAGGTGGTACTCTAATTGAAGTGGGCTATTCTGGAGCGGCGGACATTGAAGGGATTCGTACTTTGTTGAACTCTGAGGGATATGAGAAGGCTACGGTACAAAACTTTGGTTCGGCAAAAGATGTGATGATTCGTGTACCTTTAACCGAAGATACTTCCAGTGCTGGTTTGAGTGAAGAAATCGTAAAAGTTCTGAAGAAATCTGACGAGAATGTCGAACTTCGCAGAGTTGAATTCGTGGGCCCACAATTTGGTAAAGAATTGGTTGAAAAAGGTTCATTGGCCTTGCTGTATGCTCTGGGTCTGGTGATGATTTATGTTGCTGTCCGCTTTGAATGGAAATTTGGCATTGGCTCAGTGGCGGCATTGGTTCATGATGTTCTGGTCACCGTTGGCGCATTTGCTGTGCTGCAGATGGAGTTTTCTTTACCTGTTTTGGCGGCTGTGCTGGCTGTGATTGGTTATTCATTGAACGACACCATTGTTGTCTTTGATCGCATTCGTGAAAATTTTCGCAAATTGCGCGAAACTGATACCGTTGAAATTATGAATGTGTCAGTGAATCAAACCTTGCCCAGAACTATTTTAACCTCGGTTACTACCATGCTGGTATTGCTGGCTTTATTCTTTTTCGGTGGTGAAGTATTACGTGGTTTTTCAGTTGCTTTAATTATAGGCGTCCTGGTTGGTACCTATTCTTCGATCTTTATTGCCAGCCCGGTTGTGTTGGCTCTGGGTGTATCAAAAGATGATTTGATTCCGGAAAAGGTTGAAAAAGAAGGGGCTGACCAGCCTGACGTTGAACTGTTGCCCTAAGGCTTTTGTAAAAAACAAAAGTCGGATACACAAAAAGTTTTTAAATTTTTGGAGATACACATGTTTAAGCAAACTAGCATTAAAGACTTTGACCCTGAAATATGGGATGCAATAGTCGATGAAGATCAACGTCAGGAGCATCATATTGAACTGATCGCTTCAGAGAACTATGCCAGCCCACAAGTGATGGCTGCGCAAGGTTCAAAGATGACCAATAAATACGCCGAAGGTTATCCTGGTAAGCGTTACTACGGTGGTTGTGAATACGTTGATAAGGCTGAAGATCTGGCCATGTCTCGCTTGAAAGAATTGTTCAACGCAGATTATGTCAATGTTCAACCGCATTCAGGTTCACAGGCTAATGGCGCTGTTTTTCAGGCATTGGTCAATCCGGGCGATACCGTTCTGGGAATGAGCCTGGCTCATGGTGGACATTTGACTCATGGAGCCAGCATCAACTTTTCTGGCCGCCTTTACAACGCCGTGCAATATGGTTTGAACCCTGAAACGGGTGAAATTGATTACGATCAGGTTGAAGCTCTGGCTCGTGAACACAAACCGAAAATGATTATTGCTGGTTTCAGTGCTTATTCAAGGGTTGTTGACTGGCAGCGTTTTCGTGATATCTGCGATGAAGTTGGCGCGTATATGATGTGCGACATCGCTCATGTGGCGGGTTTGATTGCCGCAGGCGTTTACCCAAGTCCGGTTGACATTGCTGATGTTACCACCAGTACCACACACAAAACATTGCGTGGACCTCGGGGTGGAATCATCATGGCCAAGGCTAACCCTGAGCTTGAAAAAGCATTCAACTCTCGTGTTTTCCCAGGCACCCAAGGTGGTCCTTTGATGCACGTCATCGCAGCAAAAGCGATCGCTTTTAAAGAAGCCTTGGATCCGGAATTTAAGGCGTATCAGACTCAGGTTGTTGCCAATGCTCGTGCTATGGCCGAAACCTTGATTTCTCGTGGTTATGACATTGTTTCAGGCGGTACAGACAATCATTTGTGTTTGATTGACCTAATCAAAAGAGGCATTACGGGTAAAGATGCAGAAGCGGCTTTGGGCAGAGCGAACATCACGACCAATAAAAATTCTGTTCCCAATGACCCACAATCACCTTTTGTTACCAGTGGCATTCGCATAGGCACACCTGCAATCACTACTCGTGGTTTTGGTGAAGCTGAAAGTCATCAGCTAGCTAACTGGATGGCCGATGTGATGGATAATATGGATGATGAAGCAAAGATTGCTGAAGTCAAAGCGGCTGTTGTTGAGTTATGTGGTCGTTTTCCTGTCTACACTGCGTAACTTAAATGAGTGGAAACGCTGTCTTGAGTATTATCTTAACTGAGGTGTTTGACTGAATGCATTGTCCTTTTTGTCAACACACGGAGACACGCGTTATTGATTCAAGGATCAGCGACGATGGCGATTTGATTCGCCGTCGTCGTTCCTGTGAAGGTTGTGGGGAACGCTTCACGACTATAGAACAGGCCAATCTGAAGTTGCCACAGATTGTTAAACGCAATGGCAATCGGGAACCCTATAACGAACAGAAGATTCTGCGTGGTTTGGAGAGGGCTGTTGAAAAACGGCCAGTCAATTCCAAAGACATCGAAAATGTCATGCACAGAATCAAACGTCATTTATTGACATCGGGTGAACGAGAAATCCCAGCAGCAGATCTGGGAGAATTGATGATGGATGAATTGCGCAAACTGGATCAGGTTGCTTATGTGCGCTTTGCTTCGGTATATCGTTCGTTTCAAGATGTTGATGCTTTCAATGAAGAAATCAAGCGCCTTCAGGCTGAGACCATGCATGGTCGCAACAAAAACAAGAAAAACTAATCCCTATGACTGAACAGTCATCATTTCTTGCTCGTGCTATAGAGCTTGCCAGACGGGGAGAGTATACCTGTCAGCCCAATCCTATGGTTGGTTGTGTTATTGAGCGTGATGGGCATATTCTTGGTGAAGGCTGGCATCAAAAAGCAGGGCAGGCTCATGCGGAAATTCAAGCCTTAAGTGATGCTGTGAATCATGGTAATGACGTTGCAGGAGCCACGGTTTATGTAAGCCTGGAACCTTGTAGTTTTCATGGACGTACACCTCCCTGTGCAGAGGCATTGATCAAAGCTCAAGTTGGCAGTGTTATATGCGCCACTCTAGACCCTAATCCGCGTGTTGCAGGCAATGGTTTGAAGCAATTAAATGATCAAGGCATACATGCTGAAGTCACCAGTGATAATGAGTTACAACAGCAGGCAAGGTGGTTGAATCGTGGATTTTTTACACGTATGCGTTTCAAGCGTCCATGGGTGATGGTCAAAGTTGCCGCAACACTGGATGGTAAAACAGCAGATTATCAAGGCAAGAGTCAATGGATCAGCAGCAAAGCTTCAAGAGATGATGTACAGCACCTGCGGGCCAGCTCTGGCGCCGTTTTAACAGGATCAGGAACCTATCTGGCAGATAATCCGCGACTCAATGTGCGTTTACCTGATATCAGCAGGCAGCCCTACCGAGTATTGCTGGATTCAGCACTGTGCGTGTCACCAGATGCTCCCATTGTTGGTGACGATCAACGCTTAATTGTGGTCACTGCCAGTTCTGATGAGAACGCCAAGGCGATGTTAGCTGAATCTCTGGCGGCATTGAAAACGGTTAAGGCACCCATTGACCTGAATCTGGTGCTTCAGTATCTGGCTGAATTTGATATTAATAAAGTCATGATTGAAGCGGGCGCAACATTGGCGGGTGCCTTTGTTGCAGCTGATCTGGTTGATGAGATAGTTTATTATATGGCTCCATCAGTGCTGGGTGCAGCCGGCAAGGGCGTGTTTAATTTGCCCGAACCACTGCAGTTGCCTGATAAAAAAGAATTTGTTTTTCAATCAGTTGAAAAGATAAGTTCAGATATTAAATTAACTATGGTCAAGCCAGATTCATTGCAAAACCTTTGAGCGGCTATAGATCTGAATACGATGAAAAAATTATGTTTACTGGAATTATCCAAACGATCGGTTCAATAAAATCAAGCGAATTGCGCGGTGGTGATTTGCGTTTGCAAATTGATGCTTCAGGACTGGCAGAAGAAATCATTGCTCTTGGGGATAGCGTTGCTGTCAATGGTGTTTGTTTGACGGTTGTTGAACAAAAAGACATTGCGGGCAAGCGAATGTTGACCTTTGATGTGTCCAGAGAGTCCATAGACACTACATTAATTGGTGAATGGCAAGCTGGTGTCGCTGTAAACCTTGAGTTGGCTATGTTGCCAACGACTCGCTTTGGTGGTCATATTGTATCAGGGCATGTTGATGGCGTTGGTGAATTTGTCAAAAGTGAAGCTGATGCTCGATCATGGCGAATGTGGTTTAAAGTGCCTCAGGAATTGATGCAATATATTGCCACTAAAGGTTCAATCACTATCGATGGCATCAGTTTGACGGTGAATGGTGTTGAAAATGATATATTTCATGTCAATATCGTGCCACACACGGTGCAAATGACAACATTGGGTCATCGAAAAACTGGAGACAAGGTTCATCTGGAGATTGATGTGGTGGCTCGTTATTTAGAACGTTTGCTGGATGTGAAATCGAATGAGCAAAAGTCTGGTAAAATCACTGAATCTCTATTACGCGATTCCGGGTATATAAAGTAAAGCGATACTCTAGGGTCTGTTCACACTAAA
>JBOEHE010000061.1:0-82253 GCA_050633785.1 Arenicella sp.
AAAATGACGATGATCTCGGCTTACTAGGTGCCCTCGGGGTAAAAATTTAGTGTGAACAGACCCTGGTGTAATTTAATAACACATTTACTCAGCTGCCTTCTTTGTGTGCTTAGGCTGGGTGAGTTATCTACTATCCGGTTGATAGAGGCTATCGCCTTATTCAACAATCAATAATATTTTTAAAGCAATAGAGTAATAATAATGAAAGCATTAGTCTGCGGTTCAATGGCATATGACACTATCATGGTTTTTGAAGACCAATTTAAAAACCATATTTTGCCGGATCAGGTACATATTCTAAATGTCTGCTTTTTTGCTCCCAGCATGCGCCGTGAATTTGGTGGTTGTGCTGGCAATATTGCTTACAATCTTAAGTTGTTGGGTGGTGAGCCAATGATTATGGCAACTGTAGGTAAAGATTTTGGTCCTTATCAGCAATGGTTAGAGTCCAAAGGTTTGTCGGACCAATATCTTAAGTTGATTGATCAAGAGTTTACCGCTCAGGCATTTATAACAACGGATATTGATAATAATCAAATTACAGCATTTCACCCGGGGGCTATGAACAATGCTCACGAAAACAGTGTTGCTGCTTCTGACAATATTCAACTTGGCATTGTTGCGCCTGATGGTAAGCAAGCCATGCATCAACATGCCAGTGATTTTGCTGCAGCTGATATCCCTTTTGTGTTTGACCCAGGCCAGGGTTTGCCAATGTTCAATGGCGAAGAATTGTTGGAATTTTGTCGGCAGGCCAGTTATGTCATTGTGAATGATTATGAAAGCAAAATGTTACAGGAAAAGACAGGGTTGCCGGAAGCTGATATAGCAAAGATGGTATCTGCCATGATTGTCACTAAAGGTTCACAAGGTTCAGTCATTTATACTAATGGTGAGCAAATCGAAATTCCTGCTGCGCCTGTTGATAATGCGGTTGATCCAACAGGCTGTGGGGATGCTTTTCGTGGTGGTCTGTTATTTGGTTTGTTGAATGATTTGGATTGGTCAGTTACAGGGCGAATTGCTTCTTTATGTGGAGCAATTAAGGTGGAAAAGCATGGAACACAAAATCATTCGTTTACTATGGATGAGTTTGCTGATCGATATCAAAAAGCGTTTGGACTGTCGCTTAATATATAAATTTCTTATGGTAAAAATTAATTCGATTCATTAAAATTATGGAATTTGTCTAAATTAAAAAATGGCGTTGAAAAAGACAGTTTTTTAGACAAATTCTATTTGAAGATTTGAAATATTCATCTAGAGTTTGATTATAGAGTAGATGTGCTGTCAAACGTGGGGTGTGAATAGCAAGTCGGAGAAGAATAATAATGACGCCCAACACGCAAGGTTCTCAATCGGATGGTGGTAGATTGAGTATCAGGAACATAAGAATTCGGCATATGATAGCCTCATTACCTATTTGCCAGGAATGGTTGCACCTAAACTCAAATGACGAGTTATTGGAGTACATAATCACGGATTATGTCTTTCATACCGAAGTTGCTGGCAGCACTAAAAGCGAATTAAGCTCTTTGAGAGAATTCGTAGCTCAACATGAAATAATTAATAAATTACCTGTGATACAGGCAATTATGAAATCTGAAATTGAATCAATTCTTCTTGGAAGGCCAATCAAAGAAGTGGTTATCTGATTGATTCAATTAAAGCTGGGAACTGTTTTTTATTAGTAGTTGTTTTTTCATTAACGTCTCACTACTTTTTATCCCGGAATGCCTTAGGCATTCCGGGTTTTTTTCGTCTAGCAGCCTTTTATTATTAAACGACTATCAGTTGATCAGAGATCCCAAAGAACTGGTGTCCTGTTGGCGATAACCGGCAGGAACACTCATTGTTGCGGTTACTGGCTTTGCAGAGGATGATTGCAAAGAAAAGGAATTCTCGGGTTCGTTGTTCATATTGCCGCTGATGACCACTCTATTGACTTTTAAACCGCCTAGATTGGGAATTTGATTGCCGAGATCTCCCAGTGAACTTTTGGCTTTTTGAGCCATATCAAACATGAAATTCTGCATGCTGACCATGGTTTGATAGTCCGCATTGTTTATCTTCAGAGTCACCGCATTAGCCAAACAAAATGAACCAACAACTGCTCCGTCTTCGAGCAGGCTGTTGTCGTCACAGGCATAGCCATTGCTGGATGATTTGCCTTTGCTCTTAACGCTTATAACGGTTTTGGTCGGAGTTTCTGTTTCTGTTGATATGCCACCTAGAAACGCTGAAAGTTGTTCACGTTGTTCTGGTGACAAATTATCAAGTTGTTGTTTCATTGCCGATTTAATGCCGCTTAGTTGACTGGTAAGTTGCTCTATGGTCTGGGCATCGAGCAACATATAACTCTTTTCGGCATGGTCAATGACGGTCATGGTTTGATTAGCGCTGTTGTAGAGCATCTCAGTGTTTTTGTCACTGGCATTCTGGATGAGTACTTTGCCTTTTTTGATCAGGGCTGTTTGTATGTCATTGCTATTTTTATACGCTATTTGAGCGTCTGCAGAAGCCACCCGGCTGATGCCAAATGCCGTTGCCGCTATAACGAATACTGTTGTAAATAGTTTGGATGAATGGTTAAACATAGTGACTATCTCCACTGGACATATCTAGGGCCTGTGATACAAATTTCAGCCCTCTTGGTTTAGGATGTGAATAATTTACACAACCGCAATGTTTTTATCAGCAATGTTAAAACTATTTTAGTATGATATGCCACAAATAAACTCTGGTTATGAGAATGTTGGTTCATCCGAATTTTGACCCTGTGATTGTCAGCATAGGCCCTTTATCCATTCAATGGTATGGTCTAATGTATTTACTTGGCTTTTTGAGTGCATATTGGTTGGCCAATGTTCGAAAGCAACGTTTGAATTGGAATTCGGAAGATGTTTCTGATTTGATATTCTATGCGGCAATGGGGGTCATTCTTGGAGGGCGCTTAGGCTATGCCTTACTTTATAAGGCCCAGTTCTATTTTACTAATCCATTGGAGATATTAAAGGTCTGGGAAGGAGGGATGTCTTTTCACGGTGGTTTACTTGGAGTAGGTCTTGCGTTGGTTCTTATCGCAAGAAAGAAGCGCTTACCCTTTTACCAGGTAGCTGATTTTGTAGCTCCCCTGGCGCCCTTAGGCTTGTTTTTTGGTCGAATGGGTAATTTTATTAACCAGGAACTGTGGGGTAGAGTGACCGATGTACCCTGGGGAATGGTTTTTCAGACGGGTGGTAATTTACCTCGTCACCCTTCAATGCTCTATGAGGCAATGTTGGAAGGTATTGTGTTGTTCATTGTATTATGGAGTTTTACCCGTAAACCAAAAGCTATGGGGCAGGCCACTGGCTTGTTTTTGCTGGGTTACGGTATTTTCAGGTTTCTGGTAGAAATCGTTCGTGAGCCCGATACTCATATAGGATACATTGCTTTTGACTGGTTCACGATTGGGCAGTTGTATTGTATTCCTATGGTATTATTTGGAATCTACTTGTTGTGCAGGACATCAAAAATACAAAATCCTGCCTAATGTGTGTATTCCTATTAGTTTGAATAGAGAGATAGAGAAGATGAAGAAACTTCAACGATATTTTTGGGTTGGTATTCTAGCAATGCTGACAACTGCGAACGCTTGGGGGATTTCTAAGTGTAAGGATGAGGATGGTAAGTGGCACTATGGTGATAATGTTCGACATTTATGTGCCAAAGCAAAAGTTACTGAAATCAATAATCGAGGCGTTAAAGTTAATGAATTGGCAGCTCCCAAGACTAAAGAAGAGTTAGCGGCAGAAGAAGCTAAGAAAGCGGAAGAGGCTAAAATTTTTGCTGAGAAGAATGCTAAAGAAAAAGAGAAAGAGCGTATTTTAAGCATCTATGAGACCGAAGATGATATCGAGCGTGCTCGTTCAAATAATGTTGTCTCTCTGGAGCAGCAGGTCGTTGTGCATGATGCTTACATTAAGTCTCTCGGTCAGAAGCGTGAAGATCGCATGATGAAAATTGAACGTTCGAATAATGAGGAGACCAAAAAAATCTATACTGCCGAAGTGGAAGGAATTGACAAAGAGGTTAAGAAATCAGAAAAAACCAAATTGGAAATAGCGGAAAAAGTAAAGAAGACGCATGAACGTTTTGATGCTGAGCTGGCTTTGTTCCGCAAGCATAAAAACAAATAATCCTGATGTTTAACCTGGCTTAAACTCGGTGCAAGCAATGCCTTTGTATCTCATTGATTCGAGTATCTATATTTTTCGAGCATGGTTTTCTTTGCCTCAACAAATGTCGGGACAAGATGGGCAGGCGGTTAATGCTGCTTATGGTTTTGCTAAATTCGTCACTGAATTTTTAGAAAAGACGCAAGCACAGCAAGTTGTGTTTACCTTTGACGAAAGTTTGACGCATTCATTCCGTAATGAGATTTACCCTGCTTATAAGATGAACCGGGAGCTACCGCCAGAAGAGTTAAAACAGCAATTTTCTCTATGTAAACGTATTGCTCAGGCCGCTGGTATCGCCTGTGTTGCACATCAACACTATGAGGCTGATGATCTGATTGGAACCTTGGCAATGGCTGCTCGGCAACGAGGTGAGAAATTTACTATCGTCAGTGCGGATAAAGACTTGACTCAGTTGATAGGTGAGCAGGATACGATGTGGGATTTTTCCAAGAATGCTCATCTTCAGCCGCAACATGTTGTTGAAAAATTTGGTGTTTCTCCAAATCAGATAACCGATTATCTGGGTCTGTGTGGTGATGCGGTTGATAATATACCGGGAGTCCCCGGAGTCGGACCAAAAACAGCGGTAGCTTTGTTGCAGGCTTATCAGGACATTGCTGGAGTATTTTCCAATCTGGATGGTGTTGCGGGATTGTCGATCAGAGGGGCAAAGAATCTTGCTGCTAAACTGGCGACTTATCAGGAGCAGGCTCAGTTGTCCAAGCAATTGGCAACGATTGCTATTGATGCGCCAATTGATTGCAGCTACGAATTTACTCTGCGGCGTAATGCTGAGGTTTCAGCATTGCAGGAAATAAGTCGCGAAATAGGAGGCAGAGGGGCTGGATTGTTTGACCGTATTGTGCAAATTTCTAATCAGTCTGGTATTGCATGAGCGTAGCTAAATGCTTAAAGTGCACCGATGTTTTGTTTTTGTCTAAGTTGGTCTGAGTCGATGAGCTCTGTTTTTTCAGGAGTGTATTGTCATGTATGAAGCACATTTTGGTTTGTCAGAAAGACCTTTTTCGATAGCTCCAGACCCTCAATACCTTTATATGAGTGCCCAGCATAAGGAGGCAATGGCCCATTTGAGCTATGGTGTTGCTCAGGGTGGTGGGTTTATTCTGCTGACGGGTGAAGTAGGTACTGGCAAAACAACTTTATGCCGTAACCTGCTAAAACGATTGCCTGATGATGTCGATGTGGCATTGATTTTGAATGCGGATATTCAAAAATCGGAATTATTGCAAACGATATGCGATGAGCTGGCTATCAAGTATAAGAAGACAGATTCACAAAAAACATTGTTGAACTTGTTGAATAAATATTTGCTGGACAGCTTTGCCGGCAACCGTAAGACTGTTTTAATTATTGATGAAGCTCAGCTATTGTCACGTGATGTTCTAGAGCAAATTCGTTTATTAACCAATCTGGAAACAACCAAGACAAAATTGTTGCAAATTATCCTGATAGGGCAACCGGAGTTAAATGATCTACTTAGACGTCAGGATTTACGTCAATTAGCCCAGCGAGTGACAGCGCGTTATCATCTGAACTCAATTCAACGAGATGATATGACGGAGTATGTTAACTACCGTTTGAAAGTAGCTGGTTGCACGCAAGCACTGTTTACCAAACAGGCTTTGAATAAAATATATCGAATTACCAAAGGGATTCCTCGTTTAATCAATGTGTTGTGTGACCATTCATTATTGGTTGCTTATGCGCAAAATTGTCATCTCGTAGACACCCGCTTAGTTAAACAGGCGGCAAATGAAATGATGCTGGAAGAAAAGCGTTCCCTGGGTTCAATGATGACGCTTCCCTGGTTCAAACCATTGAGTATGGCCGCTGCATTGGCGATCGTGGCGGGAGTCTTGCTATGGTGGTTGCCTGCCGCTAATACTGACTTGCAGGGATCTGAAGATACTGTGTCTGAGCAACCTTTGGAACCAAACAATGCTGCTGAGTCAGACGTGCTATCGGAATCTTCGGTGTTGCCTTCAGAGCCATTGTCGGTGCCTGCGGATGAGTTGACAGAATCAAATGAAACTGACTCGATCGCAGACAATAGTGTGTTGGATGCTGAATCGCAGAGTTTGGCTGTCATAGATCCCAATTTGATGAGTGATAATTCATCGCAGGAGACTCATGAAAGTACGGTTGGTCAGGAACAGATAGAAAAGACAGTATTGCTTGATGCTCCAGTCCAAGATGCTGTTGGTCGATTGATTGAAGCTTCGGATCTTTCTGGAAGCAGTTTGTCGGATTTACTGAATCGTGAGCAAGCTAACACTTCACGGGTGCAGGCTTTTCGCTCTATGTCGCAATTATGGGGACGGCCTTTGCCCCAGCTATTATTGAATAACTTTTGCCAGGAAGTGCGCGACTTGAAATTGGATTGCCTGTTTGGTGAAGGAACATTAAGCAGTGTTGCTCAGTATAATCGACCAGTGATCCTGGTGTTGAATAATGATACGGGTTTGCATAGAGTGATTCTCAAAGGGTTTGATCAAACGGATGCCGTAGTGCAAATTGGTTCTCAGGATCACCACGTATCTGTTGCAGAGTTACAATCTCTATGGACGAGTAGCTATTTATTGTACTGGCAGCCTCCAGAGATTGGTTATCGCTTGTTTGTGGAGGGCATGGTCAGTCCTAGTGTTGTTTGGTTGCGACAACAGATTCATTTTGCCTTGTTGCAGAATAACAAGCCGGGTTTGGATAATACGGTAAGCCCAGCTTATGACGCTGAACTGGCTCAAGTGGTACGTGGTTTGCAACAGGACTATGGAATGCCTATGGATGGACAAGTTGGTATCCAGACCTTTATGCTGTTAAATGAAATGTTGCAACGCAGTGATATCCCAAAACTTCAGCCGGTTGAGTCCATGACCCTGCAGTCAGCTGATTAAGAAGAGGTTACTATGTCTTCAATACTTGATGCTTTGGAAAAGTCAGAACGAGAGCGTAATCAAAATCAAGTGCCTAGCTATAGCACTATGCAGCCTCCGGAAGAGAGAGCGGGGCACAAGAAAGTGCTGGCTTTAGTTGGTATCGTCTTACTGCTGGTATTGCTTGCCTTTATTGCTTTTCGCTATGTGCCACAATTCCCTGAGGTAAACCTGACTCAAAAAACTGAAAGCGTTGATACCAAAGACTCAAATATTATAGAGTTCACTGCTTTGAGCTTGCAGGAACAAGCAGAATTGCCGAACCTGCGAATTAGTGTGACATCGGTGTCACCAAAAGCGGGTCGCAGTTTTGTGATGTTGGGTGATACTTTATATCGTGAAGGTGATCAGTTGGCCGCAGAACTGAGCCTTAAACAGATTGCCAAGGATTATGTGGTTCTGGAATATAAAGGCAGGAAAATCCGTAAAGGTTTCTAAGTCCTGTTCATTTCATTTTTACTTCGCAAAAAAGGCCAATGCTATTACACATTGGCCTTTTTGTATTCGTTGATCCAGTGGGTTTAGGCGATATCCTCTCCTGCTAGATACATCCAGGTTTCAACGACTGTATCTGGATTTAGAGAAACACTATCAATGCCTTGTTCCATTAACCACTTTGCCAGATCAGGATGATCGGAAGGGCCTTGGCCGCAAATCCCGATATACTTCCCGGCATCGTTTGCTGCTTTAATCGCCATTGCTAGCAATTTCTTCACAGCAGGATCGCGTTCATCGAATAAATGAGCAATCAAACCGGAATCTCTGTCGAGGCCAAGACTCAGTTGAGTTAAATCATTGGAGCCAATAGAGAAGCCATCGAAGCGCTCTAGGAACTCTTCTGCCAGCAATGCATTGGATGGGATTTCGCACATCATGATCACTTTTAGATCATTCTTGCCGCGTTCGATGCCGTTTTCAGCTAATAGTTCAATAACTTGATCCGCTTCATCTAAAGTGCGAACAAAAGGAACCATTATCTGTACATTGGTCAATCCCATCGTGTCACGAACGTGCTTCAAGGCCTGACATTCCAGTTTGAAACAATCGCGGAAAGAGGAGGAGATGTAACGTGATGCTCCTCGAAAACCGATCATTGGGTTTTCCTCTTCCGGCTCGAACAATTCACCGCCAACCATATTGGCGTACTCATTTGACTTGAAATCAGACATACGCACGATGACGGTTTCAGGTGCATAGGCAGCTGCCAGAGTGGCGATTCCTTCACTGAGCTTTTTAACATAGAAGTCGATGGGGTTGTCATACCCGGCGCTGCGTTCATCAATGATGCTCTTAACCTCATCGCCCATCATGTCATAGTTGAACAGAGCTTTAGGGTGAATGCCTATGGTGTTATTGATGATGAATTCCAGACGAGCCAGGCCTATGCCATGGTTTGGCAAGCGCTGAAAATCAAAAGCACGTTCAGGGTTACCTACATTCATCATAATTTTGAACGGAAGTTCCGGTAAGTTGCCAAGTTCAATTTCTTTAATATTGAAATTGAGAATGCCTTGATAAATTTTGCCGGTATCACCTTCAGCGCAGGTCACAGTGACTTCATCGCCATCATGCAATTTGTCGGTTGCATTACCGCAACCCACAACCGCAGGAACGCCTAATTCACGGGCAATAATAGCAGCATGGCACGTTCTGCCTCCTCGATTGGTGACAATGGCGGCAGCACGTTTCATGACGGGTTCCCAATCGGGGTCAGTCATGTCCGTCACCAGAACATCGCCTGGTTGCACTTTGTCCAAATGGCTGATGTCGGGCACAATCCGTACTTTGCCTGCACCAATGCGTTGCCCAATACTTCGGCCTGTGGCCAGAACGGGTTGGTTGCCGGCGCTCATCTCATAGCGGCGCAGTACGTTTTTGTCCGAACGAGACTCTACGGTTTCAGGGCGAGCCTGTAAGATATAGAGCTTGCCATCAATGCCGTCTTTGCCCCATTCTATGTCCATTGGGCGACCATAATGCTGTTCAATTTTGACGGCCATAGAAGCCAGTATCTGCACGTCATCATCATTGAGTGAGAATTGCTGTTGTTGTTGTGCATCAACATCGACAGTTTCGACGGCTGTGCCATCACCATAAACCATTTTAATGAGCTTACTGCCACGGTTGCGCCCTAAGGTAGCTGGTTTTCCGGCTGCCAGGGTTGGTTTGTGAACATAGAATTCATCTGGGTTGACAGATCCTTGTACAACACACTCGCCAAGTCCCCAAGAGGATGTGATGAAGACTACGTCCTCAAATCCAGATTCTGTATCGATGCTGAACATGACGCCACTGGAGCCAATGTCGCTGCGTACCATGCGTTGAATGCCTGCGGACAGTGCAACATCAGCATGTTCGAAACCCTGATGTACGCGATAAGATATGGCGCGGTCATTATACAGTGATGCAAATACTTCTTTGATTTTGTGCAGAACATCATCGATGCCCTGTACGTTCAGAAAGGTTTCCTGTTGGCCAGCAAAAGAGGCTTCGGGCAGATCTTCTGCGGTTGCTGAAGAGCGAACCGCGACTGTTATTTCACTGGCCTCAGCCATCATTTGTTTGTAAGCATCTCTGATGCTGTTTTCAAATGCACTTGGGAATGGTGTGTCGATAACCCATTGGCGTATTTCAGCTCCCAGGGAGGTCAAAGCATTGACATCTTCTACATCCAGCTTTTCCAAAGCGGTATTGATCTTATCCTTCAAGCCGCTTTGGTCGAGAAATTCCCAGAAGGCGTCGGCAGTCGTTGCAAAGCCATCTGGTACAGTGATGCCTGATGAGGACATGTTTTGAATCATTTCGCCAAGTGAGGCATTTTTGCCACCAACTTTATCGACATCATGCATGCCTAGTTGGTTGAACCAAAGAATGTGAGTAGTCATAATTGATCTAATGCTAAGGAAGCTTTGTGGTAGTGGATTGAAAATAAATAGAATTAATAATGAATATATGGGTCATTGCGATATTAATGGTGAATTATGCCATTTGCTGGTACTTAAGTCACAAAAGTCATAAATAGACATCACTTATAATAGCTTGCAGTATATAATTTCCTGATGATAAAACGAAACGCATTTATTATCTCCGATCGTACCGGAATCACTGCCCAGGCACTGGGCAACAGTTTATTAAGCCAGTTTCCTGACGTGCACTTTGCAGTTGAAACCTTGTCATTTGTCGATTCAAAAGAAAAAGCCGATCGTGTTTGTGAACAAATTAAACGTTCCAGCGATGAACAGAAGCAAAGACCTATTGTTTTTGCAACTCTTGTTGACGATGAAATCAGGGAAATTATAGCAAAAAGTCACAGTGTTTTTTTTGATTTGTTCGATACTTTTGTTGATCCTCTGGAAAAGGTACTTGGCGTGGAATCATCGCACAAAGTAGGCTTGTCACATGGCATGGCTAATGCATCACAGTATGCTGCGCGAATCAGTGCTATGAACTACTCTCTGGAAACAGATGATGGTATTGATGTAAAACGTTATAACCGTGCTCAGGTCATAGTTGTTGGTGTGTCACGTTCGGGTAAAACGCCTACTTGCCTGTATCTGTCGCTGCAATATGGCATTTTTGCAGCGAACTACCCGTTGACTGAAGAGGATTTGAAAAGTGGGGTTTTGTCTCCTGCACTGGCAGCTTACAAAGATAAGCTGATCGGTTTGACCATCGATCCTTTTCGCCTGCAACAGATTCGTCAAGAGCGCTATAACCGTGACAGTTATGCCAGCGCGAAACAGTGCCAATATGAGATTGCCACAGCAGAGTCAATTTTTCGTAAAGAAAAAATACCGATGCTCAACTCAACACAAATGTCTGTTGAAGAGTTGGGTGCTAAGATCATGCAGCGAGCTGGCCTGGCTAAAACGATTTAAAGCAATGTCTGGTAGATTTAAATGTCTTGCAAAAGCAAATCATTGAATTAAACTGTTTATATAGCAGCTATCTGCTTGCCAGGGCTGTTTGGCAGGCGTTTTGACCGACTGCCTGAGACAATAAGCCGTCGGCTATGATGGTTGCGCCTCCAGTGGATATAGCAGCGCCTATTGCAACACTGGTTTTTACTAGGCCTTTGGTGCTGACAATGGGTTGAGGGGCATTCAGTTTACCGCCTAGAGTGATGAACTTAACCAGACTTCCGGCATTGATACCCACGCCAGACGCAGCAGTAGGTTTAAGATTCAGTATCAAGGTTTCTTTTTTCAGATCAATTTTTCCATCGGCAACAATAATCACCTTGGATGTTTGCAAGGCAATCGTGTTGTTGATATCAATCAGTCCGTCTTTGATGGGCAGGTTGATGACAGCGCATTTCAGCTCCGTGGTTGGGTTTGATTTTGCGAATGGGTTTAATTTGGACAGAACTTCACTGACCAGGTCGGAACCAATAAGTTCAAATACGTCATTGCCTATGACGGCGTCTTTGGCCGTCAGTAAAACATGCCCATTGAGCCCAGAGGCTAGATCGTAAAGGCTGGAACCTTTGCTGTGTACGTCTATGCTGCTTGTGAGGCTGCCGCCTTCTATGTGCTTTTTATCGATCAGGTTGAGTGCAGATAATGCTATGTTATCTGCATCAATATTCGCTTGCAAAGCGGCTTGTTGACCCTGTTTGTGCACATTGATGGTCGCGTTGAGTGGTGATTGACCAAATTCAGCGGCAAATTTTTTGATGTGTAAATTTCCCCCTGCTAATTCTACCGGTAAATTGACCTTTTGGAATTGGTAGTCATCAAGTCTCAATTGCTTAGCCTTATATGAAGCATCAATTTCCATTGCGTTTAGCCAGGACCAGTCAAGATTGTGGCGTGGAAACACCGTCTCCAGTTTTTCGTTTGTATTCTCTGGTGGTCTGTTTGAGTTTGTTGTTGCCTGTTTGGGTGATAAATAGACCATACGGTCAGACTGGACTTCGGCCCTGATTCTGGGTGTTTTGTCATTGAGTTGAATGTGTAAAGAACCGCTTAAATCAGACTTCCCAGCGGTTAAACTCAGATTGGATAATTTATAGGCCTCTTTGCTGAGCTGATACTCTGTGTTGATTGCCAGAGGGAGAAACTGGGCATAGTCTTGGATCAGGCTAAGAGTTTTTCCTTCTTTGTTAAACAGTGGAATGCGGGAGAGTTGGCTGGAGAGCGTCAACACGCTTTTTTCAGGGTTTAATGGTGAGATAGTCCCTGTTATATTGATAAAGTCTTTGTTTGCTGGAGTGGCGGTGGAGGTTGCTGAGTTCTCTTGTTTATTTTCTGAACTATCGCTGGAAAGTTTGGCGGTATTGGAAGCGGACATGTCTCTCACTGTGTGACCATTCAGGCCAAGTGCCAGCTGAGTCTTTATCTGGCCGTCGTCCATAGGGGATAAGCGCCCAGTTAAGCTGATTTTGTCAACAAGGTTGATGTCACTTTGTAATGCCCATGAAACGTCAGTGGAAAGATGGTTGATTACAATTTCCTTGTCCAGAAGCGCGTCAAGTGCCAGTTGATCAAGCGTGTTATCACCAATGGCTAATCTTTTTAGTGAAATGTTGATGTTCGTTTTTTTGAGGCTATCGAGCCATGACCAGTCGATTGCTCTGGGCTCAGTGCTTGGTTGATCTGTGCTTTCTGGGGCATCGTTTGGGTTTTGTTGGGCTTTGCTGCTGAGTAAGGATGTTAAGTCGAGCTCATCAAGCGCTAAGTTCAGTTGATTGACGCCGTTATCACTGACTGCTGAATCTAAGGTTCCTCCTATGGCCAGTTGCTTGCCCGATTCTTTGTACAGTATGTTCAGGCTGATATTTTGTTTGACCTGTTCCGGTCGCAAGTGTTCTTCACTATCCAGATGAGTATTCAGCTCAGTGATGTCTACAATGGTATTGGGGGTGATCTCGACTTCAATGTTTTTAAGCTTGAGGTTCAGCAGACTCAGTAAACGGTGAATGTTGATTGACTCACTGGCTCTGCCAGCGTTGCTCTGGTTCGAAGTTGAGTTATTAGTTGAGTTGCTAATGGCGGATACGTTGACTTGACCATTGCCCAGTTCTGCATACCAGAAATTATTATGTTTAGACAGCAGGCCTTTCCAGCTGAGTCTGGCGAAAAGCCGCTCTAATTCGAGTTGCTGAGTATCGCTTGGCTTGTGGTTAACAGTCAGTTTTGTAAACTCAGATGAAAGCGGTATTAGCTTGATCTGCACTTCACTGGCTTTTACTTCATAGGCCGTGAAATGATTAACTGCTTTCAGATAAATCTGGGGCTGAAAGCGAAATAACAGTACTGCAACTAGCAGGGTGATTCCAATAAGGCTGATCGTACGAGCCAGCCATTTCAATAAAGTCTTAAACATGGGTAAACAAAAAGCCTCATTGCATACAAACTGAGTTATCCGTTTATAGCATTGCTGAATAAGCAAGCAGTGCAAGCACCATCTTACTTGAAAATATAGACAACAAGCCTGTTTTGTTGAGAAGCGGCTGTTGGAAAACTGATTATAAACCTCGTTGAGTTGTTTTAGGCATTAAACTTGATCATTTAATGTAGGTGGGTCTGGGCAGTAGCGTTTGTTTTGGCTGGTGAAGGATCTTCTGTGTGTTTTTGTCTTTACAATTGGCAATTTAGTTGTTATAACAATTTTATTGTGAAGAGAGAGCCATTTCAACTTGAATCCTCCTATGCCTACCAGGCATATTTGCTTGCGCGTAGTTTACGTAAGGACTTTTTTGCGATCTGCAAAAGAGCTGATTTAAGCTTGTTTCCAGAACAATGGTTTTCGCTTTACTTTATCGTAAACAATCCAGGGCAGTCACAATCAGAGCTTGCGGCTCTTGCTTTTGAAGACAGGCCTAGTTTGTCTAGAACTTTGCAGTCGATGATTAAGAAGGGACTGGTTGCGCAGAGAAAGGATGAAAATGACCGTAGATCTACACGTTATGTGGCGACTGAGCAGGGTGAGCAAATCTATGATTCTATGGTGCAAGCCATGAAGCAGGAACGTAAGCGTGTTTATGGTGGTTTGTCGGAACAAGACTTTGCTGATTTTCAGCGAATTGTGAAAATTTTGCGACGAAACATGGGTTGAGTTTTTTTAGTTAAATAGTTGTTATAACAATTAAATGAGGTTTTATTATGAAATTTATTTACAAAGTCAGTATTGTGGTATTTATGCTCAGTTTGTTCTCAGCAGAGGTGTTTGCAAGCTCAGCTCAAGATCAATTGAGCCAATATATGAAAAGTGGTGACAGTCAGAATGTTGAAGGTCTGGAAGATATCTTGCATAAAGAATTTGTCAGCACGTATACCTCGCCAGGCAATGGTAAGGTCAAAACGTTGGAGCGCTCGAAATTTATCAAGATGTTTGATAAAGGTAAATTTGGTGGCAAGCCAAGAGTATTAAGCGTGGGTTCAGTGACTGAATCCAAGAACCTTGCTTTGATTCAAGGGGAAATGAGAGGAGAAAAGCTGAACTTTTCAGGCGTTTTTATAATGCAGAGGCAAGGTGGTAAATGGAAGTTGAAGCAGGAATATTTGATTGTAACGTCATCCTGACGGACTAAAGCATTACGCGTCTATTTAAGGCGCGTAATGCTTTCATTGATTTTCTTGTTGATACATTATTTGTTTAAAGAGGTTTTTCTTGGGTGGTCAGCGATTTGAAGTATCGTGTCTCATGTCCATAATCGGGTTGATTGGGTATCAGTTGTGACAGGCATAATGATGCCGCTGCTATAGCTGCTCCGGTGAAGAACACAAGACTGGGATTACTAAGCCATATGAGTCCCATTGCCGCCGGTAAAACAACGGCAGCGATATGGTTGATGGTGAAGCTGACGCCAGCTGTTGAAGCGATATCCGATTGGTCGGCAATTTTCTGAAAATAAGTTTTGATTGCGATGGCGAAAGCAAAGAAAAAATGATCAACAATATATAATGCACCAGCGAGCTTGGCATTATCGACTACAGCATATGCGCAAAAAACGATGATCAGCCCGATGTACTCTATAGTCAACGCTCGACGTTCGCCAATAAATCCTATCAGCTTGCCTATTTTGGCAGCAAACAACAAATTGAAAACATAGTTGGCTAAAAATAGAAGCGCTATTGAAGATGCAGAATAGCCAAACTTTTCAACCAGTAGAAAGCCTGCAAACACAACAAAAATCTGACGACGTGCACCGCTCAAAAAAGTAAGGCAATAAAACAACCAGTAATTCTTACGCAAAACAATGTGTTTATGTTGAGGGGCTTTGTTGGGAAATTGAGGAAAGCTCAGCCAGATAAGCATGACAATGATAATGCCGCTGCCACCGAACAGGGTGTATATCAAGCGATACTCAACATTGAAATATTCCAACATCAGCCACATTGAGCCAAATACGAGGATAGAAGCGGCTGCACGAAATGCCAGTGCTTTGCCCATGAAGTGGGCAGTCTCGTCTTTGGGGACCCATTGCAGAATCAATGATTGATTAATTGTCTCAAAGTAGTGAAAGCCGACAGACATTATGACGGTGGTGATGTACAAGCCCAATATGCTGGGAAAATAGCCGGTTAATAATACCCCGATTGATAGCACTAGTAATGATAATAAAGCAAAGCGTTGTTCGCGAATAACCAGCAATACCCAGATAGCAGTAAATGCCAGGAATCCAGGAATTTCGCGCAGGCTTTGCAGAATACCAATTTCTTTGCCCGTAAAAGCGGCGGCTTCTTTGCTGAAATTGTTGATCAGAGCCATCCATGTGGAGAATACCAGTGGCATGATAAAAGCCATCAGCAATAACAATGTGAAGGGGTTGCGCCAGCCAGTGCTGCTTGATGGAGTGCTTTTATTCATTAATTGTCTGTTTTAACATCAAATAAGATATTCGCATAAGGTTTATTCCGTTTTATTTCATGTTCTGACAGTCCGCTCAATTCATGTGGAAATACAATCCATTCATTGGTTTCGTGTAAATAAAAGTCAGGCTTAATGTTGGTCTGATTCTGCTGTGGTTTGAAATAGGGGGTGGCTATCTTAATCTCGCAAGGGGTAGGCAGGCTGCTGTCGCTGTGAATTTTGTTCAACAAAGCCTGAACAGTGTTGCCGCTGTCGAACACATCATCAACGATTAATAATCGATCAGTGTTTGATAAATGTTCGCCAATATAGGATAGATTGTCTATCTGTACGCTATCAGTGCGTTGATTGCTGTTGGCATAATAGCGAGTGCGCAGGGCAAAGTGTTGCGTTTCTACGCCCAGAAAAGCCAGACCTTCTTGTACCGCAATGCCAATTGGCGTGCCGCCGCGCCACAATGCAATCAAAACAGTAGGTTTGAAATCACTGTCGTGAATTAATTTTGTCAGTGCAAAAGCATCGCTCAATAGCTGGTTTGCATCAATATATGTTTTACTCATTTTGGTGGGAGTGCTGACATAACAACGGTGTTTATGGTTTTGGATCTGGGCTTTGCGGGCTTTCTGGCAGTTTGTTTTGTTGCAATCTCAGCTAAAAACACACTGTCAAAATGCCTGTGCAATGTTACACTGTTGTCATTCCAACTTCATTGAAAATATTAAACGACTGGACGAAATATGGCAGGTCATAGTAAATGGGCGAATATTAAGCATCGTAAAGCGGCCCAAGATGCAAAGCGCGGTAAAATTTTTACACGACTCATTCGTGAAATTACGGTTGCAGCTCGAGATGGTGGTGGTGATATCGATAGCAATCCTCGTTTACGCCTGGCGGTCGATAAAGCGCTGGGTTCTAACATGACCAAAGATACTGTCGAACGTGCCATCAAACGTGGTACTGGTGATCTGGAAGGCGTGAACTATGAGGAAATCACCTATGAAGGTTATGCCCCTTCTGGTATTGCGGTTCTGGTTGAATGCACTACCGACAATAAAAACCGTACTGTCAGTGAAGTGCGTCATGCATTTACCAAATACGGCGGTAATTTAGGAACGGCTGGCTCAGTTGCATATCTGTTTTCAAAGATAGGTGTCTTTTTGATGCCGGAAGGTACTGATGAAGAAGCGGTTATGGATGTGGCTTTGGATGCGGGTGCTGAAGATATTGAAACCAGTGAAGAGGGAATTGTTGAAATTAGCTGTCAGTCTGAGGACTTTATTGCACTGAATGAAGCCTTGACTGATGCCGGGTTTAAACCCGAATCTGCAGAGGTGATTCAAAAAGCTTCTCTGGAAATTGATGTCAGTGAATCCGATGCAGAAAAAGTGTTGAAATTAATAGATGTCATTGAAGAATTGGATGATGTGCAAGATGTGTTCACTAATGCCAATTATCCCGATTCTGTTCTGGAAGCGCTATAGGAGTCTGAATTATTGATACTCTGCGTGTACTTGGCATTGATCCAGGCTCACAAATAACAGGTATTGGCATTATCGATGTCAACGGCAGTGATATCACTTATGTTCATGCAGAATCATTAAAGTTGCCAAAAGGTGATTTAAGTGGACGTCTGGGGCGTGTTTATGAACGTATTGTTGAATTGTCACGACAGTTTCAGCCGCAAGTGATGGCCTTGGAAAAGGTGTTTTTGGCAAAAAATCCACAAGCGGCATTGGTGTTGGGTCATGCACGCGGCGCGGCTATGCTGGCAGGTGTTAATTCCGGTCTGCTGATTGAAGAATACAGTGCAACCGAAATCAAGAAAACAGTGGTTGGTCGAGGGCGAGCTGATAAAGCTCAGGTGCAGCATATGATGAGAATTTTGTTGAATTTGCGGCAAGTGCCGGAGGTTGATGCGTCGGATGCACTGGCGTGTGCTGTGTGCCATGCCCACCACGACCAAGCTAAACAGGCGATACAGCGTAGTCAGCGCTTGCAGCAGCGAGGTGCTCGATGATTGCCTGGTTGGAAGGTGTTTTGCTGAGTGTGAAACCTCCCATTGTAGTGTTGAATGTGGGTGGTGTCGGTTATGAGTTGGAAGCGCCTATGTCAACGATTTACGATTTACCGGCTGCGGGTGAGAAAATAAGTGTGTTTACTCATATGGTTGTTCGTGAAGATGCTCAGCTATTGTATGGTTTCCGGCAGATTCGCGAACGCGATATCTTCCGTGAATTACTTAAAATCAGTGGTGTTGGCCCTAAAGTGGCTCTGGCAATATTGTCGACTATGTCGGTAGAAGGTTTTTTTCGTTGTATTTCTCAAGTGGATATAACACAGCTGGTTGCTGTGCCGGGCATTGGCAAAAAAACTGCCGAACGCCTTATGGTAGAAATGAAAAATCGCTTTGCCGACCAATTGGATGATCTTATGGTTGGAGTCGATGAAGTGGATTCATCCAGCTCGGCCAAACAGGATGCTATAGGCGCTTTGTTGGCTTTAGGTTATAAACAGGCTGATGCCTCACGCGTTCTTAATAAACTGGATCTAGCCGGCTTAAGCAGTGAACAGATCATTCGTCAGGCTTTGCAGGTTTTGTCAGGGCGTGTGCTGTGATGTGTTCAAGAAAAATGACTGAATTGTGGGTTTCTGCCAGATGGAGTGATGATGTCTGAGTGGGATGGCTACAATGATGACTTAATGAATGACCGCACCATTTCCCCAGAAAAGGAATCGATTGGTGAGGATAACTTTGATAAAGCATTGCGTCCTGAAAAACTTCAGGACTTTGTCGGCCAACCGAAGCTTAAAGAACAGCTCAGCATCTTTATCCAGGCAGCTGTCAATCGCAAAGAAGCTCTGGATCATGTGTTGTTCTTCGGCCCTCCGGGGCTGGGAAAAACGACCTTGTCGAATATAATTGCGCGTGAACTTGGTGTCAAAATGCGTCAGACTTCAGGACCGGTTCTGGAGCGTGCTGGTGATTTGGCAGCGGTGCTGACAAATCTGGAACCACATGATGTGCTGTTCATTGATGAAATACACCGCCTTAGTCCTGTGGTGGAAGAAATTCTATACCCGGCTATGGAAGATTTTGAGATAGATATTGTGATTGGTGAAGGTCCAGCCGCTCGCACAGTAAAGCTATCGTTACCACCATTTACTCTGGTTGGGGCAACAACCCGGGCCGGGCTGTTGACGTCTCCACTGCGTGATCGGTTTGGAATTGTGCAGCGCCTTGAATATTACAATGAAAGTGATTTGTCGAACATTATTCAGCGTTCTGCAAGCATATTGCAGTTGCAGACTGAGTCCGAAGGTGTTGCCACCATTGCCAGACGATCACGCGGTACACCACGTATAGCCAACCGCTTGCTGCGCCGTGTGCGCGATTATGCACAAGTTAAAGGTGATGGCAGTATCAGTGAAGAGATTGCCTTGCATGCTTTGGATATGCTTGAAGTTGATGCGCATGGTCTTGATTTGCTGGATCGTCAATTACTCAGAGCCATTATGGAAAAATTTGATGGTGGCCCAGTTGGTGTAGATAGTCTGGCAGCAGCCGTAGGTGAAGAAAGGGGTACTATTGAGGATGTTATTGAGCCCTATTTAATTCAGCAGGGTTTTATGATGAGAACGCCTAGAGGCCGAATGGTGACAAAGCGCAGTTGGGGCTATTTTGGTTTGAATATGCCGGACCATCTGGCCGTAGACCAAACGAGCTTATTTGATAGCGATAATTCGTGACAGTGAGATGATCTATGCATCGTTATGAAGTGAGGGTGTTTTACGAAGATACCGACGCCGGAGGGATGGTTTATTACGCTAACTACCTGAAGTTTATGGAGCGGGCGCGGTCTGAACTGTTGCGTTCATATAATTGGGACATTGTACGGGTCCAGCAGGAGCTGCAAACTATCTTCGTAGTCAAGCATGTCGAGATGGACTATGTTTCGCCAGCGGCACTGGGTGATTTGTTGACGGTACAGACTCAAATTATAAAACTTGGTAAGGTTGGGATGAGCTTGGAGCAGGCTATTTATAATCAAGAAACATTAATTTGTTCTGGATTGGTCAAGTTGGCAGCGTTAGACTCTGAGTTGTTTACCTTAAAAGCCATGTCAGATGATTTTTTGTCAGCAATCGTTAGTCCTTAATGGGGCCGAATGTAATAACTGACACCAGATCCCCTCACTATTAATAACGAATCAATAGTAAACTCAACACCTGAAATTGTTACGAAACATAGCATTTAGAAAATAATCAGATTTTAGAAGATAATTTATGGCTAACAAAATTTCTGTCACACAACTGCCTGAAGCAATTACAGACGTTGCTGCTAACCACTCTGTATCTGTCGTTTCCTTAATCACCGAGGCTAGCTGGGTAGTGCAGCTGGTGATGTTGATGCTGTTTCTGGCATCAGTCGTTTCCTGGTTCATTATTTTTTCAAAATGGATGACACTTAAACGTGAAAAGCGTTTGTCTGATCAGTTTGAGAAGGACTTCTGGGCGGGTGGCAGCATGGAGCAGCTATATAACAGCTGGGGTGCACGGCGTAAAGACACCGCAGGCATGAGCGATATATTCGTTGCTGGCTATCGGGAATATTTGCGTTTGATGCAAACAGGCTATGTTAACTCAAAAGACATTATTGATGCCGTTAATCGGGCGATGCGAGTTGAACTCAGCCGGGAGATCGATCACCTTGAATCACAAATTCCGTTTTTGGCCACAGTCGGCTCGACCAGTCCTTATATAGGATTGTTTGGCACAGTCTGGGGAATCATGAATTCTTTTATTTCTCTAAGTCAATCCACACAGCAGGCAACCATTACCAGTGTTGCACCAGGAATTGCCGAAGCCTTGATTGCTACAGCAATGGGTTTATTTGCAGCGATTCCAGCGGTGATCGCCTATAATCGGTTTTCACATCAGGTTGAACGTTTGGTCGGGCGCTATGAAATTTTTACAGAAGAATTCTTGAGCATCATTAACCGTCAATTGGTTAGTGAAAAAGACTGATGAGTAAATATCGCGACCGCAAACGCAAACCCATGTCTGAAATCAATGTTGTCCCTTACATTGATGTGATGTTGGTTTTGCTGATTATTTTTATGGCAACCACACCCTTGCTCACAGAAGGTGTTCAGATTGAATTGCCCAAAACAACGTCGAAGCCTGTGGAGCCTGACCCAGACGCTCCTGAGCCTTTTGTTTTGACGGTGGACAAAAGTGGTGCTTATTTTATAGATGATAATCAGAAAGAAAAAAGTGCTAAGGAAGTTGCTGTCTATGCAGCGGGTTTATTAGCTGCGAAACCGACCACCAAATTTCTGGTGCGTGGTGATAAAAGCGCGGTCTATGATGATGTATTACAGGCTATGGTCTTGCTCAAAGATGTGGGTGTAGAAAGTGTCAGTCTGGTCACAGAACCGGCGGCTCAGAAGCAGTAGTTGTAACGGTATTTAAACTGTATTTAGAAAAGAGTTATTATGAATAGTAAGAAACAGCGAGTTGGATTAATTAATCGTACGGTTGCGATTATTGCTGCAGTGCTTATTCATATTGTCGTTATATTTTTCTTGTGGACGAACTTCAGTGAACAGCGCGAGCAAGTGGCTGCTAGCGATGCAGTTGAGATTGATACCATCACGGCTACAACAATCTCTGCTAACGAAATAAATAATCAGAAAAAGAAGATTGAAAATGCTGAAAAGGACAAAAAACGCAAAGAAAGTGAACGTAGAAAGCGTGAACAGGAAAAGCTGGAGAAGCTAAAAAAAGATCAGGAAAAACTAAAGCAGGATCAGAAGAAAGAACAGGAAAAGCTGAAGAAACTTAAAGAAGAGCAAGAGCGTGAAGAAAAAGCAATTGCTCTGAAACGTAAGAAAGAGAAGGAACGCAAAGAAAAGGAAAAAAAACAAAAGCAAGAACAGGAACGCAAGAAAAAAGAAGAGAAACGTAAAGCGGAGCAACGGAAAAAGAAACGTGAAGAAGCTGAGGCAGAAGCTGAACGTTTAAAAGCGATTGAAGAGGCTAAACGTAAGGCATTGAGCGATGAGTTAGAAAGTGAGCTAAATGCTGAACAAAAAAATATATCTGCACAACAAGCTAATCGCAATACTGCCAGTCTTCAGAGCAAATATGCTTCTTTGATTATTAAAAAACTCGAATCAAATTTTGCTGCACCATTAGGCTCTCAAGCTGGCATGAAGGCAATCGTTAATATTAAACTAGATCAAATAGGTAGGGTAAAATCGAGCAAAATTATCCAGTCGAGCGGCAATTTTGCCTATGATCGAGCGGTGTTGGTTGCGGTAGGCAAGTCGGAGCCCTTGCCGTTGCCAACGATAGAAACTGATAGAAAAGCGCATCAGGCGTTGAGAGATATTAATCTAACGGTAGATTTTTAGGAAATGAATACAATGAAACAATTTTTAATACTTATTGCATGCTTTTTGGCAACCAACACTGCGGTTGCTCAAGTAGATCTACAGTTTAGAGGTAGTGAAACACGTGGTATCTCCATTGCTGTAGTACCTTTCGCCAGTTCAGCTCAGTTGCCGCATCAAATTCATGAAGTGATTAATAATGACCTGAAAGCTTCCGGGAAATTTGACCCTATCGATTCGTCACGTTTTTTGAGTCGACCCAGTCGTGAAGAGGATGTGCGTTTTAAAGATTGGCGTTTGATTGGTGCTGAAGCTTTGGTAGTGGGTGAGGTCGTGCCCATTGGGACCGATGCTTACAATATCACCTTTTTGTTTTATGATGTAACGAAGCAGGAACGTGTAGGTGGTTTTCGTTTTACTGCCAATGCTAACCAATTGCGCAATGTGGCTCATGAAATCAGCGATTATGCGTATGAGAAACTCACTGGTAAAAAAGGTGCGTTTAATACTCGAGTGGCTTTTGTGAAGAAAGTTTCCAATAAATTAACGCAATTACAAATTTCAGATTGGGATGGTTATGGCGCAAAAAGCGTCGTTTCATCCAGTCAGCCCATTCTATCTCCAGCCTGGTCTCCGGCAGCAACAGATTTAGCATTCGTAACCTATCAAGGCGGTAATTTAGTGATCAAAACGATCAATTTGAACAGTGGTTCTGTGCAGACAGTTGCTTCGTCACGGCGTGGTTTTAACAGCGCTCCAGCCTGGTCTCCAGATGGTTCACGTTTGGCTTTTTCATCGTCGCGTACTGGCAATCCTGAGATTTATGTGCTTGATTTAAATAGTAAAAGAACCCAGAAATTAACCAATCACTGGGGCATTGATACTGAGCCATCATGGTCGCCGGATGGTAGTCGAATCATATTCAGTTCCAGTCGCTCAGGTAAGCCGAATATCTATGAAGTCAGTTCGACAGGAGGCACAGCCAGACGATTGACTTTTGAAGGCAAAGAGAATACCGAAGCTTCTTACGCACCGGACGGAAAAGAGATGGTTTATGTCGCTGAAGGTGGCTCGGTTGTCATGATGAATCGAGGTAGTAATCGCATTCGTTTGCTCAGTAATAGCGGTTTAGATGAATCTCCTAGTTTTTCTCCGAATGGAGACATGGTATTGTATGCATCGAAACAGGGCTATAATGGTCAATTAGTAGTATCATCTGCCGATGGGCGCGCTACGCAAACCCTTAAATTTTTGTCAGGTGATGTTCGAGAACCGGCCTGGTCACCGTATAATCGCGGTCAGTAAGGCGAATTAGACCAGTCCATGTCTTTTAAATATAAAAATCAATCAAAGTGAGTTTATTCAGGAGTCAAAGTATGTTACGCAAAATTATGATGGTAGTCATGGTCGGTGGTATGTTAGTTGCCGCTGGTTGTTCCAGTACAAAAAAAGAACAGGTTTCTGGTTCAGTATCAGATCAGGATACTAGTAACACAGCTGCTGTAAGCGATAACCCATGGGGTGATGATAATAATGCTTGGGGCACAGGTTACTCGATTGACCAATTGCGCGCTCTGGGCTTTGATAGAAACCCATTGGAATATGACACGGTCTATTTCGAATACAATAGCTCAAACATCGATGAGCGTTCACAGATTATTGTAGCAGCACATGCACGCAACCTGGCTGAAAATGCAGGCAACAATGTTGTGCTTGAAGGTCATGCTGATGAGCGTGGCACACGTGAATACAATCTTGCCTTGGGCGAGCGTCGTTCACAGTCTGTCATGGAAAGCATGCAAGCTACTGGTTATGGAAGCAACACTGTTCAAGTCGTTTCTTACGGTGAAGAGCGTCCAGTTTCTCTGGAGCACAATGACGAGTCTTGGCAAGCCAATCGTCGCGTGCAGATCCTTTACTAAGTTCGTAACATTATTTGAATTGATATGTTAGATAGTCGCAAGACAGTTTGTGCATTATTTGTTGGGGCTGCATTAGCTGCGGCCCCAATTTTTAGTGTTGCTCAAAGCCCAACGCGGTCTGTTGCCGTTGGTGGTTCTTCAGTGCCAAATGGGGGTAACGCCTCAGCACAGTTGTTGCTGCAAATTCGCAACCTGCAGCAGGAAGTGGCTGAGTTGCGCGATCGTATTGATCGACAAGACTATGAAATGCAAAAGCTGAAAACTCAGCGAAGCACTAACACGAATGCCAACAGTAATGTTGGCAATCAATATCCCGTTGAAAACAGTCAGAATCGTGCGCTAGGCAATACTGATGGTGTGATCATTGAAGACCGTGATCTATCGGGTGCGGCTCCTATTGGTGGTAACCAATCAAACGTTGACGAAAATCCGACTGTGAACACGACCCAAAATACAGCGTTGGAAAATGGTCAACTTGACGTTGCCAATGAGGGTTTGAATAATCCCATCAGTACAGGCTCTGGTGTGCAGATCTATGATAATGATACTGACTTGCGCGCTGAAGACCGCGTGCAGGCAGTGACTAATTCTAATGGAGTGGCTGGTGGTGTTGTCGAACAACCTGTCGCTAATACACAAAGTTCTCAGCAGAGTCGTCTCCTTGAGTCTGGTGACAAAGCAATTAAGACCAATCTTCAGGAAGAAGATTTGTATGCCAAGGCGCTTGGCCAATTGAAACAACAGCAATATGAGCAGGCAGTTAGTATTTTTAATGCGCAATTGCAGGCTCATCCCAGAGGGCAGAGAGCGCCTGATGCTTATTACTGGATAGGTGAGTCTCTTTATATTCTGGGCAATCTGGATTCCGCCAAGAAGAGCTATACTTCCATTTTGACTCGATTTGGCAGCAGCCGTCGTACGCCTTCAGCGATGTTTAAAATTGCTGTCATTGAGAATGAACAAGGCAATCAGGCGGTAGCTAAATCGACTTTGCAGTCATTATTGGCCCGATATCCTGATTCCGCAGCCTCAACTCAAGCGAAGTCACGTTTCCCCGAATTGATATAAAAAATCAGATTTTCTATTACGTATCGTCATGATGCGGATGTTATAAGACGATGTTGCGTATAACCGAAATTTTCTATTCACTGCAAGGTGAAGCTCGCCATACTGGTGTGCCCACTGTTTTTGTGCGTTTGACAGGTTGTCCAATGCGTTGTCAGTATTGTGATTCTGCCTATGCTTTTCAAGGTGGTGAAAAATACTCTATTGAACAAATTTTAGCTGCGGTGAAAGAATATGATGCCAGACACGTCACAGTAACAGGTGGCGAACCTTTAGCCCAACCAGAGTGTTGGCCTTTGCTGGAACAACTGTGTGACCTGGATTACACGGTTTCGCTTGAGACCGGCGGTGCTATCGATATTTCTAAGGTGGATAAGCGTGTGCATATAGTTTTGGATATCAAAACACCGGCTTCCAAGGAAGAGCAGAATAACCGTTATGAAAACCTTCAATTTATCCAACAGAAAGATCAGCTGAAGTTTGTCTTATGTGATCAGCAGGACTATCTCTGGGCTAAAGAGTTAGTGCTTTCGCAGCAATTACACCATAAAGCTGAGATTCTGTTTTCACCGGTTGCCAATGACTTGAATCCCACTGATCTGGCTGACTGGATTCTTCAGGATAAGCTACCGGTTCGTTTGCAGATTCAGCTGCATAAACAACTTTGGGGGGACATTCCTGGTGTCTGATAAATCAATGATGCGTAGAAAGGCTGTAATATTAGTCTCTGGAGGTCTTGATTCAGCTACGGTGCTGGCAATAGCAAAGCAGCAAGGGTATGACTGCTTTGCTCTCAGTTTTGATTATGGCCAACGGCACAGCGTGGAGTTGGAACGGGCGCAGCAAGTCGCCCAACAGTTTGGTGTCATTGAGCACAAAATAGCAAAAATAGATTTAGGCAGTTTTGGCGGTTCAGCCTTAACGGATACCTCTATTGATGTGCCAGACCAAGAGCAGGATGGTATACCGATTACGTATGTTCCTGCTCGTAACACTGTCTTTCTGTCTATGGCATTGGGGTGGGCAGAAGTTTTGCAGGCAAACAGTATTTTTATTGGTGCAAATGCGGTTGATTATTCTGGATATCCAGATTGTCGGCCGGAGTTTATTCAGGCATTTCAGACATTAGCCAATGTTGCTACCAAACTTGGTGTTGAAGGCGACGCTTTTACAATAGAAGCTCCCTTGATTGCAATGACCAAGGCTACAATCATTCAAACGGGCCTAGAACTTGGAGTTGACTACGGTTTGACCTTGTCTTGCTATGACCCTGATGCAACTGGAAAGCCCTGTGGCCAATGTGACTCTTGCCGCATCAGGGCTGACGGCTTTGCGCAGGCAGGGGTTGTTGATCCTGCTTTGGGCTGATTAATACCAGGCAAATAAAAAATAAGCGAATATATGTAATTCTTCGCTCTCAACGTGTTGACACGTCTCAGGATAAACCGCATAATCTCGCCTCCTCTAAAGGGTAGCTCAAATTATTAAGTTACTCTTGTGAAAAGAAGGGCCGTTAGCTCAGCTGGTAGAGCATCTGACTTTTAATCAGAGGGTCGCTGGTTCGAACCCAGCACGGCTCACCATTCTTTTCCGTGAATACCATTTGAATTCTCAAAATTCCATTCCCTTTGATTTCCTTCAGAATATAATAATATCCTTCTGTAAGCGTAAAATAATCCCAGATTTATCGATGATACATTGACTTTGCCTTAACTGATGGATATTCAGAATTAGTTCAATTTAAGTGTTTAAATCTTGTATTTTATATATTTAACCATTCGTATCTGACATAGCTTTTTCATTTGATGGTTTCATCATTATGTAGCCTTTTTCAAAGAGTTTTGTAACTCAGGGACTTCAGGAAATCGGGTTTGTGTGTCATTTTTGCCCTTTACTCATGTAAATAGTTGTTAGCTATTTTGATTATCTATATATTGGGGCTGGAAGTTAGGTTTTTCCAGTCAGTGTGATTGTGATGCTATTCTGAAAGGTTCTATGGATTTTGATACAGGAATAGTTTGCTCTTGTGATTCACTTAAGTCGCTAGAATAGTGCGGTGTTAATCACTGTCTTTTATCGTTATGGAGTTGGACTAAAACGTTATCAAACTAAGGGATTTTTAAATGAGGATATGTGTAAAAACAGACTATAAACCTTTATATGGACACTGAAACTGATGGATGACGCTGATAAGATTATTGAATTTATATATGAAACTGCTGAAGAGCCAACACTTTGGCCGGTTGTTCTTACCTCGCTAAATAATATTTATAAAGACAATGAGCTGCTCGCAGCAGTTGATATCGACGGTAAAGAACAACTAAAAGAGCATTCTGTTGAGCTTAGTGAAAGTGATATTTTACTTCCCAGGGAAGAATTGGAAGTTGGCGAATCAAAGCGACTAATACGAAAATTTTTGCCTCATTTTCGACGTTCCTTGAATATAAATAAAAAAATATCTACCTTAGAGGGGAATGTTAATACCTTACACAATATTGTTGATCAACTGCCAATTGGCATAATTACTGTAGATGTTGAGGGGAATGTTGTAGGTAAGAATGCCTTTGCTGAACAATTGTTGTTTGGTGAAAGCCCTTTATTTATCGAAGATGGCAAGTTGGTAGGAGCATCAAAACAGGAAACACAAACATTACTCAATATCATTTCGGGAGTATTATCATTATCTTTTGTCAGTGACCCAGGTCAGGTGAATTTGCCTTATGAGGATGGAACCTCGAAATTGTCGATACTTGCTGTTTCTACTGAAAATATTCGAGGCAAACAGGAGTGTTGTAACCTGCTCATAGGTGCGCCATACCTTAGACGTACATCGTCTCCAGAAATGTTGGAGAAATATTATGGTTTTACATCTGCTGAAAGTAATGCGGTTTTCAATTTGGTTAACGGCCTGTCAATACAAGAAATTTCTCAAGTATTGGGCGTTACTTCACATACAGTTCGAGCACACATTAAATCTGCCTTTGTTAAAACACGCACACATAGCCAGGTTGAACTGATACGTTTAGTCCTCCAAGGACCTACTGTATTTACCAAACCTAATGGCACACAGAATTCTTTTTTAGCGAATAGAATCAAAGAGCAAAAAAATTTGCATGAAGAGATCATTGTGTTGCGGGATGGCAGAAAAATGAGCTTTGCCTGTTGCGGTAACTCCAAAGGGATACCTATTGTTTTTTTGCATGGGTCTATGGGATGTCGCTTAGCAAATCCGGGCACAACAAAGCTGCATACTCAGTTGGGAGTCAGGCTGATTATACCTGATAGAGCTGGGTATAGCCTTTCTGACCGGATGCTTGAGGCTAACTTTAAAACCTATGCTGATGACATTGTAGAAATGATAAATTACTTGGGCTATGACAAAGTTTATTTAGTCGGTTATTCAACAGGTGGGATGTATGCGCAAAGCTTTGCATATTATTACCCGGAGTTATGTCATAGAATGGGGTTGGTCAGTAGTATGATGCCATTTTCATCTCTGGGAGATATAAGCGAAATGAAACCGGCCTATTTTAAACTTATTTTGGCATTGGCGCGTTATTCTCCATCTATAATTGAGCCTATTTACCGGTTATTTGCTCGAGGAGTTTTATCGAACCCTTATCAATACTTTTCAAACTTTATTAATACACTTCCGGAACCGGATAAAGAATTGTTGGCAATACCTGGCGTTCTAGAAGAAGCCGTAGAAACCACAAAAGAGTCTTTTCGTTCAGGCGTTTCAGGTATTGTTCAAGATTTACGATTAATGGCGAGAAAGTGGCCTTTTGTAATTGAAGATATTCAAATGGATACATTATTGTGGCATGGTGCTCTTGATCATCATGTACCTGTAGAGATGGTGCAAAAATCTCCTTTTATGCAAGGGGCTCAGTGCAACTTTTATGAAGATAAAGGGCATATGTTTATTTTTGCAGAATGGGAGCAAATTCTTATACATTTTATGAAAAACAAAAAGTAAGGTATGGAAAAACTTGCTTTGTTGGAGTAGACACATTTGGTTGTTATCCATAACAAATCAAAGAGTTGCAAACGCACAAAGGACTTGCCTACATAACACTTTGTAAGTGTCCAGTATATTGCCCATTTGGGTAATATTTAACTAAAACTTTATGATGTATGATGCGTTAGTATTAAGGAATGTTTAGATTTGAGCATTGATATTGTCGAATCAGAACGTGTCTATAAGTTGGTTTGATTGTTTCTTTAGCTGTTCTTGTTAAGAAGTAATTTGGTGTATTTGTAGTAGGAAAAAGGATGGGATAGAAGTGGGGAAAATAAGAGTGTTTTGCAGGATCATTGTGGGGTTTTTTCATTTATCAAAGGCGTTGTGCTTACTCATAGCCAGCGGTCTGTTGTTTTCTGTAATCTCTCAAATTCAAAAGTCTAATGAAGCAGTAACTCAGATGAAAGCAGAAGGTTTTTGGGGAGTATGTCGGTATACCGTCAAGAAGATCTTCAATATGCTGGAAAGGATGAAATCTATTGTTAAGTGGTTTCATGACCTTCTCGGAACTCTTCAAATGGTAACCATTCAAATAGCAATTAAGATTTTTGCCATCTCGAAGAAGCATTTTTCAAAAACAATTTATACCTACGCACGCTCAAGTGGTGACATGAGTCCAGAGTCATTTGAGTTTCATCATAATAATATTCATTGAAAGTTCAGGATGACGGCCTTCCTGACTTTGCTCTGAGAAACTTGAAAATCAAAAATCAATCATACATACCCTAGGAATTTTGGATATGAAAAAAACGTTGTTTGCAGTTATATTACTTTCCCTTAGTTGCTTTTCGGCAACTATATTAGCGCAGGTTTCAAATGACTTGATCAGTGTTAATACCTGGGATGAACTACCTGCTCAAAACTATTCTCAATCCGGTACTGTTTCTATTGCTGGGTCGCGTTCAGCTTCTGCCGCTATTTATATTAATGGACAGTTAAGGGTGACTGAAAATACCGGTCTTTGGAATGTTTCGTTTCCTGGATTGGTGGACGGTTTGCATGAATATCAAATTGTTGGAGTAGACGCTCAAGGCGAACCTAGTGAGTCGATTAATATATCCATTTTTGTAGACACTACCGCACCTGTCGTTACAGGTCTGTCGCCTTCTTCAGATAATGCCGTCACCCAACCTCTCTCGCAATTCTCATTGCTTATTGATGAGACAGGCAGTGGTGTCAATATTGATACCAGTCTGGTGTATGTTTACCCGGAAGTAGGGAGTCCTTATTATTGCCAAACGACAGACACGAGCCGACCATGTTGGTTGTCAACAAATGCAACTAATGGTTCTCTAGTTGTTAACTTTCTGAATCCATTGCTTGATGGGAAATACAGTATAAACCTCTTTCATGTTTATGACTTGGCCGGTAATAGACAGGTGGGAAGTGGTTATGATTATTATGTGAATACCACCAATGTGGTTCCTGTTGGTGAAATTGCTACTTTGAAACAGGCACCAGAGCTTAACTATCAGGCTCTGAGTTATTTTACGATAGAGGGTGAACGCTATCCTCAAACGGCAGTGTTCATTAATGGTCAGCAAGCAGTAGCTCTAGGTTCTGGAGATTGGAGCCATGAACTTCCAGAGATGCCTGAAGGTGAGAATTCTATTCGTATCAAATGGGTCGATGCTCAAGACAACAGTTCAGATGAAGTTGAATATATTTTATTTGTGGATTCGACATTACCTGAAATCACTGGAGTATCTCCAGCCAATAACAGTGTACTGACGGAACCACTGGCACAGTTTTCTATTTCGATTAATGAGACTGGGAGTGGAATCGATATTGACCAGAGTCGCTTTTACATTATTCCTGAAACGGGCAGCCCATTTTGGTGCAATTCGACCAATGCAAGCAGCTCTTGTTGGTTGTCACTAAATGCTGCAGGTGACCAGATAAGCGTTAATTTTAATACGCCGTTAGCCGACGGCGCTTACGAAGTTAGTTCACCCAATTCTTATGTCTATGATCTTTCAGGTAACTCAAAGCGTTTGGATCAATCTATCAATTACTACGTGAACACCTCTGGCGTTATTCCAGTAGCTGAAATTACTGATGTTTTTAATAGAGTTTTAAAGCTAGCGCCTGATTTAAATTATCAAACAAATAACTCTGTAACTATAAAAGGTAGTCGTTTCCCACAAACAGCAGTTGTCATTAACGATCAGGAAGTAGTGCAGTTGGGCTTGGGTGATTGGAGTTATGAGATACCAACATTGTCCGAAGGTGAAAACTCTATTCGCATCAAATGGGTTGATGCTCAAGACAACAGTTCAGAGGAACTTGAATATATATTGTTTGTGGATACGGTACTTCCTGAAATCAATGGGGTTACTCCAGTTAATAATAGCGTTCTAACAGAACCGCTGGCACAACTCTCTATATCAGTTAATGAGACAGGAAGTGGTGTAGATATCAACCAAAGCCGTTTTTATATTATTTCTGAAACGGATGGCCCATTTTGGTGCAATTCGACCGATACAAGCCATTTTTGCTGGTTATCACTAAATGCTGCCGGTGATCAGATAAGCGTCAATTTTAATACGCCTTTAGCTGATGGTGCTTATGAAGTTAATTCATCCAATGCTTATGTTGTTGACTTTTCAGGCAATGCTAAACGTCTGGACGAATCTATCTATTACTATGTTAATACTTCGGGTACTGTTCCTGTGGCTGAAGTTAAGGACCCTTTTAACAGAGTCTTAAAACAGGCACCAGAGCTGAATTACATAACGTCGAACAGTTATTCCATTAAAGGGAAACGTTATCCACAAACAGCGGTGGTAATCAATGATCAAGTAGCCATTGCGACAGGCATTGGCGATTGGAACTATGCTTTACCTGGTTTGGCCGAAGGTGAAAACTCTATTCGTATCAAATGGGTTGATGCTCAAGGCAACAGCTCGGAAGAAATTGAATACTTATTGTTTGTAGATACCGTAAGCCCCAATTTAATTGGTTTAAATCCACCAGATAATGGTGAATATCCTCAGTTAGGAGAATTCTCTGTCTTAACCGATGAGGTGGGTAGTGGCTTTTCACAAGTCAATAATAATACCAGTGTTGCGATATACAAAGATGGTAACTATTTGCTCAACTGTGTTCCATCACATGCCAGTAATCAATGTGTGATTGTTGGAGGTGAGTCAGAAGTGATAGTGAAACTGCCTTATGTATTAGGTGTAGGAGAATATGATCTAATTATTAGAGTCCGTGACAATGCAGGACACTATACTGTACATCAGGATTTACAAGATGAACTGTTCCGTTTCACTATAACGGGAATAGATGATAGTGAGCCGCCAACTAAACCGACCCTGTCTGCGTATGACCCGATAGTTAATCAGGCACAAGTCACTTTGTCTGGAACCAAAGAACAATACAGTTACATCGTCATCGATGGAGAGCAACAAGCAGAGGGGTACATCAGTGAAGACTGGTCATTTGATGTGCCATTGGAACCGGGTCCAAACCAAATCAATATCCTGGCGCGTGATTTTTCAGGTAATGAGAGTGAGTCTGTCCAAGCTAATGTAACTTTCAATAATACGCCTCCAGGGGAAGTGTCATTTACCGCATCAGCCAACGATGACGGTCGTTCTATTGGGCTGGATTGGAGTGCATATGATGAATTTGTCAATGGTGCTGATATAGCTGACTATTTGCTGTATGCGACAACCGAACCTCTTTCAGAACTGCGTCCCGAATGGTTGCGTCAAACAATTCAGGCAGGCAACGCGAATGGGGTTATAACAGGATTAACCTCAGGTGAAACCTACAATGTTACAGTGGTTGCGCGAGATCAGGCGCAACAAGTGAGTGATAGTTTTACAGTTTCACAACTTACTTTGATTGATTCTCAAAGCCCTTATGATATTCGCGAATTGGTTGCGATCAATAACTCACAAGGTATCTTGCTCAGCTGGCAAGTGCCTCAATATAACGAACAAGATATCGATTTGTATCGTGTCTTTGTCAATGATACGGCTATTGCAGATGTGCCTGTAGGTACCCTGCAATATCAATTGGATGGTTTGTCTGCTCAATCATTGTATATGGTCAAAGTAGTAACCATTGATACCTCAGCTAATCAGAGTGATGGTGTTATTAAACAGGTAGCTACTGAATATGCCAATCCAATTGACGTTACAGTAACAGCAAGTAGTAATGCGGCGACGTTGAGCTGGAGTGGTCTGGAACCGATAGCAGGGGTTCAGCGTTATAAGGTGTATACATCAACGGCTCCTTTTACCGATATCAATGGTATGACGGCGGCTACCACTGCTATAAACAACGCACAATCGATCAGTGTGGGTGGTTTAAGTAATGGACAAACGTACTATTTGGCGGTCACTGCCGAAAATATCTTAGGCTTTGAAACACCAACGGTTCAGACTGTTTCAGTGATTCCTCAAGCGGACACTAATCCGCCAGTGATTGATTCTGTCAGCATCAATGGAGCTGTTTTTGTTGAGGGTCAGACAGTCAGTGCTGACAGTGAACTGTGTGTTCAAGTCAGTGATGAATCGGCAATCTCACGTGTTGATTATCACCAGGATGGATCGTTTGCCTTCACCAGTTCACAGTCTGCGGCAGGTTTCTGTTATCAATTAATTGCTGATTCTCTGGTTGATGGAGTTCATCAATTGGAAGCACATGCTTTTGATATTTATGACAACACGACATCACAAAAAATAACCTTTGATATGCAGTTAGCCACGCCTGTGGCGCCGGTGATTTCGTCACCCGTTTCAGGTTTGCAAACAGGCCAGGCATTAATCACAGTCAGTGGCAACACACAGCCGAATGTTGAAGTACAGGTGACCATTCAGGACCAAACTAGCGATTGGTTTTCTGCCGATGCCAGTGGTCAGTTCTCAGTCGATACCAGTTTAGTTGAAGACGGAGACAACTCAATTACTGTCAAGGCACGCAACCGTGCAGGTGAAGGCCTGGTCTCAAATGCTGTGGTAGTGACTTTGGATCGCAGTTTGCCTTCACGACCTTTAGGTCTGGTTGCACAAACCCTGGACTCTGGTGAGGTTCGTTTGGAATGGTCAGTTAACTCACTAACTGGCATTGCTGGATTTGACCTGTATCGTAGTACCCAAAACTTTGACATGTTGACTAGTGCGGTCAAAATCAATCCTGCTCTTATCACTGATGGCAGCTTCAACGATCTGTTGATAGATGATGGTCGTTATTATTACCGTGTGGTGTCAGTAAATGACTTGGGCACTTTGAGTGAACCTTCGGCCATTGTCTCTATTGATGCTGATGCTACTCCGCCTGTGGCAGAGTACTTGCGTTATTCAAGCGCTGGTGTGTTTGATGACCAATCACAAACTTATGGCGTGGGTGAGTTGTCAATTGAATTACGCGTGAGTGAGCCTTTGTTAACGACTCCATTTTTAAGCATTTCACCAGATGGTGGCGCGCCTATTAATGTGGTGCTGACGCCTGTTTCTAACAATCAATTGGAGTATACCGGCACAATCACTTTAGATACCAGTGCAGGCGACGGCGTTGCTTTCGCTGTGTTCTCTGCTCGTGACAAAGCAGGCAACCGGGGAACAGATGTATTAGAGGGTGCACAGATCAATATTGATACTCAAGGGCCACAGGTTATTAACGTCACCACCACACCCGAAACGCCGATTAAGAATGACCAGTCAAACCCCGTTACTTTAACTGCGGTATTTGACTTGGATGAGGTCATTGCCAACACTTCAAGCTTTGAGTTGTCATATCGACTTAGTGGAGACAATCGCCAACCCACTTTAATTAATGATGTGGTGAAACTTGAAGATAAAAAATGGCAGGCAGCCATCACTCTGCCAGCTAACGCGGGTCTGAATGAACCCGAGCTAATCAGTTTCACATTCAATGCGCAAGACGATTTGGGCAATGTTGGTTCTGCGTTTAATCGAGAGTACGTGACTCAGATTTATCAAGGAGACCTGCCGCCATTGGCAACCCCATTTAACTTTCGTGGCAGCGCGATAGCGGCGGGGAAAGTCAAGCTGGAATGGTTTGTGGTTGAGGGTGCAATTGCTTACCAATTGTATCGTAAAGCACCAGGCGAAGCAGGCCTAACAGAATATGCTCGAGTGAACATCGACGGTTATCACGAAGACACTCCGCAAGTTGATGGCGAATACGAATATAAAATAGCCAGCATTCGTTCTGCCAATGGTGTTGAGTCAATCAGTGCGACATCCAATTCGGTGATTGTTTCCACGGATTCCGTGCCGCCGACAGCACCATCCAATTTGACATTGGAGTTAACACCGATAGGCATTCAAACGCGTTGGGACCCGGTGGCTGATCCTGATGTTCGCTATCGCCTTTATCGTGATGCAAGTGGTCCAATTGTAACAACCGATGGTTTAGAACCTCTTTTAGTCGACTTGGTGGAACCGTTTGTGGTGGATACTAAGCCAATGCAAAGCCAACCAGCGTATACCGTGGTGACCGTTGACGCAGTGGGTAACGAATCTGAGCCGGCCGAAACAGTGTATCTCAACGTTGATTTACTGCCCATAGCGAGCATTGATATTCGTTTAGAGCAAGGTGGTTTTCCGGCTATTAACTGGACACACTCAAGCAACAGTATCAATAACTTTGATATTTACCTGGGCGCAGACAACACCGGTGTCAAATTGAATGGCAGCTTGCTGGATCAAACCAACTTTGTGGACACCGCTTACTCAAATGGTCAGCGCCAATACGCGATCGTAGCAATTGATGATAATAATCAACAAAGCCTGGCACGCAGCCTTATTTTGCCTAAAGTGGCGATGTCGATTGCCGAAGGTCAGACAGTCAAACGGAATTTGATCAACAAAGTTGCCGTTCGCGTTGAAAACGAAGGAGCTGCTGCGGTACAAAATGCACGTATCAAATTTGTGGCAGCAGACACGACGGTTCAATCCGGTATTTTCAGTTTGGCTGCAGGTGAGAATCAAATCGTCGAATTAACGGTACCTGGTTTGAGTGACTTGCCTGATCAATGGAATGTGTCATTGGAGCTTCACAGCTCGCCAAATGCTGGAGAAACGGTTCAAATTGCTCAACCCGCTTCATTATCCGTTTTTGATGGCACTTTGGGTTTGCGTTTTGAAACGGATGAATTTATTCGGGGTGCTGATGGTCAGTTCAATTTTACTTTGAGCAACACTGGCGAAGAACAAATTCAGCTGATTACCGCCAGTAATTTTGGCAACAAAGACTCTCAAGACGTCGTCTTCACCCTGGTGGATGTTGAAGACAATGTATTGGCTTTGCTGCCGTTTCGTCAGGCCTTGGGTGAGGGTGTCGTCAACACCATATCCGGCGATGTGCTGGCTAACATCGATGCAGGTCAGCAGTGGACTTCAAAACAGCTACAAATTCCTGTGCCGGATAACGCACCGAACGAAGTCTATTTAATGCTGCAAATCAACAATTTGTATGCAAATCGGGGCACATCGGAACAAGTACGTGTTAAAGGACCGAAATTGCGCCAACTGATTAGTCTGGAAGAGACCCCTTACACTGGTAGCGTAGACAGTATTGCCCCAGCTACGTCATTTGGTAAAGACCCCATACTGATCAAAGGTAAGGCTCTGGATAGAGAGACCCAAGCTCCATTAGCTAATACCGATTTGAAAATTATAGTTGAAGTGTCGGGTTTTGAGCGTGAATTTGAAGTGATCACCGGTGAAACAGGGGCTTATGAGCTAAGCTATCAACCACAAACCGGTGAATCCGGGCGTTATACCGTCTCGGCCTTGCACCCAGTGCTGACCAGTCGACCGAATGATGGTGAATTTGTCATCAATCATTTGATCATCAACCCGGAGCGTTGGAATCTAAACATTCCGTATTTGTATGATTATGATTTGAACCTGGCTTTCAAGCCGGGCGATGGCACTGTTTTGACTGATTTGCGCTTTGAGTTGCGTGCACAAGACCAGCCAACAGGTGAAGTTCCTGCAGGTATTAACCTCACTTACCCGAACATTGCACTGTTAAGTGATGAGAAAAGTGTTCATGAAACGATCGTCGTCAGAGCGGAGTCTGAAGCTGATGCCAACGGACAGTTCTTTATCTCGGTATTCTCGGCTGAAAGCCCTGATGAACCCATAGGTTTGATTGACGTTATTTATACCTTGTCTGAAGCCAAGCCGGCGATCTTTCATTCCCCCAGTGTATTGGAATTAGGTTCGAAATTGGACGGTGTTGCCAGTGGTTCAATTAAAATTGAAAACCGTGGATTAACTGCGCTCAAAGACGTCAATCTGGCTTTGAAAACCCATGACGGTTTTCCTGCACCAGAGTGGTTGAAGTTAATTACGCCTGCCAATGTGGGTGATATTGCATTGGATGAAGAAAAAATCATCGACATACAAATGCAACCCAACAACGCTGCTCCAGAAGGAGTTCAGCAGCTGTTTCTGGAGATCAGTTCTTCTAATGCACCGGTTTATTTTGCACCAATCTTCACTGTGATTACCTTATCCGGCGAAGGCAGTGCATTGTTCAAAGTCACTGATATGTACACCGGCACACTGGATGGGCAAGGGCGTCTGATTCAGGGCTTGCCCAATGCCAAAGTGCGTTTACAGAATGAGGTCATTCCCAGCATTCAATATGCCTTGGTTACAGATGAACTTGGCGAGGTGCTGCTCGAAGACATTCCGGCAGGACGCTACAGCGCATGGATCACATCCGATAATTATCAGGAAGAACATGTGCGTCTGCGTATTCAACCGGGTCTGATTAACTCACAGCAAGTGTTCCTTGATTACAATCTGATTCGCCTGGAATGGTCGGTGAGTGAAATCACCATTGAAGACAAGTATGAAATTGTCTTGTCGGCCACTTTTGAGACGGATGTTCCGGCTGCAGTCGTCATGTTGGAGCCGACTAATATCCCATTGCCAGAAATGGAACCGGGAGATGTTCTGTATGGTGAACTGTCATTGACGAACTATGGTTTGATTCGTGCCTTTGATGTGACCTTCACGCCACAACAATCGGATGAATTCTATCAGTTCGAATATTTGAACAGCGTAGTGCCGGGTTCTCTTGAGGCCAAGCAAGTGGTGGTGATTCCCTACAAAATTACCGCATTGAAATCTCTGGAACAACAGGATGGCAGTGGTGGTGCGGGTTGTGGTGCTTATGCAAAATGTGCGACATCACAGTGTAAATCGCGTTGTCCAACGGGCGTTTCAGAAGCTGGCAGTGCCAGTTGTGTAAACCGAAGCTATGGTTCCTGCCCTGCAGGTGAGCCTAATCGTCACACCGGTGGCGGTGGGGGTGATGGCGGAGGTTTTGGCGGTGGTGGTGGCGGTTTTCTCCCGTTGGGCACCGGCATGCAAGAGTGTCGCGGCGATGGCACCTGCCCGGAGGGTAAGTGATGAAACTGACTGACCTGACTAATAAAAATCAACTTAAAACTGATGAAAACATAATGACTGAATCGATTCTTTTCTCTGTCCATAAAGGGACGACTTTTTTACTAAAAGCATTGGTGAACACATCAGTGAGTGCTGTGTTGCTGGCAACTGGATTAACGTCTGCCTGGGCCTCCAAAACGATCTATGAAACCAATAACTACACCAAAGCTACCCACGAAGAAATGGTTGAAGACATGCGGGTGAAAGTGCTGGGTGGTTCGATTGCGGTGAATCGGTATTATCGTGTGGTTAAACAACGCACCATCGATGCCGATGGCAATGTTCTGTATGTCGGTGTCAGTGGCGCAACCGGTGCTTTCAGCGGCAACAGTCTGCGTGGTCGCGCGGGCAGTGTATCCCGGTCAACAGGTGGTGGCAGTGCCAGTGGTAGCGCCAGTGCTATCGACGTTGGTCAAGCAAATGCCAGCTATGGTGTTTGGCAATTTCACCGCAAATGGCATGACTTGGTATTTTTGGATCGAGACCTATCCACTTTTAACATTGTCGCCAGTGCTCATATTAATGGTGATGGTGGTAGCGGCGGTGGGGCCAGTCTTAATGGCTCAACCTATGAGCCAAAAGATCCGGTTGAATCAGGTGGTGCCAAATACATCGATCGCAATGATTTTGTCTATATCAAAAAACCGGGATCAGATTACTATGAATATCAACACAACGGCGCCGATTTGCGAATCACCGAAATTGATGGCGGATATCGCTGGAGCAACCGCAGAGGCGATTGGGTTGAATACAACGACAAAGGCAAGGCAACTCGTTCCGGAGACCGCAATGATGTGAGCATCACCTTGGTCAGAAATTCGGAAGGTTACATTTCACAATACAAAGATCACCTGGGTCGTGTGGTGCTGACATACTCCTATGTGGGCAACAAGCCAGTGCGGGTTGAAGACTACACCGGCCGTCGTGTCAGCTATGACTGGGACGGCAATTACTTGAAAAAAGTCACGACTACCCGAGGGCATGACTGGTCGTACGACTACGAAGCGGTGGGCAATAATGTAGTTCTGACCAAAAAAACGGACCCGGAAAACCAGACCTTCACGTATAACTACGAAATGAGCGGTGGTGGCTATATCGCGGTCAGCAATTCCAATGGCAACATCAGCACTCTGGGTGATGCGACCAGCGTCGCCTCATTTGTGAATAATGGCGGTGGTGGTGGCTCATATGCCAGTGGAAGAAGCATCGCAGTACCTTCAATGCTGATGCACACTGCCAAGGTCTACCCCGATGGCAAACGTCAGCGCTATCAATATTTCTATGATCAAGACAGCAAGACCTATACTCTGATTGAAACCGACAGTGATGGTTATGAGCGCGAACGTTGGTTTGATCTGGACGGGCAAACGCAACAACAATTCAAAGGTGGTTTGCTGGCCAACAAACGCATTCGCAATGGACGCACCGCAGTGGCAACCGATGCCTACGGCAATAAAACCACGACACAGTATACGCGCTGGGAAGCTATTGCGTCGATCACGCATCCTGATGGCAGCAGCAAAAGCTATCAATATATGGCGAATTACAACTTTCCGACTTTGGAGGTTGATGAAATTGGTGTTAAAACCAAACATGAGTATGATGATAAGGGTAATCGAATCAAAACCATCAAGGACTTTGGGTCAAACGACGAGCGTGTGATTGAGTTTGCTTATGATGAATATGGTCAACTCAAGGTTGAACGCTATCTTGGAAGGGACGCAACACCAACTATCGAAATTAAATACGATTACGACGATTACGGTAACGTGGTTAAGCACACCGATGCTAAAGGTCATATCACACAATACAATAACTTCAATGTCATCGGACAGCATCAGGAAATGATCGATGGCCGTGGCAATAGCTGGAAGTATGAATACGACGCACAGGGTAATATTGTCAAAGAGATTACGCCGCAGGGATTTATCACTCAATACACTTATGACAACCTGCACCGTTTAGCGTCGAAGGTTGATGCAGAACTGCGTCAGACAACGTATGCCTATGATTCACGTGATAACCAGATCACGCAAACGAATAACCTTGGTGATTCACGCATCAATACCTATCGTTTTGATAAAAAAGTTTTGACTGAAAGAGACGAATCGAATCAATTAAGGGCGTACCGTTATGATCGTTCAGGGCGTTTAATTGAAACTACCGATGGCGTTGGCAATCTAACGGTCTTAACTTATGAACGGGGTGATGAACTAGCAGGGAGTCGGGTTCAGAAGGTGACCACACCGAACAATCTGGTGTTTTATAAATATGATGAACGTAATCGTCGAATACAACAACGCGTTGCCAGTACGATAACCAAAGACGATGGTTTAGAGAATCGGACAGTCACTGAATACAGTAAGCGCAGTGAACGACTTAAAGTCATTGACGGCAATGATAATGTCACGACCTATGTTTACAACCGACATCAACAACTCATTGAAGAAACCAATTCAGAACAAGAAACCGTCAAATATGGTTATGATGTGCGGGGGAATCTGCTCACTGTGACAGATGCGGAACAACGCATGACGCAATATGAGTACGATAATAACAACAATAAAGTCGCCGAAATTCGTCCAATGGGGGAGCGTCAAACCTATGCCTATAATGCCAATGATGGACTTGTGGTCAAAACTGATTTTAACGGCAATGTGGCGAATTATTCCTACGATTCGGATAATCGTATTGCAACATTAAGCAATACCAAAGCGGGTGATTCTTCACCCGAGCGCACCGTGACCTATAGCTTTGATAAAAGTAATCGTGATCTGGGTTACAACGATGGTGTGACCAGCACCGTTTATCAACTGGATGGACTGGGTCGTCAAAAACAACAAACCACAACCTTTATCAATGCTGGCTTTAGTAAGGTATTAAAAACAGATTATTACCCAAACAGTCAAATCAAAACCCGCACTGATGCAGAGAACACCCCAACGCTGTATACCTATGATGGTGCAGGCAAGTTAAAAAGCATCCAAATCGCCACGGCAGGCACCATTCTAATTGATGATTATGAAGGCAATCTGCCAAGTACGATTAGTTATCCAGGCGGAACTAAACGCACCCAAGAATACGATGGCCTGGCGCGTTTAAAGCAGATACTAGTCAAAAATAATGCGGATAATACCTTAATGGACTATCAGTATGGTTTTGATAATGTCGGCAATATTACCTATCGAAATACCCAACAAGGAAATTTCACTTACGGATACGATAATGCGTATCGTATTACGTCAGCCAATCAACCCAATAGTTTTGGTAATCAAACGTACAGTTATGATAAAAATGGCAACCGTAAAACTCAAGATAAGGCAGGGGCTGACATTAGTTATGCTCATAATGAAAACCATGAACTGAATCAAATTATTGAAGGCACTATTACTAGCCTGTTAGTTTATGACGATAATGGTGCGATCATGCAGCAACAGAGTGATAGTCAGACACAAAGCTATACTTACAATAGTTATGCCAGAATCGCTGAGATTCAACAGGGTGCAAGCAGTCTAACGACGCTAGCGAGTTACCGATATGATGCCATGAGTCGACGGGTGGTGAAAAACGTAGATGGCAATAGCACTTACTTCCTCTATACAGAGTCAGGTTTGTGTGGAGAGTATGATTCAAATGGTAACTTGATTAGAGGTTATGTTTATCAACCTGAGGGGTATTTTTTAACCTACCCATTGGCAATGAAGATGTCCAATGTAAATAGTAATTCTACGGATTATGTCTATAGCTATTATCAGAATGATTATATAGGAACACCACAGTTGCTTATACAAATTAGTGGTGAAGTTGTATGGCAGGGTGACTATGATGTTTTTGGTCAAATTACAGAGACAAACACCATCGTTAAAAATCCATTACGGTTCCCTGGCCAGTATCAAGATTCAGAGACAGGTTTATATTACAATTGGAACCGTTATTATACTCCAGAGTTAGGACGATATATAACCAATGATCCGATTGGATTAGATGGTGGCTTAGGTGTGTTTGTTTATTCTAAAAATAATCCGAACCTAGAATTTGATCCTAAAGGACTGAAGCCGCCAGTTAACCCTGAAAGGTTACCACCAAGGTATAGACCTGACTCAGTAAAAGATAGAAAACCCCCTATGACAGATTTCCGTCCTGGAGGACCAGAAGATGTAAGGGGTCAACTGTACCCTCATCCAGATATTCCCAGAAACGAGTTGACCGATGCTGGAAATTATAATTTTGGCTATGCTGGTGCTGTCCATTGCTGGCCGTTAGAAGTTCTGTTGTTAATTGGTGATTGGGTGCAATTTGCAGGTGGAAAACAAGAAAACTGCAAGCCTAATGAGTTTTTTCTAATATATCTTTATCTAACAAAAAGACCACCTTGCTGGCCAAAAGATAATCCAAGAGATGCCTCTATGATTAGAGAGGGTTATAACGATTTTATGCGTGAAAACCCTTGTGCATGCCAATGAACACAAGGACAGGGAACAGAACCCTTTAATGTAATTGAAACCTAAATCAAAGCGAATTAGGAATAAACATGGGGTAGTTTCCTGTTATCGCTTATTTAGAAACTCAGTATGGATAAACAGTAAGTGATAATCGTTTAAACGAATTTAAAAGAGCAAGATCAATTGAATCAAATTTAATTGATCAATGAACATTTACAGTAAAACGAAATAAATAATGTAATGAAAAGTTATGAATAAAATAAAGACTAAAAATAAAAAGTGGCAGCTACTTTTGGTGAGTTTATTTTTCTTAATAACGAACACCGCTCTTGCCCAGGAAACCGTCTGTGCAGTAGTCAAAATCGAAATTCTTCAAGAACTAACGCTTGAGCGCCAGGCCTTTGAAGCGACGCTAAAAATTGAAAATACCTTGGTGGATAAGACCATTGAGAATATTGATGTGGATGTGTTGTTTGTCGATGAAAACGAAGATCCGGTGCTGGCGTCGAGTGACCCGAACAATACCAATGCGAAGTTTTTTATTCGAGTGAACTCTCTGGAAGGCATTGATAATGTTGAGGGCACGGGATCTCTGGAGGGTGGTAAAACGGCAGTGGTGAAGTGGTTGATTATTCCTGCGCCGGGTTCCAGTGGCAATATTCCGAGTGGCAAATTGTATTTTGTCAGTGCTGATTTTAATTATGAACTGGATGGTCAGGACGGCACGATTCCAGTAGCACCGGATTCGATTTATGTCAAGCCGATGCCGTTGTTGAGTCTGGACTATTTCTTGCCTCGTGATGTGTTTGCCGATAATCCATTGACGCAAAATGTAGTGGAGCCGATTGAACCATTTACCTTGGGTGTTCGGGTGCAGAACAATGGCAGTGGCACGGCCAATAAGCTCAAGATTGAGTCGGCACAACCAAAGATTGTGGAAAATGAATCGGGCTTGTTGATTGATTTCACGTTGCTGAACAGTTATGTGCAAGATGCGGCGGTGAATAATTCCTTATTAATTGATTTTGGTGATATTCCATCTCAGCAGTCCAGAATGGGACGTTGGAATATGACCACCACATTGTCGGGGCGTTTTAGCGAATTCACAGCAGACTTTACTCATGCGGATGAGCTGGGTGGGGAATTGACCTCGCTCTTGGAACAGGTGAACACGCACACTTTGATACAAGACGTGCTGGTGGATGAATCAGGTCGGGATTCTGTGAAAGATTTTCTGGCTGCCGATGTGTTTGACACCACGGTGATGGAATATGATTTGATCAAAGTCTATGAGTCCAACTCAACGACAACGCCGGTGACCAATCAAAGTGCGACAGCAGGGTTAAATACATCGGGTGATGAAGCAGACGGTTATACTTTCAGTTTTAATCCGACAGCAGGTTTTGCTTATGCGGAAGTGTCCGATCCATTTTCAGGCAGCAAAGAAGTGCGCCGAGTATTGCGCAGTGACGGTAAGGAACTGAATTTAAATAATGTGTGGTTTTCACGGCGTTATAATCGCACCAGCAAACAGACTGAATACTTGTTCAGTGTTTTTGATTCAAACACCAGTGGTGAATATCGTGTGTTTGTCGGCACACCTGAAGTGTTGCCGCGTCCACCAGTGATTCAGTTTATTGCTTTGAAAACGGTGGTGGAAGGTCAGCAAGTAGGCTTTGTGGTAGAAGCCAGTGACCCCGATGGCACATTGCCGACGCTGCTGGTGAATAATTTGCCGGTGGGTGCGGTATTTGAACCGTTATCACCGTTAAGCAATTTGGCACGTGGACGCTTTTTATGGACACCTGCAATGGGGCAGACGGGTCGTTATGATGTGACGTTTACGGCCACGGATGGGAGTTTGACAGCCACTCAAAATGCCGTGATTGTGGTCAATTCTGAGTCAGATACGGACGGCGATGGTTTACCGGATGCTTGGGAAATGGAACATTTTGGTGATCTGGATCAAGACGGTTCAGGTGATGCCGATGGTGATGGTGTTAGTGACTATGATGAGTATCTCCAAGGTACGGACCCGAATGTTGCAGACGGCCCCTTGGCACCAACGATTGTGCAGCCGTTGAACGGAGCGACTCTGAGTATCGTCAGGCCAGATCTGGTTGTGGCAAACAGCGTTTACTCTGGTGATTTTAATGTGTTGTACCAGTTTGAATTGTCAAAGATGAGTGACTTTTCAACCTTGGTGGATGCGTATTATGCACAGCCACAAGGCGCTGCCGGCCAGACCCTATGGCGAGCAGGAATTGCTCTGGAAGAAGATCAAAGATACTTTTGGCGGGTTCGTGCTGCAACGCCGTATATTCAAAGTCCTTGGTCGCAAGCGCAGTTTGTGGTCAATACTGAGAACCAATTGCCAGACGCACCGACTATTGTTGCGCCGCTGAATAATGGCACTGTGGATGATGTGACTCCATTTTTGACTGTTAACAATGTGCTCGATCCGGATGGGGACGAGCTGGACTATCTGTTTTTTGTTTATACTGATGCGGCTGGCAGTAATGTGCTGACTCAGACGGTTTTGCAGGCCAGCGAAGGAGGCACAACGCAGTGGCAAGTGGATCAAACCTTGCTGGCTGACACGGACTATTACTGGCAAGTTGCTGTCAGAGATGGTAGTGGTACTTTGGTTGAGACTTCGATTAACCGATTTACTGTTTCCTTAGATGAGACACCACTGTTGTCATTCACAGTGAATAGCACAGGTGATGAAGCAGATGCAGACAAAGGCGATGGTGTGTGTGCTACTGCCGACGGCACGTGCACATTGCGCGCAGCAATTGATGAGGCCAATGTATTTGAGGGTAAACAGAATATTTATTTCAATATTCCTGCGCAAACAGATACAGGCTGTGATGCGTCGACTGGGGTCTGCACGATTCAACCAGCAGCGGCCTATATTGTCAGGCAAAGTGTCAATATTGATGGCTATACCCAACCAGGCTCAACACCAAATACACTGACCACGGGCCTTGGTCTGGATACTGTGTTGAAAGTTGTAGTGCACGGCACACGGTCTGGTTCAGATGATCAATCAATGTTTCTGTTGCGTGACCATCGAGGTTCAGAACTTAAAGGCATGGCAATTACTGGCACACGCTTGGATCGTGAATCATATGGTCAGGCTATAGTGATTTATAAGCAGGATGACAGTACAGAACCGGGGCATAAGTTCACAGGTTTGTTTCTGGGAACTGATGAAACGGGCTTAACAACCATTGGTAATCTAGATAGAGGGATATCCATTACTTTAGCCGATGATCTGGAGATTGGTGGTGACAAGCCAGAAGATCGGAATTTACTGATGACGGTTAAACGAGGAATATATGCCAGTACAGTGGATAATGTAACGATTGCTGGTAATTTGATCGGTACTGATATTACGGGCATGGCTGCCAGTGATATGACCACAAGCAATATTCACTTAAACCTGGTGACGAACTCTCAGATAGGTACATTGGAACAGGAAGGGCGCAACACCCTATCTGGTTCAAGCTCTTCTATCGCAATTTATTCAAGTTCTTCTAATGATAATAGGATTGTCAATAATACTATTGGCACGACGGTGACAGAGCAAAAACTGACTGAGTCGAGTGGTGGCATTTATTTGTATAACAGTGCGAGAAATGATGTTCAAAAAAATGTGATTTTGGCTTCTAATGCAATGATAGCGAGACGTTTAAGCGCAACGCAGGATGCATCCGCGAATATCATCAAGGGTAATTTCTTTGGTGTTAATTCTCAAGGAGATGTTCTTAACCCCGGGGTTTATGGAAATTATGGGATCTATCTGCGAAGTGTGAATAATATTGTTGGTGGAACTGCTCAAGGCGAAGGCAACGTCATCAGCAATTTCAGAAATGGCATTTTGTTAGAAGGAACATTGTTTGATGGTCTGTTTTCGACAGGCAATACCATTTCAGGCAACAGTATTTTTGACAATCAGACTATGGGTATTGATTTGTTGGGTTCCAGTAGAGTAACGCCAAATGATACTTTAGATTCTGATGTCGGAGCTAATAATTTACAGAACTTCCCTGAGATTACAGTGTCTAATACAGAAGCGTTCAGTGGTGTTCTCAATAGCCAGCCTGAGACAACTTACAGAGTTGAATTGTTTGCAAATACTGCATGTTCGACCTTAGGCTATGGTCAGGGAGAAAGGTTTATAGGACATGTTGATGTGACTACAGATGTTGCTGGTGTTGCGGATTTCTTTTACAGCAATTCGAGTCTTACAGCAGGCGAAGTAATCACGGCAACAGCGACTAATATTACAACGGGTGATACTTCTGAGTTTTCTGAATGTAGTGTCGTGACAGAAGTGGGTCAATTGCCGACGTTCACCGTAGACAGTACGGGTGATGAGGGTGACACTTCAGCCGGAGATGGTGTGTGTGCAACATCTGGTGGGGCATGTACTTTGCGTGCGGCGATCGAGGAAGCTAATGCTTTTGCGGGTAAAGAAAACATCTATTTCAATATCCCGGCACAATCGGATGCCGGTTGTGATGCGGTCACTGAAGTGTGCACGATACGTCCTGAAGCTGGATATAAAATATTCGAAAGTGTGAATATAGATGCTTACACCCAGCCGGGTTCATCGCCAAATACCTTGACCACAGATCAAGGTCTGAATACGGTCTTAAAACTGGTGGTGCATGGTGAAGGAGCAGCGAGTACGGGTAGTGTGTTCGATTTTCGTGATCACCGAGGTTCCGAATTGAAAGGCATGGCGATTACCAAAACATCGACCGATCGTGATATTTACGGTGCGGCAATCTCAGTATATCGAGGAGATGACAGTGCTAGCCCTGGACATAAATTTCAAGGTTTATTTATTGGAACTGATGAAACAGGTTTGGCTTATGTGGGTGAAATTGAACGATCAATGATGATTCAGGGTAATGCCAATGATGTGCACATTGGTGGATCTGACTTGGCAGATAGAAACCTGATGATGGCTGCAAAGTTTGGTGTTGTTATTAACGGTGGTGAAGGTATGGTGGTCGCCGGAAACTTAATTGGTTTGGATATCTCAGGAACTAACAGTTCTGGAATGACTCAATCGATGATTGCGCTTAATACGGTGACTGATTCGAAAATAGGTGGTGAACAAGCAGGTAGTCGAAATATACTATCTGGTGCACCTTCAGCATGGGGCATGAGCTTGTATAACGTTTCGGGGCTTCAAATAGAAAACAATACCATTGGTACAACACCTCAAGAGCAAAATCTGGATGAATCAACACGAGGAATTTATTTATTAGACAGCTCAAATAATAACGTCAAAGGCAATGTGATATCAGCAAAAATCTATACAGGTATTGCTGTAACAACATGGCATGGTGCGGCGGATGATAATATTTTGCAGGGAAACTATATCGGTGTTAATTCAACAGGTGATGCCTTGAGTTCAGGTGCACATGCAATAACAATTAAGGGAATGAATAATTTGGTTGGCGGCGTTCATATCGGTGAAGGAAATACTCTCACCAATTATAGCAATGGAGTTACAACATTCGCTGTTGACGCCTCACAAGCTGTATTTTCACAAGGCAATCAAATTTTTGGTAATAGCATTTACAACAACAGTTCAAAAGGTATCGATTTAGATGTTTATAGCGTGGCTGTTAACGATAGTCTGGATGCTGATGTTGGTAACAATGGTGTGCAAAATTTCCCAGCGATTACAGCAGTTACTAGTGAGGCAATTGGCGGCACTTTGCACAGCGAGCCAAATTCGACATATCGAGTTGAGTTTTTTGCGAGCAATGAGTGTGGAGCATCAGGCTATGGCCAGGGCGAGCAATTTCTTGGTTTTACCCATGTGACGACCGATGATGAAGGAAATGTTGACTTTTCACATGGTAGGCAATCACTCTCGATTGGCGTGTTTGTTACTGCCACGGCGACTAATTCTGTGACTGGTAACACCTCTGAGTTTTCACAATGCGTTGAAAATACAGATGGTTAGATGGTCTAACAATTTGTGCTGTTTATTGCGATGCTGCGCAGGCATGGTTATGCTGGGTGGTGCGCTGTTTTTTTCTATAGAAGTATTGGCTCAATCGAGCCAATACCAGTGTCTTGCAGAGCCTAAGTCGCAACGATTGTTGCATCAGTCGATTGCGGGAGTTCCAAATAGTTTTAAACCTCGGCCATCGCGTTATGTTGATTCCTATACATCAGTCGATGTACTGGTTGATGTCCGGGAGCGCTTTGAAATAACGGACTCAGAGTCGTCTTCAGTCAGTATTAAAAAAGCCTTGAAAATCCCACTTTATAGCTTGAAGTCTAAAACCTATTTGAAGAATAAGCGTGTCATTTTAATAGGGACGGGGTTGGATGATTTTTTCCTTGAACAAGAGATTAACAAACTCCAGGCTCAAGGTTTCCGTACACTGAAAATAATGCGCTTTGGCATAGCTGGGTTATTAGGTAGTGATCGTTTAATAGGTCCTGCAGAAGCTTCACTTAAGTTCAGAACAGCCAGTGCTCAAGATGTGGTTTCTGCCAGTATAGGGCATGGACAGGATTTCTTGTTTGTTAACTTGGGCAAAGCTAGCACAACTTACAATGTTCTGGGTCTTGAGTCAGTGGATATGCCTTTTATCAATAAACAGGATTTTTATAAAAAGTTGTATTCACTCGCGACTCAAAGGTTTGAACAAAATGACTTGGTTCGTATTGTGCTTGTGCATGATGACCCATTAGTCTACCGTACTATTTTTCAATCAGAAGATATGTTTAATATGCAAGGGTTATTGTTTCTGGATGGAGGTGTTTCAGCTTTGTCTGACTTGCAGGAGCAACTTGCAAAGACAGCTGCTTTAAGCCAAAAGATTAAACGCAGTTGTTCAGGTTGAAACAAATTTTCAGGGACTGTTATGACTATTTCTAATCACTATATTTATCTGTTTTTTGCCTTGTGCGCTGCATTATTAGCCGTTATCGGCAATAAATATTATTTCTCCAGCTCAGTTCCAGAGTCCAGTTACCAGGAACAAAGAATCATTCGTTTCAGCTATGAGATATCGAACCAGACACGTTTTGCTATCGAAGATGCGCAATTTTCAGTCTATTTGCCAGTCTTGCAACTGGCTAACCAGCGCGCTAAATCAATTAAAGCATCGCGTGTTTATTCTGAACTGTCAGATGAGCTTGGGAATCGTGTTGGTCAATTTGATGTGGGAATAGTGCCTCCTTTTGGCAAGAAACAATTAAGTCTGACAGCCGTAATTGAAACAACAGCAATGCCGAATAGAATTAAACTTAAAAATAAAGATCTATATATACGGCCCGAACCCTTTATAGAGGTTGACGAGCCAGTCATAATTGCATTGGCAAATGATTTGAAAGGTGAGAATGAACAACAGTCATTGAAAAATATTTATGACTGGACGTCAACAAACATTCAATATGCAGGCTATGTCCCAGAAGATAAAGGGGCGTTGTATGCACTAAAAAACAGAAAAGGTGATTGTACGGAATATGCTTACTCTGTGGTTGCTCTTGCACGTGCTCTCGGTATTCCGGCACGAGTAATCGGAGGCTATGTTTATGAAAAGAACACTGTAGTATCTGCACCGGATTACCATAATTGGGCAGAAGTCTATTTAGATGAACGTTGGCAGATTATTGACGCACAAAACAACGTTTTCATGGAAAAAAGCCAGCATTATATTGCCATGAGGGTATTGTCTGATTCCAAGATTAGTTTATTGGGAAACAGCCATCGCTTTTTAGTTGCAAAAGAGGGTTTAAAAGTTCAGTTGTTATGATTTGTATTAACAAATAATGATTTTCTGGCAAACGCTGCGAATCATGTATTGTTAAAACGACCGTTTTAATATTGTTAACTTTTAATCAAAGGGCCGCTGGTTCGAACCCAGCACGGCTCACCATTCTTTTCAATGACTTACATGGATTGTGCTTCAAACAAATCGTATCTACCTAAGGCAAAATTTGTTATTTATGTCAGCTTGACGGCTTAAGACACATAAATGTGAGTTCAGCGTTGAGTGGTGTCCAGCCTCTGGCTCCGTGTGTTTCCCATTTAACGACTTTTGTATGTAGTGTATATGGCTCTTTCTGCGCACAAAACGCGTTCGCTTTTTTTAAAGCAAGGCCTTTCACATCAGACCAGCTGGGGAACTGACCACCCATTTCCGAGCTGACTTGATAGGTGTTTTCATTAACAGTTAGTATTTCGCTTGTTGAGGCGCATCCAGCAAAAGGCTAGAAGCTAAAACGTCAAGTTTAAGCTTCTAGCCTTATCTTTATTGGTTGCCACCAAAAGTATTTTTAAAATCTTAGGCAATGAATTCTTATTAGGAAACTCCTTGCTCTTGATTCCAGAATACCTTATTCAGGAATATGTCTTAAAAGGACCAGTTTTCCTCGGCCCTGATCAACTTTGAGCTTATCCCCGCTTTGTGCTGCTGTTGAGGAAGCCCATAAATACGCTTTCAGCACAGGGTTGATGTTATTCAGGTCATCTATGTCTGCTTGTGTCCATTTAAATAAACAGCGTCTTGAGATCAGGCCGTGATGAGCTTCTACGCCGACATTGAAACTGCCATTTGCACGTGAGCAGGCAAAATATCCAGATCTGTTGTGGCTTGTATCAACTCCTATTCGGACTTCGGTTGTAGCTGCAACGCCTTTTCCTCTGGCTCTTAAATCATCGTTGGTCACATGTACTTCATATTCGACATCCCATATCTCTCCAGCTACAGGTATGCTTATGTTGTTAATATACATCAAGGTTCTTACTCCAGAACCATTGGTGTAAACGGGGATTTCGCTATACCTTTCAACGTAACCGCTGCTGAATATGCGTCCAGTCTTGAGTTCCAGATCATGTGCATTGACAGAAAAAGCCGCTAGTCCAAGCAGCAAACTATAAAAATATCGCATCCAATTTATCTCCTTCCATTTTTCATCACTCCTTAGAAAATAATGTAACACGTAATAGCTTTTATATCCATTTGCCATAAACCCTGGGTATATAATAGAGCATGACTGTCTCAGTGCATTCTGGAAGTGATTATGATTATGTTTTTATTGTGTAAATGGCAATATAGTTGTTGCTGAAAGCCATCAGTGTTTTGATAAGCTGTTGAGTGTGAACAGGCCCTGGAGTTATTTCGGCTGGTTGTGGCCTTGGATGAGAAATTGAAAATAGCGGTTGTTGGAGTGATTGGTTTTCAATTGGTGTATGGAAACTATTGGGGAGATCTATGAAGCATAAATACAAGAATATGATGATTAATTGGACTTTGGTGGCGGAAACGACTTTCAGTGCGTTCGAGGTAACTGTGTTATGACACTGGGTGCACATCTATTAATGAGTTGGCTCTCTACAGTGGAGTTGGTAAAACATAGAAGAGAAAGAACTCTGATAGCCTTGTCAGGTGTGGCGCCTGATTTAGATGGCTTGGGAATAATTGTGGATAAATTAACCGGCAGTACAGATTATTACCTCAGGTTTCATCATTGTATAGGACATTCACTTCTGTCGGCCTTTCTTATTGCCGGTATTGCGACTTTTTTTGCAAAATCACAAAAGAAGTTGGTGGGAATGATGTCATTTATAATAGTTCACCTGCATATTCTCTGTGATGTACTTGGCTCTAAAGGCCCGGATGGGTTTCAATGGCCAGTATATTATCTATATCCAATTGATTTGGATTTCTACCTTATCTGGGCTTATCAGTGGGAGCTCAGTGCGTGGCCTAATCATTTGGTCATGGCCGTGTTATTTGCCTTGAGCCTGTATTATGCAGTCAAAAAGAAGATATCATTTATTGAGGTCATCAGCCCTTATTTAGACAGGGAAGGTTTCGCTATATTCCAAAAATATGTTTGCAAAAAAGGCAAAAGGGATTAATTTTTCTATGCAAGTGTATAGCAATATGTTTTGAGAAAAAGGTTGAAAGCCATTCGGGTTTTTATCAATACCTGAAGGTGTTGCGACTGGTCTAAGCGTCAAATCAATTGAGCTGGGAACCAGTCGCTTTACTTGTCCGTGATTGTTATTTTCCTGATTTTACATAAACAACAATTTTGTCAGCATGCTGTTCGATTAAACCTTTGGCAGTGCCGGTTGCTGTTGGGTTTTTTGATACAACTTGAAATTCTCCGACAACATCGCCGCTGCTCTTATCCTTGATGCGGATAGTGCTGGTAATGTTGTCTGCTCCAGCCATGATGCCAGCCAGAGCTCTGGCGGCGCCGTGCCTCATGCGATAATTGTTGATTGTGACTTCAATCTCTTTATTCGAGTCTTCGCTGTATAAAGTTGATTCTATGAGTTGTGCTTTCAATCTGTCTTTGAAGATAGACATGCCTTGAGGAGTAACTTCGGCTTCATCTATGATGCTGTAAGAAAAAGAGTCAGATGCATTATAAACATAGCTTTGATCGACTTTCAGTGATGTGCCAACACAGCCAGTCAAAAGTGCCAGCAAACATGCTGAGCAGAATAATTTAAGGTATTTCATGGGTTTCCTGTTTTAAATGTGTTTAATATTTTTAAAGAGTCCTGTTCATCTGCCGCAATAATGTCCTGCGCAGAGAGTAAATCCAGACTGGATTCTACTGGGGTAAGCCTAACATAAGAATTAGCTTCAAGCAGCAGCTATTATTGGACTTGGCTCCATATTACAACCTCTCGGCAGCTATTGTTGTTTATTTTCGGTGGGAACAAACAGGCCTACTTTGGCTGAATCCATCACTACGCTGGTATGAAATCCCCTGATATTGCTGTTGTTAAATAAAAACTTTTTTGAGAATTCGTTATATTCGTCCATATCAGTTGCAGTAACGATTAAAATGCAATCTGCATTACCGGTGATGAAATAACACTGTTGTACCATGTCATTTTTGTTGACTTCTTTCTTGAATAAATCAAATAAGTCCAGCTTGTCTCTTTCCATCGTTATGGCAACTACGAATGTCATTGTTCGTCCGACTGACTCGGGTGCTATGACTGAAATGTCTGAAATTATGGTCCCATTTTCTCGCATACGCTTCAAACGCCGTTGAACTGAAGCAGCCGACAGGCCGATCTTTTCGCCGATGTGTTCGACTGTTTCACGGCTTTGTTTTTGCACTATATTTAATATTTCTCGATCAAATTTGTCGAGAGAAGTCTGCTTTTCTTTCATACGCCTTGTTTTCACTAACGTTAATAATAGTGTTTTAATGCTGTAGCTTCTGAAGTCGACTTTTTTGTATCGACCATACCTTTCAATATTAATACTAAAGAGTTCAGTAATATATAAAAAATCACCAAATGGGGTTATTTGATTTAATATTGCGATTTTATATTTTATTGAGAATAAATTTTGCATTTAAGCTGTTTTAATAGATAAATTTAATCAACCTCAGTCGATACTATATTTTGCATGATTTAAAACTATTTTTCGTTTTATAAGGGAGATGGTGGAAAAGACGGCTCAGGTTAGACTATTTTGAGAGTGTTGATGTCAGTAATAGTCAGAAAACAAGGGCCAGTATTCTATTCACTTTATCGCTTGTAAAACCCAGCAAATGTAAGGGGGTATAGCTATGCCTAAAGTGTTGACGCAGCAACAAGTGGATCAATATCATGAGGAAGGTTTTATAGCGCCGATCGATATTATGTCTGAAGACGAAGCGCTGTCTTACAAACAAAGGCTGGAAGCCATTGAAAGAGACTATCCCAGCGAAATCAATCCTCAGAACCGCAATAATGCTCATCTCACATTTTCGTGCCTTGATGAACTGGCGCATCACTCAATCATTGTTGATGCAGTGGAAGATTTGATTGGTCCTAATATTTCCCTGTGGGGTAGCGTTCTGTTTATCAAGGAGCCACAAACCAAAGGTTTTGTCAGTTGGCATCAGGATGCAACGTATATGGGCATTCAGCCACATGACTTTGTCACTCCCTGGTTGGCGTTAACTCCGAGTAATCGAAACAACGGTTGCATGAGTATGATTCCAGGTAGTCATCGTAATAATATTCGCCAGCATAAAGATACTTTTGAGCAGGATAACATTCTTACTCGTGGACAAGTAGTGGCTGAGGTTGATGAATCGCAGGCAGTAGATTTGATTTTAAGGCCAGGGCAGATGTCATTGCATCATGCTGAAATTATCCATGGTTCACAGCCAAATCGAAGTAATGATCGCCGTATTGGTTATGCATTGCAGGCGTATATGCCTGCCCATGCAAAACAGACAGTTGGTGAAAATATATGGTTGGATATTCGTGGTGATAGTCAACGCGAGAACAACATTGCTTTGAGCCGGCCACAATGTGATATGGATCCAACGGGAGTTTTGAACCGAAAACGGGTCAATGATAATTGGGCGAATATTTTGTATCAGGGTGCTGAAAAGCAGCGCGCGTATTAATGGTTTATTTCATGCTAACTAAATGTGTTCTTTGCGATTGTGAGAGGGTAAATATTTGAAACCGTTAATTCCTGATCTGCCCGTTCAAATGCGAGGCTGGCGCCATGCCATGCACCAACGCCCTGAGATTGGGTTTGATGTCTATGAAACGGCCGATAAAGTAGCTGCTAATTTGCGTAATTTTGGTTTGGAAGTTCATACTGGAATTGGTCGCTCAGGTGTGGTCGGTGTATTGCGCAAAGGCAACTCTGATCAGGCCATAGGTTTGCGTGCGGATATGGATGCTTTGCTTATTCAGGAAGAAAATACATTTGCTCATCGATCGATTAATGACGGTTGTATGCACGCCTGTGGCCACGATGGTCATAGCGCAATGTTGCTCGGTGCAGCAAAGCAGTTGGCCGAAGAAGGCATTTTTGATGGCACGGTATTTTTTATATTTCAACCTGCTGAAGAAAGCGGCCTCGGCGCTCAGGCAATGATCGATGATGGTCTGTTTGAGCGCTTTCCAATGAGCGCTGTCTATGGCATGCATAATATGCCGGGGAAAAAACTGGGCACAATCTCCACGCGTCCGGGTCCATTCATGGCCAGTGAAGATACGTTTGCCATTGAGGTGCAGGGTAAAGGAGGTCATGCCTCTCAGCCACATCAGGGAATTGATTCGATGTTGGTTGCCACATTTATTGTGCAGTCTATTCAAGCCATCGTGTCCAGGAATATTGATCCTATGGAAACTGCGACAGTTTCTGTGACGCAGATTGCCGGTGATGGTTTAAGCAATGTTATTCCTAATCGCGTAACTATCAAAGGAGACTGCCGTTGTTTCAGTCATGAGGTCCGAGACTTGATAGAGCGTCGCCTGGAAGAAATATCTGCGGGTATTTGCTCGGCTCATGGAGCAGTATTCAGTTTTCAGTATAACCGGTCTTGCCCTGCGACTATTAATACCAGCATAGAGACCGCTGCTGCAGTGACTGCGGCTGAAACTATCCTGAATGAATGCGATGTTGATGGTAATGCCAAAGCCGAGACTATTTCTGAAGACTTTGCCTGCATGTTACAGGCAAAGCCGGGTTGTTATGTGTTGATTGGGAATGGTGCAGATAGCGTAGGTGGGTGCAAGTTGCACACACCTGATTATGATTTTAATGATGAACTACTCAGCATTGGGGCTGCTTATTGGAGCACTCTGGTTGAGCAACAACTTCCGACAAATGGCACATGCCAACAGGAGCGAACGACAAAATGATTAATGTAAGTGGTGTTCTATCTTGCTTTAACAACCCAAAAGCAAATGCCTTATTGCCTTATACACCGGCAATGAAACAAATTATATCTGTAGAACACGCAAAAGGTGCTGTTGAAGACTTCAGCAACTGGCCTGATTACACAGCGACGCCGCTGTATGATTTATCGGGTTTGGCGCAGACCTGTGGTATCGATAAGTTATGGTACAAAGATGAATCCAAACGATTCGAACTAAAAAGTTTTAAAGCCTTGGGCGGGGCGTATGCTTTAGCTAAACAATTGCAGAAGTATGTCGAAAATCAGACTGGAGAAATTCCTGGTATTGCCGATCTGTTCAGCAAAAAGCATAACGATATAATCAAAGGTGTTGTGGTTACCTGCGCAACAGATGGCAATCACGGCCGTTCAGTTGCCTGGGGTGCCATGCAGTTTGGCTGTCAGTGTGTGATTTATATTCATGAAGATGTGTCGGTCGGCCGGCAAACTGCGATGGAAGCTTATGGCGCCGAAGTGATCAGGGTTGCTGGTAATTATGATGCTTCCGTACGTCAGGCGGATAAAGATGCCAAAGAGTTTGAGCGCATTATTATTTCAGATAATAGCTATCCCGGTTATATGGAAATACCGAAAAATGTGTTGCAGGGCTATACCGTAATGACCGAGGAAATTGTTTCTCAGTTGGAGGGTGATATCCCAACACATGTGTTTATTCAAGCGGGTTGTGGTGGTTTGGCTTGTGCGGTTGGTGGCTATTTCTGGGATTTATGGGCAGAGAAGCGCCCTCGACTTATTATTGTTGAACCTGAGAAGGCTAATTGTTTGCAGGAAAGTGCTATGCGCGGCAGTCCTTATGTCGTTGAGGGTGATCTGGAAACAGTGATGGCTGGATTGTCGTGTGGCGAAGTATCACAACTGGCCTGGGATATTCTTGAAACCGGCAGCGATGATTTTATAACCTTGAGTGAATCAGCAGTAGCAGACACTATGAAACTGCTCGATCAAGGCGTTGGTGACGATCCTGAGGTTGAAGCTGGCGAATCTGCGGTTGCTGGTTTGGGAGCATTGATCATTGCCTGTGATAACAATAACCAAAATGACGACCGGAATAAGCTTGGCCTTGATCAAAACAGTAAAGTGCTGATCCTGGGCACTGAGGGAGCAACAGACCCTGAGGTTTATAAGCGTCTGATGGAGCAGCAGTGAGTAGTAAGATGGTTGAGCCATTGATTCCTCCTGTTCGCGGATTTGAACTTGACGAATATGAACGGCGTACAGAACTACTTCAGCAACGTATGGCTGAACTTCAAGTTGATGTGGCATTTTTTACCACGGAGCCTGAATTCCGTTATTTCAGTGGCTTTAAATCTCAGTTTTGGGAAAGCCCGACACGACCTTGGTTTTTAGTCGTGCCGTCCCATGGTTTACCGGTTGCGGTGATTCCCGAGATTGGTGTGGCTGGCTTGGAATCAACCTGGATTGAAGATATCCGCAGCTGGAGTTCGCCGTGTCCGGAAGATGATGGTGTTTCTTTGTTGAGTGATACCTTGCAGGAATTTTCTAAACAAAATCACCGCATCGGTGCTTTGCTGGGACCAGAAAGTCATTTACGCATGCCTGCGTCTAACTTTGCTGTTTTGCAACAGAATTTGAGTAGCTATGAGATGGTGGATATTGTTGCTGCTGTTCGTGATATTCGCAGTATCAAGTCGGAGGCAGAGATTTCTAAAATACGTTTTTCCTGTGAGGTAGCAGCAGCCAGTTTTGCCTACTTGAAAGAGCATTTGCGCATAGGAATGACCGAGCGCCAAGCTTGTAAAGCTATGCAACAAGAAATGTTGCGTCTGGGAGCTGATGCCTGTCCTTTTCTTATTTCTGCATCAGGCCAAGGCGGCTATGACACGAACTTGCTGTTGGGACCAACAGACCGCCAACTCAATTCGGGTGATGTACTGTTTATTGATACTGGTGCCACTTTTGATGGTTACTTCTGTGACTTTGATCGAAATTTCAGCTTTGATGATGGCTCTGGGGATGGTGCTGGCGTCATTGCACACAATGCCTACGAGGCAGTGTATAACGCAACAGAGGCGGGTTTGGAGATTGCCGGTCCAGGTCGAACGACTGGACAAGTATGGCAGGCAATGTGGTCTGTTCTGGAGCAGGCAGGAGCACAGGGAAACGATATTGGTCGAATGGGGCATGGTTTGGGAATGCAGCTCACGGAGTGGCCTTCGAATGTTCCAGACGGTGACGTCATTTTAAAACCAGGTATGATTTTGACCTTGGAGCCAGGCATGACATTTGGTTTGGGCAGGATGATGTTGCATGAAGAAAATATCCTGATTACTGATAATGGTTGTGAGTTACTTCATCAAAGAGCATGGTCAACGATGCCAGTGGTAGGTCAGTTGTGAATATGAATCTTGATTATTGTAAATTATTTTCAAGTAAGGCGGTTTCATGCCGCATTCAAAGCAGTGAATTTAGCAACAAGGGCGAATGTGATGCCTGATATTGCAAACATTGGTTTCATCGGATGTGGGAAAATTGCTGAGCCTATGGTTCGGTCACTTTCACGACAGTTTCCGAATAGTAACATTGCTGTTTCTCAAAGGTCTGAATCCATATCCAGTGGCCTTTCTTCTGAATTAGATAATGTAAGATCTGGAGAAAACCAATGGGTGTTGGATGTGTCCGATGTGATTTTTCTGTGTCTTTTGGCGGAGGTTGCTCAGGAAGAATTGGCGCGTTTACAGTTCAAGGTAGAGCATCGCGTTATCAGTGTTATGGCTGATATCAATTTAATGGATATCAGTCAATTAATATCTCCTGCACAAAGTCCTTGTTTAACGATTCCTGTACCGTTTATTGAGGCCGGTAACTGCCCTCTCCCAGTGTTTCCGCAGAGCCTGGAATTGGAGCGGTTGTTTGGTTCTGAAAATAGCGTCATGACTCTTACAGATGAAAAGTCTATGGGGCCACATTTTGCTGCAACCGCTATTTTGTCAACGGTTATGGCACAACTTGATTGTGTCGGAAATTGGCTGGGCAGTATGACCGGTGATGAGAGGGGAGCTGAGGTTTATGTTCTTAAGTTGGTTTCTGGGTATTTAAACTCATTGGTTGCTGATGGAAATCAACGTTTTCAAGAATCAATGATGGCTTTGTCTACAGAGGGAGGGTTGAATGTGCAGTTGCTTTTGCATAATAAAAAGTCAGGGATGTTGGATGTTCTCGAAGCTGGAATGAATGATCTGGGGAGTCGTTTGAGTGACAGAATTAATCAGGAACGAAGGGATTGAAATGAATTTTTATTACACACGAATCAAGCGTGAATTCGAAGAGATTTTTATTGAGTACGACGAGGAGAAGCCTGTGCTTCTCAGGAATGAGGGGGTCGCGCTAAGGCAATTGCCAGGCAGTGTTTTTTATAACGCTTGGTTATCCAACGCCATTACGAATGGTCGTTTTAGAAAAAAATATGCCCATGATAACGTATTGAAAAACAACTGGTCGGTAATGAGAAATGAAGATGATGCCAGCTTGGGTCTAAACTTCATCGGAGGTCAGATTGATTCACCTTGGGAAACCAGGTTCAAAAGAAAAAGCAGTATAAATTGGTGGCAGGTATTTAATTGCCGATTTAATAATGAGGCTTGGTCAACGACTTTGATCTGTAGTCTACCGCTTTTTCGAACATCACTATACGCGAATTTCTTTCGCGATATTAATCCATCAACCGTACGGAGGTTACGATGCCTATAAAACAAGCAAAAATGACAAAACTGAAAAGAATGACAAGTACACTCATAGCCGCAAGCTTGGGGCTTGCATTGGCTGCAAGCGCTTTCACGGCAACAGCAGGTCCGCTTATGGATCGTATCGACGCAGGAAAAACGATCAGAATCGGCTTTTCTAATGTGCCTATCTGGGGATATCCTGATAAAAATGGCGATCCAAAAGGGTTTGTCAATGAAATTGCTCTTGGTATTTTGAAAGACATGGGCTATACCAACATTGAAACTACAGTGACTGATTGGGGTGGCTTGATTCCTGGTCTTAAAGCTAATCGCTATGACTTAATTACTGGTGGTCTCTACATTCTGAATAGCCGTTGCCAGAACATTGCTTTCTCTGAACCAATTACCCAGACGGGCGATGCGTTTATCGTGCCTGCTGGCAATCCGAAAGGAATTCATACGTTTAAAGATATTTTGAACAAGAAAGCAATGATGGTGACTGCTTCTGGTTACAACACGATTGAATCAGCAAAAAAGGAAGGCTTGGATGATTCGCAAATCATGCAGGTTACTGGCCCTGCTGAAATCCTGGCAGCTGTTAAAGCTGGACGCGCTGATGCGGGTGGTTTGACGTATTTCGAAGCCAAGTATATGGCTGATGAATCGAATGGTACCATTGATGCAACTGACCCGGCAGCTTTGCCTGATTGGACGCAGAATTACGTTGGCATCGGATTCCGTTTCGAAGATAATGATTTCATGCAGAAGTTCAATGCAGCATTGGCCAAGTATGTTGGTACTGATGAAATGCTTGCCGCAGTGAAAGAGTATGGATATGTTCCAGGAAATCTTCCAGGGGATAAAACGGCAGAATGGGTTTGCGCAAATCGCTAGCTTGTTCGCGGCGAGCCTGATGGGCTCGCCGCATTATTTCTTACTCGCTGAAAGGGCTGGCATACTATGACTTTCTATGATTTTTTGATTGAGTATTGGCCACGCCTGTTGTCTGGTACTGGTGTTACTGTGGCGCAGTTTCTCCTTGCTGCAGTTCTTGGTATTGCTATTTCATTGACAATGGGATTGCTTAAACTCTCGCACAACCGCTTGTTGAGCGGAGCTGCGGTTACCTATATTGAAATTTTCCGCGGCACCTCATTGTTGGTGCAACTCTATTGGATATTTTTTGTTTTGCCACTCTTTGGCCTGACTATTGAGAAATTTACGGCGGGTTATTTGGCCGTCGGCATGAATATTGGTGCCTATGGTGCTGAGCTTGTACGTGGTGGTATCCTTGCTGTGCCCAAGGGACAGTGGGAAGCAGCACTTGCTATCAATATGAGTCCGGCGCAGCGGATGCGCAGAATTATCCTGCCACAGGCGCTGATCAATATGTTGCCGCCGTGGGGAAACTTGATGATCGAGTTGCTCAAAGGCACTGCACTGGTGTCTCTGATATCGGTTGCTGATCTGATGTTTGAAGCAAAACAGATCAACAGCTCGACCTATCTCTCTGCCCAAGTGTTTGGTGCAGGGTTGATTATTTATTACATTATGGCTCGTTTTGTAGTCACGCCGTTCATGCGTTGGATGGAGCGTTTCATGGCGCGCAAGCTGGGGAGGGTATGATCCATGTTTGATTGGAAATGGGACTTTGCCTGGGAAATCCTGCCGCGCCTGGTGCACGCGACGGGTAATACTTTGATTGCTGCTGGTGTCGGTTATGCTATCGCTTTGGTGTTTGGTTTGGTTCTGGCACTGGCACAACGAACACCCAGCAGAGTGCTGGCCTTTGTAGTTCGTGAACTTGTTGAGTTCATCCGCTCGACACCGTTGTTGTTGCAGGTATTTTTTGTGTTCTATGTTGGGCCGCAAATTGGTATCAAAATGAGTCCCTGGATGTCGGGGATGCTTGCGATTGGTTTACATTATTCATGCTATCTATCTGAGGTCTATCGCGGTGGTATCGAAAGTGTGCCGCGTGGTCAGTGGGAAGCAGCAACGGCGCTGAATATGACGCCTTTGCAGACATATAAGAGGGTGATTATTCCTCAAGCTATTCCTCTGGCTCTACCTGGAATGGGTAACTATCTAGTCGGTATTTTTAAAGACACGCCGTTGCTGTCAGTGATTGGTGTTGCAGAGCTTATCCACACGGCCAATGCTATTGGCTCAGAGAACTATCGTTTTCTTGAGGCCTATACAATGGTTGGAATCATTTTTCTGGCGATTTCCTTGCCCTCAGCTGGTCTGATACGGGCATTTGAGGGTTATGTTCGCCGCAAATTAGGAATGTAATATGAACGATTTATCTGAATTTCCACTAGAGATCACGGGTGACAACTCTCCGATGGTCAGTTTTAGAAAAGTGCGCAAAGCATATGGGCCTCTGGTTGTTCTGGATAACCTTGATCTGGATGTTGCTGCTGGTGAAATGGTATCGGTGATTGGTCCATCTGGATCTGGTAAGACCACGGTATTGCGTATGTTGATGACGCTGGAAGAAATCAATGGAGGGTGTATTTATGTTGATGGCAAACCTTTGACGCATATGCCCCAAAATGGAAAACTGGTTCAGGCCAATCAACGACATTTGCGCGAACGCCGTTGTGATATAGGCATGTGTTTTCAACACTTTAACCTGTTCCCACACATGACAGCTTTGGAAAACTGTATGGAAGGACCGGTGCAAGTATTGGGTTTACCGAAGTCTGAAGCTCGTGATAGATCTGAAGAGTTATTGGAACTGGTTGGTATGATCGATAAGAAGGATCAGCATCCTTCACGTTTATCCGGAGGGCAACAACAGCGAGTGGCTATTGCCCGTGCTTTGGCTATGCGTCCAAAGGTTATGTTGTTTGATGAAGTGACATCCGCTCTGGACCCTGAGGTTATAGGAGAGGTGACGAATGTCATCCGTAAACTTGTATCTGAACATAATCTGACGATGTTGATGGTGACGCATCAAATGGGTTTTGCCCGTGACATTTCGGATCGAGTGTGTTTTTTCTATGATGGCAAGATCGAGGAGCAGGGGCCGCCAGCTGAGTTGTTCGGTAATCCGCAGAAGGAGCGGACACAGCAGTTTCTAAGTGCGGTTAGAGAGGCGGTATGACTCTGTTTGTTCTGCCAGGTGTTGTTGCTGTCAAAGATGGTGTTAGAAACTGATGCCGGCAACCTCGTGAAGCAAATCACGCAGGTGTGGTGTCAGGGTCCCTTTTTTCCAGATCACGAAATAACAGCGTTCTGTTTTCAATTGAAAATTATAAAGAGGTATAAGACGTCCTGAGTCAATCTCATTTTGAAGTACATCGGGGCTTCCTAGTGCAATTCCTCTGCCTCTTATTGCAGCATAAACGGTGTTGCTGTATGAGCCTAGATTGACCTTTTTGGCATCAGAGAAATCTGGCAATCCAATACGGTTGGCAAGGTCTGGCCAGTTTATCCATTTGGGTGCCAGTTTTTCGAAGTCGAGCAGGGTGTATGCACTGATGCCAAGTTCTGGATTGTACAGTTCAGGAGCCGCAAGTGGCAGCCAGATTTCTTCAAAAAGTACTGTTCCATCCCAACCTGAAGGAATGTCAGATCCATAGTAAATCACCGCATCACTGTCACTGGCAAGCACATCTGAATCCTTGTCAGAAGCGGTTAATGTAACGGGGGCTGGGTTGTTTTTTAGAAGATATTCGTTGATGCGAGGGGTCAGCCAGAACTGAGAGGTGGCCACATTGGATGCCAACTTTAAACCATGATTGCTTGCTGGTTTCATTTGTATCAGGCATTTCTCAAGATAATCAAGAACTTCAGAGGTTTTTGATGCCAGCTTATGCCCCTCTTGAGTGAAACTGATATTTCGTCCATGCCTGTCAACTAAAGAGAAGCCCAGCAAATCTTCAAGCCCTTTGACGCGCTTGCTCACTGCTGCCTGACTGATATTTAACTCTTCAGCAGCTCTGGTAAAACTGCCATGACGGGCAACGGCTTCAAAGAACAATAAGTAGTCAAGTGGTGGCAGGGATCGACGATAGTTTTTCATAACTAGAGGTTATCATATTTCTGCAATAAATATCACTTTGAAAAAACGTTTTATACGCATAAAGTAAGCTCATAAAGTTCATCTTTTTACGTGCTTTGAAAGTTAACTATTCATGAATATATCGATAACGAATGGCTTAATTATCACTATTGATTTGAAACCTGCGGGTTGAATCCAAAAAGCTTATTGAGCTCGAACCAGACATTACTGCTACAACAACTTATCTATAAGTTATGGAATCATCCAGAGAAACTTTGCCTGGTTGTTGAATGCTAAATTCCTTGAATACTCGACAGAGGTTTGCCTATGTTCACTGACAGAATAACCCAACTTCAGGCTAAGCTTATTGCAGCTGATATTGATGTGGCGCTGATCACCGATGATGACAATGTCTATTATCTGACCGGCTACTATGACTATCTGCATATGGAGTTTGGTCGTCCGACTATTCTAGTGGTATCTAAAGAAGGCGAAACCCTGTTGATTACACCGACGATTGATCTGGTCATGGCGCAAACTATGGCTAGAGTCGATCGCATTGCAGCTTGGAATGATGGTGCTGGTAACGAGTGGCGAGAAGAATTGCCAGCAGTGATAGCGGCCAATTCCAGAGTGGGAAAAGTCGCTATAGAACCAGACCATATGCCGCCGTTAGTGCGGACTTATGTGGATAGCCTTGTTGCTGGTGACCAACTGAGTAATGTGACGCCGCTTCTGGCTGATCTGCGGATGATCAAAACCGCAGAAGAACTGCAATTGGCACGTCATGCTGGACAGGTGGCGAATGTAATGATGGCAGCTGGCCGTGCTGCGGTTGCGCACGGTGTGCCTGAATATGAGGTGGCAATTGCCACATCTCAGGCAGGTACTCGTAAGGCCGCTGAGTTACTTGCTGCTCATTACCAGGATGCCACTATGTCGCCCAATACCCATTTTCTACAGATTATGGCTTCAGGGGACGAAGTCACCAAAACCCATCATCGTGCAACTACTCGCATCATGAAACAGGGTGAGCCTGTATTCTTGTGTTTCTGTGGAATGACCAATTTTCATCGTTTTAAGCTGGGGTTTGACCGAACTTTCTGGATTGGAAATATCGCTGATGAATCGCAAATTGCCGTTTATGAAGTTGCGGTTGCCAGTCAGCAGGCGGCGCTCGATGCGCTGCGTCCAGGTGTAACTGCACAAAGCGTGCACGAGGCCTACGCAGAAGTTATTCAAAGTGCTGGCTACGACTACCCCTTTCGTTGTGGGCGTGCAACAGGTTTCAGCTTTCTTGAAAAGCCACAATTGGTGACTGGTGATACGACATTGCTGCAACCAGGTATGGTATTAGCGATAGATGGATCAGTCTCAGTGGACACGTTTCGTGCGCAAGTAGGCGATAGTTTTATCATCACCGAAAACGGGTATGAGCCCGTAACGGACCACCCTAAATCCCTAGAAGAGGTTATTATCTAATGTATACATCCGGTCAAATTATCACCTCGAAATCCAGAACCCCTGAGCTCGATGCAGGGCGCCATCATCGTGCCAAACTCGGCTTTATACTAATGTCTACAGACTTGGCAGCAGAAGCTGATTTTAAGGATATGGCTCCAGAAGGCGTTGGTGTACATATCACACGTCTGAAAACCGACGATTACACTACCAATGAAACACTGTCGCGGCATATAGAGCATATGGCTGATGCAGCGTCGCGTATTCAGCCTGATACGAAACCCAATGTGGTCAGCTACAGTTGTACCAGTGGTTCTATTGTTATCGGTGAAGAGCGAATTATGAACGAGATTGAAAAAGGCGCACCTTGGGCACGCCCGATGTGTCTGGTGACTGGTGTTATTGATGCCTTGAATGAACTTGGAGCCAAAAAGCTAGTGGTAGGAACGCCTTACCTGGATGAGGTTAATACAGCAGAAGCGGAGTTTTTGTTGGCAAAAGGTTTTGATGTTCTGGACATTCAAGGGTTGAATCTGTCAACGGGAACTCAGATGGGACAGGTAACCCCGGCTTATTGGAAACAATTTGCGCTTGAAATAGATCAGCCCGATGCGGATGCCATTTTCCTGTCTTGTGGGGGGATTCGTGCATTGGAAGTAGCCGAAGAAATCGAACAGGCCACTGGTAAACCCGTGATCACAAGCAATCAAGCTCAGTTCTGGAGTTGTCTGCGTCGGGCAGGCATTACTGATCAACTTACCGGTTTTGGTCAGATTTTTTCTCACCCCGGAACATCACTGCTACCAAATAGCTGATTCGAACGATTCATAATACTTAATAAAATGACAAAATTTTCTGCCTGGAATGTCTTCTGGAATGGTCTCACTGGCCAGAAGGGCTGGACGCGCCAATGGCGTGATCCACAGCCGAAACGACACTATGATGTAGTGATTGTTGGTGGAGGTTTGCATGGCTTGGCAACGGCTTATTACCTTTGCAAGAATCATGGGGTCAGGAATGTCGCAATCCTGGAAAAGGGTTGGTTGGGTGGCGGTAATGCAGGGCGAAACACAACTATTGTTCGGTCGAACTATGTCCAACCAGGCAATCGGGAGTTCTATGAACACTCTCTTAAGCTTTGGGAAAATCTCAGTTTTGAGTTGAATTATAATGTGATGTTCAGCCAGCGCTCGCATATTTCTCTATTGCACAGCCCTGGTGCCATCGATGCAGCATCACGCAACTACAATATCATGCGACAGACCGGTAACACCGATGCTGAAATCTGGGGAGCGGAAGCCTTGAAACGTGCCGTCCCTCACCTGGATTATAGCCCCAATGCACGCTTTCCGATTATGGGTGCAGCGGTCCAGAAACGTGCCGGTACTGCACGTCATGATGCTGTGGCCTGGGGTTACGCTCGAGCTGCCGACCAACTTGGTGTGGATATTATTCAAAACTGTGAGGTCACAGGAATCACTCGAAATGCTGGAAAAATAAGTGCACTGGAAACCAGTCGCGGCCTTATAAGTGCAGATAAAGTAGCTTTTTCAGTTGCGGGAAATACGTCCAGGCTCTGGACAATGGCGGGGCTTGGCTGTTTGCCGATTGAGTCACATAATCTGCAAGCTTTTGTTTCGGAACCATTGAAACCTTTGCTCGATCAGGTCGTAGTATTTGGTATGGGTGGTTCCCATTTTTATATCTCGCAGTCTGACAAAGGGGGCATGGTTTTCGGTGGTGACCTCGACTGGTACAAGTCCTATGCCCAACGTGGCAGTTTGCCCATGGTGCAGGATGTTGCAGAGGCAGCGATGTCTGTATTGCCATGCCTGGGACGGGTCAAACTACTAAGGCATTGGTCGGGTGTGGTGGATATGTCGATGGATGGATCTCATTTTATTTGCAAGACACCACTGAGTAATCTCTATCTGAATGCAGGGTGGAATTATGGTGGTTTCAAGGCAACTCCGGCGGCCGGTTGGTATTTCGCAGACCTTATCGCCAATGACAGGCCTCATAAAGTGATCGAAAACCATGATCTCAAACGTTTTGAACGTGGTATTCAGATTGATGAACGTGGTGCAGGTCCTGACCCGAAACTACATGGTTGAGAAGAATGTGGAAAATAGAAAGAAAGCGGGAGTACGAGAAACCAAATGATTAGAATTTCTTGCCCTTTTTGTGGCATACGTGATCATAGCGAGTTCAGCTATGGTGGCGATGGAACAATAGATTATCCTGCGCTTGATGGTTCTGTGCAGGATTGGCATGATGCGGTCTTTATGCGTGAAAACATCTGCGGTGCGCAGACTGAAACATGGCAGCATATTCATGGTTGTCGTATGTGGTTGTTGGTTGAACGTGACACAATTACCCATGAAATTCACAGCGTGCGCCCTGCTCATCCAGACTATTCGCAAGTGTTGGAGATAGAGCAGCAATGACCGCGAGGCGTTTGATAAGCGGTGGGCGAATCGATAGAACCTGCCCAGTAACTTTCAGTTGGGATGGTAAACCCTTGCAGGGCTTTGCTGGGGATACTCTCGCTTCAGCTTTGATGGCGAATGGTCAACAGATACTGGGACGTAGTTTCAAGTATCACCGTCCTCGAGGAATTATGTCAGCGGGTGTTGAGGAATCTGGAGCTATTGTCTCCGTGGGAAGTGATAATCGACTTGAACCTAATGTCAAAGCCACCACACAGGAACTTTATGAAAGTTTGGTGGCTAATGGGCAAAATGCATGGCCTAGTGTGCGCTATGATTTTGGTGCGATCAATGGTCTGTTCGGCCGGTTCTTTTCGGCTGGTTTTTACTACAAGACCTTTATGGGACTGCCACCGTTTGAATGGGGGCGGGGAACCGGTTTTTGGATGTGGTATGAAAAGATCATCCGCAAAGCCGCTGGCATGGGCACAGCTTCCCGCGAAGCAGATCCAGACAATTATGATCATGTCCATGCGTTCTGTGATGTGTTAGTGGTAGGTTCCGGTCCGGCAGGACTTAATGCTGCGCTGACTGCTGCCCAAAGTGGTCGTGATGTCATACTGGTTGAGCAGGATTTTGAGTTGGGCGGTGATTTGCTCAACGAAGCATCTATAACGACACAGAATCAATTGAGTTCGCTGATTGCGAAGTTGGAGCAAGTGGGTGTCCGCATCATGACACGTACCACGGCGTTTGGCTTATACGATAATGGCACCAGTGGTCTGTTGGAACGAGTGACAGACCATCTTTCGAACCCGAGTGAGTACCAGCCGCGTCAGCGCTTCTGGACAGTACGGTCAGAGGCAACTGTTTTAGCGACTGGCGCCTTGGAACGGTCCCTTGCTTTTGCCAATAACGACCGTCCGGGTGTGATGACGGTGACAGCAGCACGTACCTATCTGAACCGTTATGGCATTCTGCCGGGACAAAGAATTGTTATAGCGACTAACAATGATTCAGCCTATGTGACAGCAGCTGACTTGGCGGCCGCTGGAGCGTATGTGATGTTAGCCGATGCTCGTGACCAAGCTGCTATGAACAGTCCTGAAGGTGTGGTTGTTAAAACAGGAGTTGCTCCTTTGGAGGTTGTGGGTGGCAAGTCCATTCGCGGTGTGAAGCTGGCTGTAGCTAAAGGGAAGGGTTGGCAGCTGGCGGGCATTGAAAATTGCGATTTGCTGCTGGTCTCAGGTGGTTGGTCACCGGTGGTGAATTTGCTATCGCATCGGGGTATGAAACCTAAATGGGATGCTGAACTGGCCTGTTTTGTACCGGTATCCGTCAGTGAGAATATCGTTATGGCCGGTTCGGCTACTGGTCTATGGGATCGACTTGCCTGTGAAGAGTCTGGGGTTGTTGCGGCGAAAATAGTCATAGGAGACAAAACGGTTTCTATGCCAGCTCCAGGAGCGTCTGCTAATGATGAAACTGCAACACCGATTAAACCTCTTTATGAAGTACGTCTGCCGACTAAGAAAGTCAAAAGTTTTGTCGATCCGCAACATGATGTTACCTGTGATGATGTGCGTCTGGCGCATCAGGAAGGATTCGTTTCAGTTGAGCATCTCAAGCGCTATACCACATTAGGTATGGCAACAGATCAGGGCAAGATGGGCAATATCATTGGTCTTGCCTTGATGGCTGAGGCCTTGGGTAAAGACATTCCACAAGTCGGCACAACTCGTTTCCGGCCACCTTATACACCGGTTGCTATCGGTGCGTTGGCAGGGCGTAACACGAGTCATCATTTTAAAGCTTTGCGCCGGACACCCCTGCATGACTGGAATTTGCAACACGCAGCAACCATGACCGATGCAGGGCTTTGGCACCGACCATGGTATTTTGCGGCAGAAGGTGAAAATATCGATGATGCTTATGTGCGTGAGGCAGCAACTGTGCGCGAAACATTGGGTATCTGTGATGTCAGTTCGCTGGGCAAAATAGCACTGCAAGGCCCTGATGTTTCAGAATTTCTGAACTGCATCTATGCCAATGCTTTTGCGAAACTAGCTGTTGGCAAAGCTCGTTATGGAATTATGTTACGTGATGATGGCATGGTAATGGATGATGGTACGACCTGGCGTCTGTCAGATAATGATTTTTTGATGACCACAACAACGACTAATGCTGGCAAAGTCATGGTCTGGCTGGAAGAACTGTTGCAGACACGCTGGCCGCAATTGCGTGTTCATGTCACCTCGGTCTCTGATCAATGGGCCGGGGTATCGATTGCTGGTCCAAAGTCTCGTGGCGTTATCGCTGCTTGCCTGGAGGATGAGGCAATCATCTCGAATGAAAAGTTGCCGTTCATGGGGGTGATCTCAACAACACTCAAAGGAGGAATTGACTGCTTGATCGCGCGGATCAGCTTCTCTGGAGAATTGGCTTATGAGATCTATGTGCCTGCTGGCTTAGGTGAGGCAATGATGGATTTGCTTTGGGCGGCTACCGAACCACAAGGTGGTTGTTTGTATGGACTTGAGGCATTGGGTACGCTACGTATTGAAAAAGGACATGTCACCGGCGCAGAGTTGGATGGTCGGGTTACCATTGACGATGCAGGTCTGGGCAAGATGGCATCACCTGGCAAATCGTTTATTGGCAGCGTATTGCGTCAACGGCCTGAGCTGAACCGTGCAGATCGTCCACAACTGGTTGGTATCTTTCCTAAGGATCGTCAACAGACATTCAATGGTGGATCGTTACTGTGTGAAGAGACTATGATCTCGGGGTTTGGTGACGGCTGGGTAACTGCTGTGACTCATTCGCCAGCCTTAGGTCACTGGATTGGGCTTGGCTATATCTCGGGTGGTCATGAGGTTTGGGCAGGCAGGTCTGTTGTTGCCAGAGATCCCGTACGCGATGCTCATGTTGGGGTTGAGATTGTCGCTCCGCAAATGTTTGATTCTGCAGGGAGGCGAATGCATGGCTGATCAAATATCTGCACTTCATGAACATTTGTCTGCTGGTTGCTATAGCGAGCAGGGTGAAATTGGCGTAGTTTTAGAAGAACTCAGGCCATTGTATCTTTTTCAGATGGCTGCATGGCCGCAAACGATGGAGCAGGTTGGTGCATTAGTCGCCCAGGCAACAGGTGCCTCTGAGGCTCCCTGTATAGGGCAATCTACCGTTGGTGATAAAGCTATTGCGCTGAGGGTCGAGCCACTTAAATATTGGTTGATTAGTGATAAGCCTGACTTTTCTGTGGTGGACTTGCCGTCGGAATTTGGTTGTTCGCTGAATCTGTCACATTCCAGAATCTGGATAAACATTCGTGGACACAAGGCAGAGGCTCTGTTGAATCATTTTCTGCCAGTCGATTTGCGTGACAGTCGTTTTATGGAAGGCAATGTTGTCAGCACCGCTTTTCATCATGTAGGTGTTACGCTCTGGCGTCTTGATCAGAGTTTTAATCTACTGTTGCCACGTAGTTTTTCGGTGGCTCTGTGGCAATTGCTGACAGAGAGCGCACGTCAGTATGGAGTCGATATTAAGTCAGGTAAGAAGCCAAAATGATGCATAAAAACAATAAGCAATATAGAGTATGACCTTATGAATAATTTTAACAAAGTGGGTATTAGCCCAGTATTTGACAATGGTCCGGGCAAACAACGTATCGGCCTTGTTGTGTTGTCAACGGATTATGCTACAGAACGAGACTTCAGGAACATGCTTCCCACGGATGATATCGCATTTTTTGTCAGCAGAATTGAAACCTCTGGCAGTGTCAATGTTGATGATCTCAGTGCCCATAAATCAAGGCTGGCTGGTGCTGCTGAACTTATATTGCCTGGAGGTGATTTGGATGTTATGGCATTTAGCTGTACTTCAGCGACAGCGGTTATTGGTCAGTCCGGGGTTGAAAAAGCTATTCATGCGGCTCGCCCTGGCATCCCCTGTGTGACGCCGATATCAGCAGCGCTTGCTGCTTTTGATGCCTTAGAAGTGAATCGCATCGCTGTGTTGACGCCGTACATTGATGAGGTTAATAAAGTGACCGCTGCCTGTTTGACTGAGGCTGGTGTTAACATCGTTGCTTTTAATGGTTTTCAAATAGAAGATGACCATGAGATGGCGAAATTGTCGCCTCAGTCGATTGCTGCTGCAGCCCGAGAAGTTGATACTCCTGAAGCAGAAGCTATCTTCATTTCATGTACAGCACTGCGTTCCGCTGATGTTGTTGAGGAATTGGAGCAAGCACTTGGTAAACCAGTGATTACCAGCATTCAGGCCATGTTCTGGCAATGTTTGAGAAAACTGAATTATAAAAAACCGATTGATCAGTATGGACAGTTGTTTCGATTGGTTTGAGTATTCAGTATTTACTGGACTCCAGGGTTGCTTATATCTTTTTGATTTTTAAGGCTTGATAGAATAAACCGGTTGCTAGAATACTGGCTCCGGCAAACCATAAGTAGATTCCTGACATGCTGATATTGGCATCTAACATAAGTCCTGCGCTGACTGGAGATAATGCTGAAGCCAGAACAGACAGTGCTGTCATGAGTGATTTTATGGCACCGATATTCTTTGCTCCATATAACTCCGTCCACATGGATGGCATGCCAGTGAAATAAATACCGGTACTGACGCCGGTAAGAAATAGGTAAGGGTACAGCCAGAACTCAGAATCTGCCGGGGCGATCAATGCCAGGCCTGCTACCATTGGCAGCAAAAAGAACGGCATTATGCGCTCAGCTGTGATTTTGTCGATTGCAGGCCCAGATATCAATGATGCGACAATAGTTGCCAAAGCAAAGACCCAATAACTGCCTGTGACCCATTCTGGCGACCAATGTTTGCTTTCGGCCAGATTGAGATGGTGAAAGAACATGGCAGTAATAATAAATGGTGGTGCAATCATTGCAGGAAACATCAAATAAAAACGTGTTTCTTTTAACACCTGCATGCGAGTGTAATGGTTTTTCTCAGACTCTTTTTTCTCGATAGAGTCATTACTGTCTAGATAGTTGCTGTGGCGTTCGTTATGTCCTTTGAGTAACCATAGCATTACAGGAATCAACAATAACAGAATGTAAGCAATCACTTCATAGGTAGAACGCCAGCCCAAGGCTGAAATTGCCAGAATCGCTAAAAAGGGCAGAATGGCCTCTCCCAGAGAAAATCCGGATGTAGATAATGCAATTGCTTTACCGCGATTTTCATCAAAATAGCGAGCCATCGAAGTTATGCCTATATGTGAAGCAAGGCCCTGCCCAAATTGCCTCAGCAGGAAAATAGCGATAACCACCCAAGTGATTGAATGAGCATTGCTGATTGCAAGACAGGCAATTGCCAATCCTACCATTGTTGCAACGGAGAAATAGCGCAGGTCAATTTTATCAATCAACTGACCAGACCAAGGTATTAATACTGCACTTGCAAGAGTGCCAATTAAATACAGTGTTCCCCATTCGGTATGTGTCAGAGAAAAGGTGGAACGAATTTCAGGACCAAAAATACCAATAAGGTAGGTTTGCCCGGCACTGGAAATAAAACATATCAACAGGCCAAAACCGAGAAAGCGGCAATGGCGTTGAACAAAGTGACTGTATTCGAGATACCAACGGGACATTTTCAGGTTGGGATATATGGAAAGAATGGGCAGGTAGTATGCCTCATTTCTAGTGGGTTTATAAGCTTATACTGGCAATGCCTGTGGAGTCATTTACATTTCAAAAACGTTGTCGATACTATTACTCTTCAGCGTGCCTCAGGGAAGTGGTATATAAGCTTCTTGAGGTGCTTTTATTAATAGGGATAGTTTTCACAGGGTATTTATTATGCATTCCTTTCATTTTTTCAAGTCGTTTGCCGTTCTGGCTACTTTTACATTCAGCCTGTTTTTTGTTCATCATGCTATGGCTCAGGACATACAAGACAGTGCTCAGGCATTGAAATTTGTTCTGGAGGGGGAAAAAGTCCCTAATGCTGCTTCGGTCAAACTGGAATATATGAAAGCAACTATTTCTTCCAAAGGCAGGCAGTGGAAATTTACTTTTCGAGATGCTGATAAGCAATACAAGGTGACTGTTGGGGCCAAAGGGCAGTTCAAGCTAAAGAAAGAGTTTGACGAAGATGAGGATAATGCTGAATTCTGGGCTACCTTGCCTGCGCCATCAAGTGTTCAAACGGATCTGGAATATCTAGAAAAGGCAAAAGTGGTTGTTGAAAATTTTAATTCAACTTTCAAGGCTCAGGACAGAGCAATCATTGAGTATTTTGTCTGTGATGCTCCGGCTAAGGGTAAAGTTAGTAAATACAGTAATGGCTGCAAGAGTGACAAGGTAAAGCAGTGGTGGGAAATTGCAGTTCAAATAAAAAATGCTGAAGATTCCTTTTTCAGAAAAATTGAATTTCAAAATGACCAACCCGTAACGCTTTCTAAAGTCAGCGTCTATGGCAATTGGTAAAGCCTGAATAAGTGAATCAAATCCAGGCCACAAAGAATCAACTCTATAAGTGAAGCGTTCTTTGTGGCTTTCTGGCTGAAAGTGCTGCCTCTGGTTATTAAAAGATTATTTTTTATCAGGGTTGCTTCATTTTTTAACGGTTTTAGGTATTCTCTACATTTCTTTATAATCGCTGATCAGCAAATCAATGAAAAAAACAATAGCTATTTTCGGTAGCTCGAGACGCAATGGAAACACAGGCCGATTAATGGACTGGATCGCAGGTGAGTTGAATATTGAAGTTATCGATTTAAGTGTAAAAAATATTTCTGCTTATGATTATGAACATAAAAATATTGATGATGACTTTTTGCCATTGATGGATCATGTTCTGCAGCATGACAACATTATTTTTGCATCCCCTGTGTACTGGTTTGCAATGAGTGCCCAAATGAAAGTGTTTATTGATCGAATGTCTGATTTTCTGGATGTGGAAGACCTCAAGGATCAAGGGAGAAAATTAAGAGGTAAAGTTGCTTATGTCGTTGCTACGTCCATAAGTGAGCGAATTGACCGTTCATTTATTGATTCATTTACTGAAACATTTGATTATTTAGGCCTTAATTACGATGGTTTTATTCATGCTGATTGTCAAAATGGATTTGATCGTGATAGTTATCAGGCAGATGTTAATAGTTTCACAAGAAGGTTCAGCCATTAGACTGTCTATACATTGATAGGAAAAGGCATAACGTATTTTCTTGTATTGTGGATAGTTTGGAAGGTAGAGAAGTTTAAAGATTCTATTGATGCTATAGAGCCTTTATCTAATCATCTAAACAGGTTAACCATATGTCAGACTCTTCAGACGATGACTGTAGATAATGGTACAAAGAATTACTGGAAAACAACAAGTCCGTATGCATTTGGACGCGGCTATGCCGCGTCCTTCAGCGAAACGTTAATGTTTTATTTTTCTTTGCGAAAATAACCAATCTAAAATTTCAATATTGCTATAAACGAAATGCCAGTCTGGGTCGGCATGGGTCATGCCTTTGAATTCACTATAAACGGGGGTGCCTCCAGCCTTCTTCAGTGCTGCCACTGAACGTCTTGAGAAATTTCGATTAATGACATCATCTTTTTCGCCGTGTATAACCCAAAGCGGAATATGCTTAATGGCTTCGGCTGTGTCTTCAGCATTGCCTCCTGCGACAGGTATTGCTGCGGCAAATAAATCCGGTTCACGAACCAATATATCCCAAGTGCCAAAGCCACCAGCTGATAAACCGGTTACATAAACTCTATCCGTATCAACCGGGTTGTTTTCAATAAATTCCTTTAGAAGTTTTATTACGAGTTTAATTGAGTATGATGCCTCTTTAGGGGAAAGATAAGAATCTACTAAATCGATACGTATGCCATTGATCCATGTTTCATTTTCTTTAAATTGTGGTGCGATCATATAAAGCTTTTCTTGCTTGCTTTTCGCATACGTTAACATTTCAGGCACGGCTTTTTTAATGTGTCTTATATTATCAGTGCCACGCTCTCCCCAACCATGTAAAAAAAGTACCAGTGGATAACGTTCACCTTTGTCAGTTTTTTTAGGGCTATGCAGTCGATAATTTATCCAATCAGAACCACTTTTATACTGGAAGCTCATCATATTGTCTGCAAGACTGGTGTCTTCTTGTGTTTTAGTATAATTCTCACCTTCTAAACCTAGAGTTGGCGTTGAAAATGTGCTTCCAAGAATGAGGGTGAGTATTAAATAAAGAATATTTTTCATAGATATAGTTCCTATTAAGGCAGTTTACAATATGGAGGGCTATTGATTCGAAAAAACAATATTCCCCTGCCTTTTCTTGTCGGAAATGATGATAGTGATATTGAAAAACTATTACTTTGCAAAAATTGCGAAGAAGAGGTTTTGGCTGGAAAATAGATAAAAAAGAACATAGCCTTTGTTAATTGAGCGCTTGAAGCAATCAATTTAGTGTGAACAGGCCCTAGGAGAATTAACCCTATGTTGAATTGTAGCTTTTCTTCAGTACAAATATTTTCCTGAGTCTTTTCAGAAAAATTTGCCATAAGCCCAAGGGAATTTAAATCTGTCTATGTTTATCAATTGCCTAATTTGTGATCCAGTGATACTGGCAGCGATAGCTTTCATATTATAGACAGACATAACTCTGGGGTTGTTGACTCCAGAGTTGTATCTGTCCACGGTGCTATTGTTTGGGCTGAACGTGTTCAACAATATCAATAAGGAGTCCCTGTGGATCTCGAATGATGAAATGGTTCTGACCCCATGACTCTTCAACATAGTCCAATACGATATTGAGTCCTGAATCCAGTGCCTGCTGCCAGGCGATCTTTGCATCAGGAACATCAAAGCTGATGACGGATCCAATATTGGGTGATGCTGAGTGCAAAAATGCCGGTTGGCTGGCATGATTGGGTAACAAAAATCCTATCTGATGTCCTGAGTCCGGGTGTAGCAGATGCAAGTAAAACTTCGGATCAAAGAATACGGCAGTAAAGCCGAAATGGGTACTGTAAAACTCATTTAATTCGGTCAAATTGCTAGTGACGAATAAGGGGTAAACTTCATTAATTTCTATCATTGCTGGCTCCGTTAATGTTATGAAAAACAGCAGTTTATAAAACACTTATTTCGTTTTATTGTAGATTTCGGCCATTTTACGAAGTTCACCATATGTCAAACCAGTGAGTTCTTTCATTTCTCGAATTCGATGAGAGTCATCATAAAAACCATCGTCTGCTGTGACAGCTCCAGCATTGAATATTTCATGCAATAACTGTTGTAGTCGAACAATTCGTTGTACTTGTTTAGGCGATAAGCCTGAAATGTCATTAATCGTCCTACGGAACTGGCGTTCACTGATGCCAATTCGTTGAGCGACTTCGCGAGCGCCACCTGTGTCCAGTTTTTCTACAAAACTCTGATAGACTGATTGTTGCAGCCGTTTAACAGGTTTGAAATTTTTTGTTCTTAACTCTCGATCAAAAATGGTCTTTACATCGTGGATATCTGTGACGCCTTGAATGGCATCTGTCAATTCTCCTAGATTCAAGGCTTTTGTCGTCGCTGGTCCTGGCTCTAAAGTTGCCATGGTATTCAGGTCAGTATCAAAAAAATGTTGTGCCGCTTCTGGTTCAAAACTGATTCCTGCATAAAGAGCTGGGCCATTTAAAGGTATGGAAAACTTCTTGATCACAGGGGGGTAAATCACAGAAAACTGAGGTATCAATGGTGACACAACCAGATCAAGAGCTGCGTCAGGTATCACCTCAAGATTGGTTTCAGCATCATCAATCTGCATTAACCAATAGTAAAATACAGCGCTGGAAAATTGATCCGAAGGCTCTGCCAGAACGGTGCGACCACCCTCTTGATTGACATGGTAGAGTTGTCCCGGTATCAATTGGTTAAAGATGTTACCAAACATAATCGAAGTCAAGTCTATGCTTTAATGGGTATCACTTTGAGTGTGTTTTATGCCATCTAAGAGGCTTGGTTTGTTCTCTAGTGATGATCTTTTTTGCTTCCAGATCCAGCTGCACAGTTTTTGACCACCAGCCTCTTTTAGCCCCTTTGGGAAACAGTGTTTCGGATAAATGAGGCAGAGTCTTTTCCATGATGTCCTTGTGTGTTAATCCAGGAGATGATTCTGGAAGAATTGCTAGCAGGGCTGTTTTCATATCATTGTATTTTTCAGCATTGACGTTCGATACAAGGCCAGAAACATTCACATTCTCAACTTCAATCATTTTTGTTTTTTCAGTCATAAAAGTTTCAATTCAAGTAGCATGTTATGTATAGGTATGGTTCCAGAAGCGTAGAAAAGATGCCTGATAAAATGATAGCTCTGGGCTACTGCCAGGTAAAGACCAAAAATGATACTGGTGATCGTTGCTTTTTTAGCAGGGTATTTCTAAAGGCCGTATTTGCTGTCTATGTCTGTAATCGCAAAGCTTGTTGATATTCAGAATTTCAACAAGGCTTTAAGTTTTTCTTTCACAATGAAAAACAAACAAACCGGAGGCGATAATAATTGTAATGCCAGTCCAGGTCAGGCGATCAGGGAAATCGCCAAAAATAACCAGACCCAGAATTGTTGCGCTGATTATTTCCAGATATTGAAATGGTGCAAGGACACTGACGGGAGCATGTTTGAAGGATTGGACGACCAGAAAGTGTGCCACGGTAGCGATAAGCCCGACAATGAAGAGTAATAGCCACTCAAACGAGGTAGGCCAGAAAGCACTGAGTGCCGGTACGCTGAAATTATCTCCCAATAACAAGGCAACTGACATAAAAATAAAGCCAAAAAAACCGGCATAGAACTGCATGGCAACGGGATCTTCTCTTTGCGAGACTGAGCGTGTCAGTAATATATAAAAAGCAAATGACAAAGCTGCGCCCAGTGGTAAGGCTGCCGGCCAACCAAATTGCTCAAAGTTTGGACGGATGATTAGCTGTGCTCCAATAAGTCCGACAGAAATGGCTGACAAGCGCCTCCAGCCGACTTTTTCCTTTAAGAAAACAGCCGCCAGCAACGTAACCAACAATGGCTCGACGAAAAAGATAGCGATGGCGTCAGCAATCGGCAGGAACTTCAAGGCTGCAAAAAACAATAGCGTAGCAACAGCTAATGTGGTTCCTCGCGCAATGTGTACCAGTACGCTGGAGATGAATAGTTTTCCCGGCAAGCGTAATACGAATGGCAGCATCAAAAGAGTTTGAAATAAAAAACGCCCCCAGGTTACCTGGCCCGCAGGGATTGAATCGGACATCCATTTGGCGATCGAATCAACAATCGGCATGAATAACATGGCAATGGTCATCATGATCATTGCGGTTTGGATGTGATTGTTCTGCAAAGATGTTTTCATCGCGCGCCTCTATCGATTCATATCCCCAATAAAGCTTGGATAATTCTCTTGTTTGATAAATTCAGTTATTTTCTTACGTTATAATGTGGTGTGAACAGGTCTTATTACTATCGAATAATAAATTCTACTATAGGAGAAATATTTATTATAGTAGAATTTTCAAACATCAGAGGGGAAGTTTAAAATAATGATAACTCCAAAAAAGCCAGTGCCTGTGGAAGAAGATATCGCTTCACAACGTTTGATTCTTGCCGAGCGCCTAGCTGATTTGAGGCATCAATATCAATGGACGTTGGAACAGGCCTCAGCTGAAACTGGACTTTCCAGAGCTTATATTTCAAAACTGGAAAAAGGACAGATGTCACCGACTTATGATTCGATCTTGAAAATTTGTGATGGTTATGATGTTGATCCCGTGGAATTATTTGCCAGGAGTAATATGCAAAAGGCGCCGGGGCGGGTGACGGTCAATCATGTTGGAGAAGGAGAGACCTATCTCTCACCCAACTTCAAACATTTGTTATTGGCGACCGGATTATCCAGTAAAGCAATGAATCCATTTTTAAGTACGGTACGTTCGCACTCTTTGGATGATTATGGAGAATGGGATCAACATGAAACAGAAGATTTCTTTTATGTCCTGGAAGGCGAGGTTGAAGTTCATACTGAGCATTATCCTCCACAAAAGCTGTCAAAAGGCGATAGTTATTATATGGACAGCCGCATGCGTCATGCTCTGATATCGACCAGTGAACAAGATGCCAGATTGCTATGGGTCAGTGTTAAATAAGCATTTTATTATTAGGAAAGGGACGAATTATTATAATGATGATAAAAATCTTGATTGTATTCCTACTCATTGTTGCATTGATCGGGGGAATTTATCTGTGGAGATACCTTACTTCGATTCCCAATGACTATTTAATTGAACAGGCCTATTTCGTTTGTGAAGATAAACAATTATTGAAAGGTGGCATAGTTGGGAAAGGTCCATTCGTTTCATTTCCTGAAAAAAATTCTTGGTGTTGGAGATGGAAATGGAAAAAAATAACCAGAGATGAATTTAAAGCATTAGCGACTCAGTGGTATTTGGTAGATTGGTCAAATGAAACACAGTGGTGGAAGAATTGAAAAGGCCTGCAACTTGAAGTTACAATTGGCTTGGCGCAGGACGTTGAATACATCGTATTGAGAGAGGAAGAATGGAACAAGGTAAACATGAATGTAGATCTGAGACCTTAGCGCTGATACAAGCATATAGTTAATCAACCAGCTAAGGCAGGCATATAAAAGGTGTGAATTATTGTTTTCTAATTTAAAGAATAACGATTAATATCTGAGTTATTACAAATGGATGAGTTTCATCATCTTTACTGTCAATAAGGAGAGTTAAAAATGGTACAAAATAGTGAGATACCACCAGGTTGGAAACTGCCTGAAGAGATTGTGCTGCGCTTGGGCGCGCGGGCTGGTAAGCAAAGAGTTATTGCAGAAGAGGGTCAAGTCTTGCTTATTCTGCATAAACCGCCGTTGAAACACGAAACTCATCGAGAAAGTGTGTTTTTCTGGAGAAATGCTGCTGGTCTTTGGGATGCTTCTGAACGAGGCAATGGTCTGACTGCGCTTAATGAATACTTGGATAACTATGCCCGCATAGAAGATGCGCTTGAAGACGACTATGAAAAAGCGGTCAGTGCTCGTGACTTCTTTGACTTGCTGGAGCGAATTGCACCTGTCCAAAGGGCGGTGAAAAATATGAGTAAGGCTTTACAGGTCGCCAGAGAGGTTGCAGGTAATGAACTCATTGATTATCGAGATAAGGCGGAAGAGTTGAATCGCAATATTGAACTTCTCTATATAGACAGTAAAAATGCGTTGGATTACGCCATAGCAAAACGAGCTGAAGAACAATCAGAGATGCAACGGGAAGCATTAATTGCTGGACACCGTTTAAATATCATTATGGCTTTATTTCTGCCAATGACTGCTGTGGCAAGCCTATTGGGTATGAATATTCCCCATGGATTGGAAAAATCACAATCCTGGGTATTTATCCTGATAGTTGTTGTTTGCAGCATACTGGGCTTATTGATGCGTTCTTTAGTGTTGAAAAAAACCAAAAACAGGCCCTGAAACACCTTGAAAGTGTATCTGGATGACGAAAGAGTGACTCCTGAAGGCTGGCGGCGGGTTTATTGGCCGGATGAGGCCATTGATTTGTTAAAAAAAGGTGTTGTGACTCATATCAGTCTAGGGCCTGTTCACACTAAA
>JBOEHE010000062.1:0-22124 GCA_050633785.1 Arenicella sp.
GGACATAATAGTCTCTGGTAACGCCAATGGTTCGACCAGCAAACTGCTTAATGCCTCGAAATGAGTCTACATCACTGTCATCAGGCACCCACAAGGTGATCACCCATGGAACCGGTCGCTTTTTTTCATTCAGGTTCAGCGAGTTTGGTACACCGGGACCACCATCAATAATAACGTCATAATTACCCAATTCGAATTCTTTTTTACAGCGAGCATAAGGAATCATGTCGTAACTAAGCCCAAACTCGGCTCTTTTGGCAATTTCATTATAAATTTCAATGGAAAACCCTACGACTTGTCCATCTACCTTGTATGAAAAGGGTTTCCATTCGGTAACACAAGCCTTTAAAACACGGCTTTCAGCATTTGCATCGAGAGCAATAGCAGTATTGATTCCAAACACAAGTAATAGCAATACTATGGCAGATAAGCTGTTTGTTATTTTTTCTTTTATGCGTAATTTCATAGTTATAACCTCCAAAGTTCTCTAGACAACTAACTCGCTTTGACTTGCTCTCTGGCAACCTGATAGCTTTTATTGAGCATATTCAAGGCACTTGATAACTCACCGATCTCATCATCGGATTTAGACTCAAGGTTTTCGAAGTAATTGCCTCGGCTCATCTGCCGTGCTATTTCACTCAAGGCCTTCATCGGACTGATCACAAATAGTTGCAACACAGCAAAGGTCACCAAAATCAAAGTCAAACCGATAGCCAGAATAATGAAGGCCTGATTCTTATACTGTTTCTTAATGCGTTCTTCGTTATAACGAGTGGTTGAGAAGGCCACCACATCCCCCAGGATGCCACCACCTTTATGCGACACTCGCTTAGTTGATGCAACTAAATCCTCACGAGATCGCAATTGTTCCACCTGCGATGTGGCAGTCATATCTTGCAAGCTGCCCTGATCATCCCGAATCACACCAACATACAAACCTTCCTCTTTGGAATTTACGGCTATGGCATAGATATCCTTATTCAGAAACTCAGATTGAATGGACTGTTTCACTGAATCATGGTCCAGAGTCCACATGCCCAACTCAATATGATTGCTCAAACGTTTGGCGGTATTTTGATTGGTCAGGGTTAACTGAATACCCAGTTCTTCGTTGATTTTAAAAATCTGATAAAGGCCAAAGTAGACCAGAATCACAGTAGTCAGGAATACCAGAAAAAAAATCACCTTGGTTTGAATACTGCTAAAAATGCTAAAGCGCTTGTTTTTCTGATTGTTTGCCTTAGTTTTATTCTTATTTTTCATAGTTGCACCTCTTATTTATTATTTTTTCAGGTGGTTAAATTTGGAATCATCCGACAGTATCTGCCTCAATATCACCCAACACTTAACACCCGATATAGACAAACTGAATTCCACAACAGACCAACCTGGATTAACTCTCATTGATTCGGTTATTTGATTCAACTGCAGTACTCAGTTCTACTGAATCCAAAGGGTTGGAAATCAAAGCAGATGAAAAACGTTGCGTCAGCTCCTGATCATCGGGCATGTCATCTAGTCCAATAACAACCATCTGGCTGACGGCCTCGTCTGCCTGAAAGCCCGAAACAACATTCATGCAATGTTGTTTTCCAGTCCGTTCCACCTTATAAAACTGATCCGGTCTTGTCCCAAGACGAACAATGCCTTTTATTCGCTGTACAGACCCTGGCAATGCAGCCAACACCTCTTTCAACTTTTTCTGATCAAAGCAAAGTTCGGTCTGAAAACTCCAACTGCGAAACACAGGATTGGTTTTTTGTAGAACTATAGGGTTGTCTTTTAGCTTGGACTTAGCCTCTGTTTTTATTGGCTGTAATAAACAGTCTATAGGCACTTCAGAGTACATAGTTTCAACCAATTCTGTCTCTGGACACCTATCTCGAATGATGTGCCTTACCGCATTGCCTTGCTGTTCATCCAACAAATCCAATTTATTCAACACAATCAAATCAGCGCTGCTGAGTTGCTGCAATACCAACTGGCCAATATCAGTTGAATCACTCATGTCCAGCAAGCTCTCGGCATCAACAACCACAATGATTTTATCCAAGTCCATAGATCGCGACAGCCGAGCAATCTCAGCAACATTATTGGGATCAGCAACACCACTGGTTTCAACAATAATCCTCGAATAAGGCGGATCCACTTTCAAGGCCTTAAGTAAGGTCGCGGCAAGGCTATCAACAATAGAACAGCACACGCAACCATTGTGTAACTCCACGGTTTCCACTCCACTTCTGGAAATCAAAGCAGCATCAATATTCACAGCGCCAAAATCATTGATTAATAATAGCCACCGAGAGGTATCTTCATGTTGCAACAAACGTTCTAACAATGTTGTTTTGCCAGCCCCTAAGTAGCCTCCAATAACGGTAAAAGGCAGTCGTTTATTGACACGGTTATGGTTCATTCAGCGTCGCTCGAAATCACTCGAATACCTTACCACCTACAACCGTGGCGGCCACTGAAATGTCTTTCAATGCGGCAGGATCGACGGCGTAAGGGTCGGCATCCAAAACCGCAAAATCAGCGTATTTTCCAACATCAATGCTACCCACTAAATGATCAAGTTTCAGGGTATAGGCTGCCCCTAGCGTAATCGCCTTAAGCGCATCGTGCACACTGATTTTTTCATGTTCTCCCAGAACATTACCCTTTGAAGTAAGGCGGTTTACAGCACACCAGGCAGTAACCATAGGAGCCAGTGGAGTTACCGGGGCATCGGAATGTACACTGTAATGCAAGCCCAGACGCTTAGCGCTGGCAACAGGGTTCAGACGATGTGCCCGATCAGGCCCAATAGTATACTTAATGTGCTGTTCGCCCCAGAAGTAAATATGATTGACAAACATATTCAAACAGACACCCAATGCTGCCGCCCGTTTAAGCTGTGCTTCGGTGATCATTTGACAATGTTGTAGAGTATGTCGATGATCTCTTCGAGGATATTTCTCTAACACCTGTTCCAACGCATCCAGCATCATCTCTATCGCTTGATCACCATTGGCATGAATATGTACTTGCAAACCAGCCCGGTGAAACTCTGACAACCAATGTTTCAATTGTTCCAAATTCGCATGATAAAATATGCCATTGGGTTCCCCGTTCAGGTAACCCGGCCATTGTAATTTTGCTGAATATCCTTGAATTGCCCCGTCGCAAAGAATTTTCACAGGACCAAAGTGTAATTTTTCGTGATTATTATGCTCCAATGATCGGACAAAATTGACACCGTCCTTTTTGGCTGCCGAGGGCATATAAGCAGGCACGATGCGCACTGGAAAATCCTTGTTTTCCGTGGCCTTTTTCAAGGCTGCTACGCTGTCGTCATTCAGGCAATGGCCCAACTCTGTGACGGTGGTTGTTCCCGAAATACGGGCGATATGGGCAAAATTCCATAAACCTGCCGCCGACAGGTTCCCATCAAACATATACGCATCAGCAACTTCGAACGCCATGAACATAGCCGCCTGCCCCCGCAGTTCACCTGTAGGTTGCCCATTTGCATCTTTTATTATTCCTTCTGATAGGGTCTTCTGCGTGACACCAGCTTCTTCTAAAATATAACGGTTCACACTGATAGAATGTCCACTGGCATGCATCACGATTATCGGACTTGTGGTTGAGACTTTATCTAGATCATTTCTATCTATCGGCTTACCTGCATAGTATAAAGGGTCATACCCCCAGGCGATTAATGCATGGCTATGAATGTCTCGTTGTCGATAATGAATCAATCGTTCAATCACGCCATCGTGGCTTTTCAGACCTTGCCAGACAAACCCTTGGGGGTCCCGGCGATCAAAATAGCCAACATGAGGATACTCCCATAAATCACCCTCCATGGTATGACTGTGTCCTTCAACAAAGCCAGGAAGTATGATTTTATCTTTGAAGCGATCGTCCAGGCTGTAAGCACCCCAGACACTTAGTTCCCGCAAGCTGCCCACACCTAAAACACGCCCATCACGAACCGCAACATGAGTCGCTTCAGGCCTGGACTCTGACATGGTAATAATTTTCTTTGCTGAGAAAATAACAGTACCACTCATCTATTGTTTCTCCCAGCCTGAACAAACACCTGTTGATAAAGAGTCATTAAACATGAGGAACTCCCATTGGTCCCAAACGAACACCACGGCGTAAGTTCTTATAGGCCAGTTTTTCCAGCTGACAAGGGTGAGCTCCCGGAGCTGCTGCTATCAAGGTCTGTGCGGCTATCGGGTCAAAATCAGCGCGAAAGTGAACACTGCTTTTGACGATAATAATATCCAGATTTTCAGGTTCAACCCCAAGGTGGCGAATCACCGCCAAATCAAGGCATTGAAAACGGTCTGAACTGATAATGACCCGAACATCACACGCTGGGTTAATAGCCCGAAGCAGAGCCATAGGCCCAAGTTCTGCCTGGCTGTTCTTGTACATCTCCCCGGTGCAGGTGAAATTGCCATCGCCTAGATTTTCAACAAGGAATTTACCGACAAAAGGTTCTACCCCTGGATACTGAAACTTTCCACCAACAGATAATGACACTTCTGCTTTCAGGCCCGCAGCGTGAGCTTGTGAAGCCACTTCAGGGTCGAAAATTACCGCCATCAATGCCCCTTTCGCCCGATTTCTAACCAAGGCGTTCAGCATCCCAACAGTGTCTGATGTACCACCAGCACCCGGGTTATCTTGAGCATCAGCAATCACGACTGGCTGATCAGACTTGACCTGCATTGCACGTTGCACGGCTTCATCAGCTGACAACAACTCATTAACAAACCTGGGCTCAGCGTCCAACACCAGAGAATATAGCCGCTCCAACTCTACTTCTACGCTTTTGTGGTCCGCACCATAAACCACAATAGCAGCGCCGCATTCTTTAATGTCAGCAGGTGGAAAACCACAAGCAAAGTCGACACTGCTTATGTCAGAAGAATCGGTTCCTGCAATGTCAGCATAAATTGATTTGCAAGGTTCAAAATCCGTGCACTGGGAGGTTAAGGGGATCAGAAAAGGTATTTTACGAATACCTCCAACTAAGGCTTTACCCGAGAGTATTTCTGTCAATAAAGCACAGGCACGGGCACCTGTTTCAGCCATATCAAGATGAGGATAGGTACGGAATACGGTAATCGCATCGGTATACTCCAACATGGCATTGGAAATATTGGCATGCAGATCAAGACTTATTACGATAGGCACTGCAGAACCCACAATAGCACGCACACGGCGAAGTATCTCACCTTCGCCGTCTTCAAAATGTTCTACAACCATCGCCCCATGCAAATCCAGGTATACCGCATCTAGCGGTCCCGCATCCTGGATTGATTGGCACAGCATTGCTGTCAGACGCTCAAAGGCTTCCTCAGCCACATAACTACTGGGTTCAGCAGACCCCCAGTAAATGGGATGTATCTCAAAACCTTCTAGCTCCGCTGCCGCAATAAAACCTGGTAGAGGAATATTTAAGCCATTCATTTTTGAAAAAATATCGTCACCCAGCGTCAACCCCGGCCAGCTATCGGCTTTGAGAAAGTCTTCATAATGCGCTTTGTGTGGTGCAAATGTATTGGTTTCATGCTGCAAGCCAGCAACCGCTACTTTGTAATTTTTATCTATCATTGCCTAACCTGTCTTTTTCAATGGGAAGTGACAGCGATAAAACTGTTTATCCTGAGCTTCCAGCTCAGGAAGTGTCTGTTGACAAGATTCCTGAACAAAGGGGCAACGAGTATGAAACTCACAACCCGTTGGTCGTTTCAATAAACTCGGAACCTCACCAATCAATTCAATGCTTGTTTTTTCTTGGTTCGGCTTTGGCTCTGGGTTGGCAGACAACAAGGCTTGGGTGTAAGGGTGTTTCGGATCGGCAAAAATATCATCCGTCTGGCCATGTTCAATGAAGCGCCCGAGATACATAACCGATGTATAGTCAGAAATATGTCGTACTACATTCAAATTATGGGTTATAACAAACATGCTGATTCCCCACTTATCCTGCAGGCTGTTCAATAAATTTAATATCTCACCCTGAACAGACACATCAAGGCCTGCCGTCGGTTCATCCGCAATAATAAGTTTAGGGTTGAGTGCTAAGGCCCTGGCAACACCAACTCGGCGAGCCTGCCCTCCACTGAGTTGATGAGGGTATCGTTCGCTGAAATGGCTGGGCAAGCCCACCATTTCCAATAACCTTTTGCATTCAGATTGCAGGTCTCGATCTTTCAGACCATGAATTTTATAAGGTTCTGTTATCAAAGACCCTACCGTCAAACGAGGACTTAAAGAACCTGTTGGGTTTTGCCACATCATAGAAATTTTCTGGCGATAAGCCTGCATTTCCATGTTCGACATTTCGGTGACTTCATCACCACAGAACGCAATAGACCCCTTTGAGCTGGGCAACAGACCGGCAACGGCTAGAGCCAATGTCGATTTTCCTGAACCACTCTCGCCAACCAAGGTGTAAGTGGTTCCTTCCTCTATGGCAAAAGATACCTGGTTAACGGCATAAATATAGGGATCGGGGTTTCTCAAGAACATAGCCTGTAATGCACCTTGAGTCCGGAAGCGCACATGCAAATCATTGACTTCAAGGATATTCATTGCTCACCCCCAATATGACAGCTGACAAAATGACCATTGGCCAATGAACTCCATTCAGGCCGCACAGTGTCACAAATCGCAATTTTCTTATGACAACGATCTTTGAAAATACACCCTTCAGGCAAACCTACCAGGTCTGGAACATGACCTTCAATCGTCGGTAAGGTTCGTGTTTTCTGTGCAATATTCGCTGGGTCGCATTCCAATAGTTTTGCCGTATAAGGATGTTTCGGGTGGTAAAAAACATCATGAACCGGTCCTTGCTCCACAACCTCTCCCGCGTACATAACCACCACCTGATCACATAGTTCTGCAATCACACCCAGGTGGTGTGAGATAAACAAAATAGAGCAGTCAATGCTGTCTTTAAGCTGTTTCAACAGATTGATAATCTGCACTTCCAGAGTCGCATCAAGTGCGGTTGTTGGTTCATCGGCTATCAGAAGAGCAGGTTCTGCCTGCAAGGCCATAGCAATAGAGATACGTTGTTGCATTCCACCTGAGAATTCATGAGGGTACTGACTTAAGCGACTCTCGGCATCTGGAATGCCAACACTTTCCAACATATCAATTGCACGTTGTTTTTTCTGTGCTCTGGTTTTTTTGTCTCGGAATTGAATGTCCGTCATTTGTTTCCCTATTGTCAAAACAGGGTTCAGTGTTGACATAGGGTCTTGAAAAACAATAGACATTTGATCACCTCGCAAATCGCGCATGTCACTATTGGATAGGCTCAATAGATTACGACCTTCTAACTCAATTTCACCGGCAACAACATCGGCATTGCTGGCCAAAAGACGAATAATAGAAGAAATCAATGTAGATTTTCCGCAGCCACTTTCTCCAACAATCCCAACTACAGACCCTCTGGGGACGTTAATATTGACATTACGCAAAGCCTGTAAGGTTCCACGATCTGTCTGATAATTTACCGAAAGCCCTTTGATATTTAATACATTTTCCATCACAGCTTTCTCCGTAACTTTGGATCAATTAAATCTCTCAAGGATTCACCCAAAAACGTAAAGCCCAGTGTGACCAACACCAACGGGATACTGCCGGCAATAATCGGCCAACTGGTGTTGCGTATCAGTGCATAACCATCATTTAAAATGCTCCCCCAGGAGGGTGTAGGCGGTTTGACCCCCATACCAAGAAAACTTAATCCAGCTTCCAAAGCAATCACAACCGGAATATCCATTGATGCCAGAATAAACAGAGAACCAACAACATTAGGTAGCAGGTGAACACCTAAAATTCGAAAAAATGAGGCACCCATTGCCCGTTCTGCCCAGATAAACTCATTGGATTTTAGCGTCAGGGTCTGCGTACGCACGACTCGGCCATAGGTAGGAATCGAAGTCACTATGATGACTATTATCACAGTATTCAACGATGGTCCTATCAACGCAACAGTCGCCAGTGCAAACATAACCGTTGGAAAAGACCGGACCGTATCGAACAACAGCATGATCAAGCTATCCAACCAGCGTGGTCCAAATCCAGCAACCATGCCTAGAAAAATACCAACGCTCAATGCGATGCTTATTGAAATCAATGAGACCTTCAGCGCCACTTGACCACCGAACAACACTCTTGAAAACAAATCTCGCCCCAATTGGTCAGTACCCAACAAATGCTTCAACGATGGTCCTTGAAGACGATCAGCGATGTTCAGTGCAATTGGATCATAAGGAGCAATAACACTGGCAAATATCGCGCTGAACACAATAAGGATAACCAACACCAGGCCAACCAAGCCAAGTGGGTCGCTGCAAATACGTTTAATTATCTGCATCATAGTGACGCCCTGATGCGCGGATCTAGCCAAGCGTTAATCACATCAGATAAGGTTGTGCTGATGACAAACAGTACCGTACTGACCACGACTGCCCCCATAACCACAGGGTAATTTCGGGTAGTGATCGAATCAAAAATCAGCTTTCCAATTCCTGGCCGTGCAAAAACAATTTCGGTAAACAAGGCCCCAGACAGAAGAAACCCCATAGCGACACCAATGACTGTCACCGTTGGCAATATTGCCAACTTCAAGGCATAACGATAGACAATCACGCGTTCGGGTAAACCATAGGCGCGTGCTGTACGAATATGGTTTTCGTTCAAAACTTCCAACATCGACGCCCGTACAAGACGAGCCAGATAACCAACCCACGATAGTCCTATCGCAAATGCCGGCAATACCAGATGATACACCTGATCCCAAAAATCACCTGACTCTCCTGCTCCTACGGCAGGGAACCACCTCAAGGCAACAGCAAAGATCAACAAGGAATATAGGGCCACAACAAAAGCAGGCACAGTAATACAAGCCACGGACAAAATGCCGGTAATTCGGTCACCGATTGAGTTTCTATTGAGCGCTGAATAGCACCCCAGCGGAACACCCAGCAATATAGCAAAGACAATGGCTGCTCCGATCAAGGAGAGTGTGTAGGGTAACTGTCCAAAAACAATGCTGGCCACAGAGCGTTTGGTGACGATATCCATACCCATATCACCTTGCAGCAAGTTGCCAAAGAACAAGGCAATTTGAACCAATAGCGGCTTATCCAGCCCCATTTGTGCTGAAAAGCTGGCGAGCAATTCAGGGGTTGCTCGTGGACCAAGAATGATCCTTGCAGGATCCCCTGGCACCATGTGGATCATACAAAACAGTAACGTCACAGCCAGAGCAACAATAAACAGGCCCAGTCCGATTCGTTTAATACAATAAAACAGCAAAATATTCTCCTAAAGAATTGTCAAAGAAGAGGTTTATCAAAACTTTATTTTTCTAGTAATAAGCCAGTGTGTGATTCACTGACAAAAAAACAGAGGAAGTGTGACAAACCACTCCACTTCCCCTGTCAACTACCCTATGAGAGGCAGACTATGTAACCTTAGTAAGACAAGACCATTAAGCACTGGTGAAATAACGAAACAATGGCAAACCATCCGGTCTGAAAGCCGGTTTGACTGCTGTGTTATAAATCACCGGTGTAGCTTCATGAGTGATGAATCGATAGGCACCACTTTCTTCCATCAAATCCTGCATTTTTTCGTACATCTCAGCTCGTTTAGCATTATCCGATTCTGCTTTGGCAGCTGCCTCAAGCTTGTCGTATTCCGAATTACTGTATTGTTCCCAGTTCCAACTGCCCTTTTGTTCGGTGACAAACCAACCAGCGGCATAGGACGGGTCAGGCGCCATGGAAAAACGATTCAATACCAACTCTATGTTTTTGTAACTGTCTCCGGCTCGTGCATCACCCAATGACCAGAATGTCGCTCCTTCGTGCAATTGAACATCAATCGTCACGCCGATCTGAGCACAGGCTGCCTGGATAATCTGCGCCGTCGTGACATTGGCGGCTTTATTCAGAATGGCCAATGTTAAAGTCACGTCACTGAGACCGGATTTAGCCATATATTCTTTAGCTTTATCCAGATCGGCTGCTGGAGGCACCAGACTTTTAGCACGATGTCCAATAAGGCCTGGAGCAATAATTCCCGTAGACGGTTCAGCTGCACCAAAATACGACGCTTGCATAATGGATGGGACATCAATAACAGCCTGAATTGCTTTGCGCAGATTAATGTTGTCCAATTTAGGATTAGCAAGGTTCATTCCTAACCAGACATAAAACAATGAAGGATATTGTTCTAGTGTAGTATTTGCTGGTGTCGATGTTTTAAGCCTATCGACAGCACTCAACGAGACACGAGTATAGTCGATATCACCCGACTCATAAGCTATCTGAGCCGTATTTTCGTCATCAATCGGCAGAATATGAATCTCATCAAACGCAGCACTGCCTCCATGCCAGTCAGGATTGCGAACAAGTACAGTACGCTGTTTAGGTTGCCATTCTTTATGCAAATAAGGTCCAGAGACACAAGGAGTCGTGGTATCAACCTTACCGCCTGACTTTTCCCATGCTTTCTTACTGACTATATTGCCGACAATATAGGGTAAAGCAATATTCCAAGCGGGAGGGAATGGTTCATTGAAAATAATTCGTCCCTCATATTTGCCATCGACAACAACCTCTTTCAAGGTGCCCCAGTCTGGTTTATTACTTGACTCCAAGGCTTCGTCAATGATTCGTTCGTAAGAGAATTTAACATCCTCAGCTGTCATCTCGCCAAAATCATTGCTGAACATGATTCCCTGCTTTAACTTAAAATCAATAGTCGTGTCAGAAGACTGTTTGATATATTCTGCCGCATCCAATTGATAACCCCACTCTCGGCCGGGTTTGAATTGAATGAGTTTGCTATAAATGCAGCTATGAATTTCCTCATCAGTCACCCCTTGGGAAAAAGCAGGATCAAGTGTTCGCATATCAGCATAAGCTCGTACTTTCAGGATCTTTTTACCATCAGCAAAAACTACTTGTCCCATGCTACCAGCCGCCACTGTCAGACCCAAAGCACCACTGGTCTGTAAGAAACGCCGTCTACTTGTATTCGATAGCAACGTATCGCTATGCTTATCTGTCATTAGTAATGTCCTCCAATTAATAACTTGTTTTTATATTTATAGCCAAACCTGACGGTATTAAGCTTAGAAAAATACTAACGTAATCATTACCTTGTAACAATTTCGCAACATGTACTAAAAGTGATTCAACCTGCGTCAGTTTGCGTCACTACCAGACAGGTTCTTCTTATAAATCACCGTCGACTGCAGGCCACATACTGTAATTTGACGAGGTTAAATTGAAATTCTGCATAAATATGGGCATACAGAATTCTATGGCAAACCCACAAACTGCTCTAAAACGAATGCAAACTGTTTCAACAGCTCAGGCATATGCGGACATCCCTGATGTCAAAAACAAACAGCTAACTGACTTGAAATAATCAGTTCATAAAACCATAGAGTAAAAAATCTTCGGGGGCCACTTCATTGCTGATACGTGATTTCAACTGAGGATCAACAAACTCACTATCAGGCTTGTACAATTGACAAGATTTCAATGCCTCGCGAATATCAATTTCCTTACCCAAGTATTCCCATTCAACTCGACAGGCTGCCGGCTCTCTGGTGGCAGCACTTGAAACTCCCATAGTAATACCATGCAATGTGGTAATTTTGCTGCGATAGGATGAATTCAAAATAGCCAGATTGACCGTTGTTTTGGTCAACATTTCATATTCAAGAATGAAAATTCGGCCCGACAAATAAAACACTGTCCCTGTGTATTTAAACGTATATGAGTCAACCACTTCTCCGTTCATTTCACTCAAGTGTTCAATAGTCTTGGTATACACTACGCCATCCTGTTCGTAAACACTGACCAGAGCCTTAACAATATGCCCCTTAAAACCTATCGAATAAAACCACAGATAATAGTATCCAAGGTAACGACGCAACTTTTCAATATCATTGGGTAATGCAGATACCATCTTCTCAAAAAAGGCGGCTTGCCCATTCGAGTGCGAACTCTGAGGAGCCGCCGTTGTTAAGTGAATCAAGAAATCATCATGTGATAGAAAAAGCAGTGTAGTATCAATATTGAAAAATTTCTCAATACGCCTTTGGTTGTGATTGCTGGGAAGAATCTTTCCACTGAGGTACTTATTAAACTGCTGCCGGTTAATGCCTAGGTCACGACACACTCCTGATATTGTTCCGTACTCATCGCACAAAAGTCTCAGGTTTTTTGCATAGTCTGGATATAGCATTGCGTAGTAAAGTCATTTGTATCGGCCGGGTCTTATCATGTTAGACCACTAAAAAAAATGTCGCAAGCTGAAAGGCCAGTAATAGCTTGGGCCTGAATAGGCCACACAAACATCAACAATCTGCGAGCCTCTGACTACACTCAGTTAGCCAGAGGCTCACATGTTATGGCTATACTAGATATTAGAGTCCTCAAAACTGTTTTTCCGTCGCTCGATAAACGCCAACAATGCTTCATCGATAGCGGGATCTAAAGGCGGTAATTCAAAGTCAGCCAGTAGTTTTTTATATTTAGCTGTTGCGCGCGCTGAAGTATCTGTTTGACCATCCTCAACCCATTGCTCATAACTATTATTATCTGCAATATCAGACATGTAGAAAGCAGTTTTAAAGTTTCTCTGGGTGTGATCACATCCTAAAAAGTGTGCACCTGGCCCTACTTCACGAATCGCATCCATAGCTTGTCCGTTATCCGTCATATCAACCCCTTCAGCAGCGACTTTAATCATGCCTGCCTGATCCGTATCCATAACGAATTTTTCGTAACTCATAGCCAGTCCACCTTCAAGCCATCCAGCGGTATGCAATGCAAAATTCACGCTGGCATTGAGCGTTGCCTGCAAGGTGTTTGCAGCTTCATAAGCTGCTTGTGCATCAGGCAATTTAGAGGCTGTGAAAGCCCCACCACTTCTGAATGGCACGCCCAACCGCCTTGCCAAAGCACCACTGATGTTCATCATCTGCGCGGCTTCAGGGGTACCAAAGGTTGGCGCTCCTGATTGCATTGACATGGAGCTGACAAAGTTACCGTAAATCATCGGAGCACCTGGCCTGATCAATTGAATCAAACTCATCCCCGCCAGCCCTTCAGCCAGACTTTGCGCGGCAACACCAGCGGCTGACACGGGCGACATCGCTCCGGCAATAATAAACGGGGTCACAATGCACGCCTGATTATTGCGAGCATAAACTTTCAAAGCCCCCAGCATGGTGGCATCAAACGTCATGGGCGAATTAGCATTAATCAAGCTGACCAGCACACAGTTTTGATCAACAAAGTCATCACCAAAGACGATCTTTGCCATATCCACAGTATCCTGGGCACGTTCAGGCGCGGTCACTGAACCCATAAAAGGCTTGTCAGAATACTTGATATGGCTGTAAACCATATCAAAATGACGCTTGTTTACCGGCAAATCGACGGGTTCACAAATAGTGCCACCAGAATGGTGCAAAGTATCTGACATATAAGCCAGTTTTACAAAATTTCTAAAGTCTTCAATGGTCGCATAACGTCGGCCATTATCCAGATCGTGCACAAACGGTGGGCCATAGGCAGGCACCAGCACCATATTATCGCCACCGATAACAACATTGCGCTCCGGGTTTCTAGCATGTTGAATAAATTCTTTTTGTGCGGATTTTTGAATAATCTCCCGACACATGCCTCGTGGGAACCTGACTCGTTCACCATCAATACTGGCACCAGCTGTTTTGAATATTTCAAGCGCCTCAGGGTCTTCACCAAAGACAATACCGATTTCTTCAAGAATCGTCTCAGCATTGTTTTCGATAATGGCCAACTCATCATCACTCAAAATGGAATAATGAGGAATTTTTCGTTTGATATATGCCGGGGCTTTAGGCTCTGCTTCACCGGCACTATTTCCACCTCTGCGTCGTCTGTTTCCACCTCTGCGTTCTCTTGCCATGATGTTACCTCGTTCTCACTATTTGCGCCGTCTTCGGCGGTTTCTATTGCTTTGTTGCCCTTCAACAGGCGATACCGAAAACTTCATTCCTGCGACAAAGTAATCTTGAAATTTCGGTTCATTAGCACTTTCAATTTTGCGTACCTTACGCACTTCATCAATTATTTTCTGGCGCTCACGCCTATCCAGCAATGCTTTAGTCGCACCAATTCCAGCCGCATTACCTACCGATTTAATCTGATCTTTACTCGCACTCGGGATAATATCCAGATCAGCCACAAAATGCGGGTCAAGATGTGAACCAAATGCACCCGCCAGCAAAACCTGATCAAATGAATCGCAATCCAGATAATCCATTAACAATTGCACACCGGCAAACAGCGCTGCTTTGGCTAATTGAATGGAACGTACATCGACCTGTTCTATATAGAGTGAATTTTCACCTTGATCCACTAACAAATAACGCACAATAGTGCTGCCAGTATCATCAGTGCGTGTATCAAATCGTTCAGGTGCTTTGGATTGGACAAATAAACCGCCCTTATCAATCAGCCCTGCTTGAGCAAGGCAGACCATCGCTTCGATAATGCCTGATCCACAAATACCAATCACTCGCGGTTTGGCCTGAATAAATTCAGTTTCATCCGACCAGGCATCGATACCTATCACTTTGTATTTTACAAGCAGAGTATCAGGATCAATTCTGATGCGTTCAATAGCACCATGTGACGCACGAACACCCGCACTGATTTCAGCTCCTTCAAAAGCAGGACCCGTTGGTGAGGACGTCGCGTAGACTACGCCGTCCTTAGCCAGCATGATCTCTGCATTAGTGCCAATATCCACTAATAAAGTGGTGTTTGCTTGCATGCTGTCAATTTCACTTAGATAGGCTGCGGCGGTGTCTGCGCCCACATGTCCGGCAATCAACGGCAAAAAGGCTATGCGCGTGTTGGCAAAAAAATCCAAGCTTAAATCAACTGCATTCACTTCCAACCAGTCACGAGTGGCTACTGTAAACGGTGCCTGACCCAAAGCCACTGGCGAAAGGCCAAAAAACAAATGGTGCATGATTGGGTTGCCTACTAAGACCATTTCAAGCAACTTATCGTGTTCCACATCCAAAGCCTTGCAGGCTGAATGCACCATATCGCTTATTTTTTCACGCACCGTATCTGTTAACTTTTTGTCCCCACCTTTATTCATCATGACATACGAGACCCGACTCATAAGATCTTCGCCAAAACGAATTTGTGGATTCATAGCAGATGCTTCATACAACAACTCTGCAGTGTGCAGATCATAAACATACAAGGCCAGAGTCGTTGAACCAATATCAACTGCACCACCAACAATCTGATGATTACCTTGGGGGTAGATTGCGATTACCTCTTTCTCATCACGCAGAGCGACAGTGAGTTTTCCCTTGGTATCCTCGATAGTTTTTTGTAAACCACTGAGCAAATTGTAATTCAAGGTGGCCGTTACCGAGACTTTGACTAGTTGTGCCAACAGGTTTTCTGTGGCCGATGGATTATCATCCATAGTAGCTTCATCAAGCTCACAATCAATAAGTCGTATAACCGGGTCCAGGGTAAACTCGCGGTAATCATTCTTTTTGCTGATATAAGCAACATGCTCCTGACTGACTTCAGGCACATCAATTACCAAGTCACCTACCACCTGAGTCCGGCAAGCCAGACGCATACCCTGATACTTGGGGTTCGACTTGAAAACGCGCTGCTCCAGTTCACTAGGAGGGGTGACATGATCTATCGAGCATTCCACACCATGTTTTGAATGAAAACCCTCTGCAACTTCAATCCAACATTGACGGCATTTACCATTGCCACCGCACAGTGAGCGTATTGCAACACCAGCCTCTTGAGCTGTTTGCAATAAAGTCATGCCTGACTCAACCTGCTGTGTTAATCCCGATGGAGTGAATACGACACGGTTTTCAGTACCTTTATTGACAACTATTTTTTCAGATAATTCAGTCATGTATCACCTGTTCATCCTCTTCATCCCACCACAAAGAAAATTGCGGTTCCGTATCGGGTATCGTGTAATACTCGCCTTTTTCATCAGTGAAAATATGACCCTTTGCAGCGAGACCACGGGCATCATCCAAACTACCTCCCGTGATGCTCAAAAAAGCATTATCATCATTTCGCCAGAACATTTGTGACCCACACTCCGAACAAAACCCGTGTCTGGATTTATCACTGACGTAATACCATTTAGGTTTGCCTGTAATGTCGATATCAGACAGCCCTACTTGGGCCGCTGCCATAAAGTTGCCAGTTATATTCCGGCACTGTCGACAATGACAAAACCACAAGGGGCGTACTGCCTTCGCTTGATAGCGAATCAGCCCACAAACACAGGAACCGGTGTATGAAATTGGATTATCAGCCACGTCGCCGTCTGCTACGTCGACCTTCCCGGCCACCTTCCGCAACAGCACCCTCTTTCTGAGGCTCTCTATAATTGGTTATCCACGTAGTGCAACCATCGTCAACACCTGTCAGCACATCAGCCGCATGCACTGATTGCACCAGCCCTTCATGCAATGGGTTAACAATGGCGGATGTCATTCCAGCACCTATGGCCATGGGTAAGAAGGCATTATTGATACCATGGCGCGCAGGTATACCAAAACTAATATTCGAGGCACCGCAGGTTGTATTAACTTTCAGCTCTTCTCTAAGCCTCTTAACCAATCGGAAAACTTGATTACCAGCTTGCCCAATGGCGCCAATCGGCATAACCAGTGGGTCAATCACCACATCTTGTGGCTTAATACCGTAATCCTGAGCACGTTCAACGATACGTTTGGCAATGTCAAAACGCACATCTGGATCTTCTGAAATACCAGTTTCATCATTGGAAATACCCACGACTGCAGCATCGTATTTTTTAACCAGGGGCAAAACCCGTTCCAGCACTTCTTCTTCAGCAGTCGTTGAATTAACCAGAGGTCGACCTTGATAGACTGACAAACCTGACTCCAGTGCCTCAATAATGGAAGAATCAATACACAGCGGCACATCAACAACCGCTTGAACACGGCGAATCGTTTCAGCCAAAATTGCCGGCTCATCAGCCAATGGAATACCTGCATTCACATCCAACATTTGTGCACCTGCCTGAACTTGCGCTATCGCATCGGCCTCGACCCGGCTGTAATCGCCTTGCTTCATTTCTTCAGCTAAAATCTTACGCCCCGTAGGGTTGATGCGTTCGCCAATCATGACAAATGGGTTTTCAAACCCAATAACCACTTCTTTTGATGCTGATGATATTACTGTTTTAGTCATTGTCATTTCTCTCGATTAAACGTTTTTGCACTGCTTTTTCGTTATATTTGTTTACTTAATTATTGTTTGCTCAATTCTGGGTGCCAGGCAACACGATCGCCAAGCACACCTGAGGTTTTTACCATATCACTGACATATTCTTCCTGTCGATAAGCCATCACGTGCACACCACTGACACCTTCAATCTCTTTGGCTTGCTGCATCAATTCTATACAAATCCTTTGACCTTCAGCTTTTTGGTTGTCAGCGCTTTCCAGACGCTTGATGATACCGTCAGGAATATGCACTCCCGGAACATTGGCTCTCAACCATTTTGCGGTTCTGGCCGAAGCCAGTGTGCCAACACCAACAATGATGTAAGCTCGTTCAGTTAAACCCATATCAACAGCACGTGTCATCAGATCTTTAAATACCGCCATATCAAAGCAGTATTGGGTCTGAATAAACTCGGCGCCAGCCGCAATTTTCTTCTGCAACTGAATAACTCGATTTTCAACCGGTGGCACAAAGGGGTTAATTGTTGAACCGGCAAACACTCTTGGGGCCAAATCCAATTTGCGCCCGCTTAAAAAGCGCGACTCATCTCGCATCATTTTTATTGTGGTCAGCAATGAAATACTATCCAGATCAAATACCGGCTTTGCTTCGGGGTGGTCGCCTGCCGAAACATCATCACCGGTTAAGGCCAGAACATTACAAACACCCATTGCAGCAGCACCGAGAATGTCGCCTTGAATAGCAATGCGGTTTTTATCCCTGCATGAAACCTGCAGTATCGGAGAATAACCTATATGTGATAACAAGGCACAAACAGCCACGCTCGACATATGACAGTTGGCACCAGAGCCATCGGTAGCATTGATCGCATCAACGACACCATCAAACAACTCTGCACGACGATAAACTTCATCGGCATCAGCTGAGTCAGGCGGTGCAATTTCGCTGGTCACAGCAAACTGACCCGACCTTAATATACGTTCGAAACGTCCATGGGATACATGCCCATCTAAAGACGGTAGTGGACTGCCCGGGTTTTCAACTGGTGGATGATGAGGTGAACCAGAATGAAGTAATTCAGTGTCACTGGGTTTGTGCTTAATCACGGTCATCACTGCGCTTATCGTTGTTATTTTTCGCTTGATCTGTTCTTTGTTCTTCGGCCATTCTTATCCAGGCACTGGTGCCCTGATGCGAACGGTCTACAGCAAATTGGATGGTATGAATTTTTTGTCCATCCTTCATGCGTGACGCCCCATCCCAAGCCTGCACCCAGACGCATTTCATGTCAGGTTTAACCTCGCAATTACCGTCCGCTCTTACACCACCACAAGGACCATTCCTGATCGTTTTTGGACAATTCATCGGACAGGTCATACCAGTACTCGAGAGCACACAATTGCCGCACATTTTGCAATCAAAGAGTGCACCTTTACTGTGTTTTTCCAAAAAAGTAATAACGCCATCAAGCCGGTTACCGGCAATCGCATTCAGCCCATTCAAGAATGAAATAACGATGGGTTCTACAAAATGATAGACCGCTTCGTATGCTCTGGCATGACGTGTTGCAAATAGCCGGGCTTGATACATGGTTTACCCCTGCAATTGATATGTTTTAAAGCGAAAACTCAATTAATAGCCCCTGCTTTTATGCTTTGAATTTCTATGTTTTGAATCATCGGTTTCAAGCCTTGAACTCCGACATAACGATATTCATACTCCAGCCCGAATGATTCGGCGTGCGCCTGTGCTTGCGACTGCAGTTCTGGGTTTTCAGTTTGCGCTAAGTACACTATTTTTCTGTAGTGTTTGAAATAAACATCAAACAATTCTGGATACCGATCCAGACCAAGGCCTTCTATGACCAGTCGGTCGAAAAACCGTACCAGGTAATCAGTCAGAAAAAAGCTGCCCAGCTCATCATCAATAATGGCTTCAAATACCTCAGCTCCAGCAAAAAACTCGTAACAATGCGCGCCTTGCAGACGTTGCGCATTGTATTTCTCAAGCACTTTATCCAACTCGCCTGCGGTGCCACAATCAGCGTAAGCAACAAATATATCGTTATAACTTGCTGCGTGCTGTGCTAAATAGTCATCGACTTTACCTGCGATAAGCTGCGGTGTGTTATGTAATTTAGCCGGTAGACAATGCAGGTCAATTATTTGGTCTAGGGTCTCATCCTGTTTTATCAATGCCACCATATCATGCACAAGTGCGCCGCAACCCAAAACCAACCGTTTTGACCTCACGTTTTCTTGTGTCAGAGGCATTGTCATATCAAATTTATCAGCCTTTAACGTAAGCTGAAGCCATTTCAGAACTTCTTGCTGCATCACGACCATAGGCATCGGCGCCAATGGCATCAGCAAACTCTTGGTTTAATGGCGCTCCCCCAACCATCAAATGGAAATCATCTCTCATTCCAAGCCGATCTATCTCTTCAATTACAACGCCCATATAAGGCATGGTTGTCGTCAACAATGCAGACATACCAACGACGACAGGTTGATGTTTATCTATGGCTTCCAGATAGTTTTCAACTGGATTATTAATACCCAGATCAATCACTTCAAAGCCAGCACCTTCAAGCATCATACCGACCAGGTTTTTGCCAATATCATGGATATCACCTTTAACCGTGCCGATAACAAATTTACCCAGTGAACTATCAACACTACTGTTCGCCAGAATCGGGCGAAGCAGCTCCATACCGCCTTTCATGGCACCTGCACATTTTAATACTTCGGGGACAAATAGAATTCCGTCACGAAAATCTTCACCGACAATTTTCATTCCACCAACCAGAGCATCGCCGAGAACATCATTGGCATCCCAATCTCGATCCAATAGGATTTGTACACCTTCTGATACTTCTTCATCCATGCCATCGTACAAGTCATCTTGAATCTGCTCAACTAACTCCTTGTCATCCAAATCACTCAAATTAAAATCTTCGGTCTGATCACTAGTCATCTTATACCACCCTAATTTATCGAATTGGCAGGTTAGCTCGGAATTCGCACCTTGCCCATATACTTTAGATCATATCGAATAAAACGCTAACTCTATGTTCCATTAGCGACTCTCAATTGCTCAATATCGACCCTCAACAAACGACATTGTCCAAAGATCAACTTGTTATAAAACTTGATACAATGGCTCTCAATCTGTCGTTTTAAAACCATTATTCTTAGCCATTTGGTTTAATAACTCATCACTGATGCTCGCATCAATAATGGCCATTTCCCTATCAGCCATCTCTTGCAAGGAGCCTGATGATTCTATATCGCTAACTTCTCTACGCCATTCTGCAATGTACAGGTCACTGTCGCCTTTACCTGCACGCATAGCAGCACGATCAATTGCCTTTTGAAATCGTTCAGGCAGCATAGTTTTGCCTTTTTCACGCTTTTGTTTAATGGTCACCAGAGAAGGAATATCTCTCCAGTACATTACAATTTTCTGCATATCGGTTACCTGTAGATTACCTTCAAAAAATCTCAAATATTGATTTAATCAAGCTCAATTCCAGTGTATTAACTGCTGGAAAATTTGCTATGGTGGATGCGTCTTCTTTTTAACTCTACGCGACACATCGAACCAGGGCCTGTTTACACTAAATATATCTTCCCTTCATACTTTAGTGTTCAATCAATTATTGCGCTACTAAACAGCATAAAATAAGCTACTTACTGCACGATAGAATGCCTTCATAGAACCCGGTCCATTACTGGTACCATGCAGATATACCTAATATTTACACCTTTCCGGTTAGCCAGAACCTTTTTGCACTGGGTGCCGTGTCCGCTTGAGGTAAAAATGACAGCAATCCCGGCTTAACATTTTAGTATCAACAAGCCCTGGCTATCCTCTGCGCTCCGGTGTAGATATTAAAACTGTCTCCGCCTAGAAAACCCACCAATGTCATATTAAATGACTCAGCCAATTCAACAGCCAAACTTGAAGGGGCTCCGACGGCCACAAGCATGGGACTGCGAGCCATCATTGCCTTCTGCAACAATTCAAAACTGGCTCTGCCGCTGACCATAATACCATAACTCATTGGCGGACTTTTCAGGCTTAATAACTGGTGACCTATCAACTTATCCAGCGCATTATGTCGCCCAACGTCCTCTCTGATCTGTAGTATATTGGCATCAATATCAAAGGCAGCCGATGCATGAATACCACCGGTTTGATTGAATACGGCCTGTTGTTTTCGCAAAGCACCTGACAGTTTGTATAAAGACTCTGCCTGCACCACAAACTGATCGTTATTAATGGCTTTTTGCCCCTGAACATATAAGGCTTCCAATGAAGTCTTGCCGCACACACCGCAGCTTGAGGTTGTATAAAAGTGCCTTTCCAAGCGTTTTAAATCAACTGTCACTGTTGGGTGCAACTCTACCTTGACCGTGTTTCTCAATTGCATTTCACCGCTGGCTGGCCCGCAGAAATCAATATTCCTGACTTGTTCGGCATCACTAATGATGCCTTCGGTCAACAAAAAGCCAGCCGCCAGTTCAAAGTCATTGCCCGGTGTACGCATTGTGATTGATATGCCTTTTTGTTCACGCTGACTACGTAAACCCAACGGGGAGTATTCGATGCGTATCTCAAGAGGTTCTTCAACAGCAACAACATCCGCCAGTTTCTCATGGGAGAGGTCGCCGCTGAATTTGTAGATCTCCTGCTGTTTAATCGATTTGTCAGTCATATCTGGCATCGGTCATCAATAAAGCTATATGGCCTTGAGCGCTTCTTACAATTTCTGCACGGCCAAAGCCGCAATCCGACCTT
>JBOEHE010000063.1:0-48576 GCA_050633785.1 Arenicella sp.
GGACCAATACCGACTTTGACACCATCCGCCCCAGCTTTCACCAAATCCAATGCCGCTTGACGGGTAGCAATGTTGCCGCCAATAACTTGCACTTGAGGGTAATCATTCTTGATGGCCGAGACGCGCTGGATAACACCAGCAGAATGTCCATGCGCTGTATCAACGATCAACACATCAACACCGGCTTTAACCAGACTTTCAATACGTTCATCTGTGCCATCGCCAACACCAATAGCAGCTCCTACTCGCAGACTGCCATTACTATCTTTACAGGCATTTGGAAAGTCTGACGATTTTTGAATATCTTTAACAGTCACCAAGCCCTTAAGATTAAAAGAATCATCAACAATCAACACTTTTTCTATTCGGTTGATATGCAACATTTCCTGAATTTCTTCTTTAGTCGCACCTTCTTTAACTGTTACTAAACGATCTTTCGTCGTCATTGCTTTTGCAACCGGTTCGTCATAACGCGTCTCAAAACGAAGGTCACGGCTGGTAACGATACCGACTAATTGCCCATCATCGACAACTGGCACTCCCGAAATTTTATTTTTGCGGGTAAGGCCCATGACATCACCAATACATATGTCAGGTGAAACTGTAACCGGGTCATTGATAATGCCGGCTTCATATTTTTTCACTTTGAGTACATGCTTTGCCTGAATAGCGGCTGGCATATTTTTATGAATCACACTCAAGCCACCTTCCTGCGCCAGACATATCGCCATATTGGCTTCAGTCACAGTATCCATTGCAGCAGATAAGAGTGGAATGCCTAATCGTATATCACGAGTTAGTTGGGTTGATAGATCAACATCACGGGGGAGAATGGACGATGCCGCAGGGACCAACAGCACGTCATCAAAAGTTAAAGCTTGTCTTATAGTTTCCATCGCGAGATTATACGCAACCGGAATTGAATTTCAATGCTCAGATGACATTAAGTTTTGTTATAGATTGGTATTTGCGGTGATTCCATTCACCTTTGCATGGGTTCTCAACGTTATTAAATAACGTTATTATTTATATCCTGCTATTTAATCTTCTTCTCAACTCAACAAAAATAAAAATTTGGGTGCATTACTTTTGGTTGTTTAAAGTCAATGATTGAGTTTAGGGTATTAAATCCAACCATTGACTGAGAGTTTTTATCTTTAACGGCTAACTACTAATTAGACTTTAAAGACAATATGAACGTCGGCAATAGGTTTGCCATTTACTACTTGCGGTAGATTTGTCAAAGTGACGTCATCAGGATCTACATCTTGAATCTCACCTGTCTTTGAATCAACCATATAATAATGAGGGTTAGTATTTGCATCATACAATACCTTACCCTGCTCAATGATAACTTCATTCAACAATCCACGCTCAACAAACACTGATAATGTGTTATACACCGTTGCGCGAGATACATTGAAGCCATCTTCCTTTACCATCTCAAGAACTTTATCAGCTGTAAAATGCCCTGAATCAACAAGTACATAACGGCCAATAATAAGTCGCTGCTGGGTTGGGGATAACCCAGCTTTAATTAGTTTTTCTTTAACATCAGTCATACGAAACACCTTCACTAAAAAATTTATAAAACACCCATGTGAATCGTAGCAAATATTTCAGAACCAGTCTATTCATCGTATGAAATTTCCACTTTGGGTGATTTCGGCCTTGCCTGACACATTAAAGCATATCCCTGTTCGACTTCATCGGCACTTAAAGCAAAGTTAATTTCCATATCTATTTGACCTTTAAGCACTTTTGCCTGACAACTGCCACAAGAACCATTCTGACACCCATAAGGCAATTCATCATCAAAATCCAAAGCCACATCTAATAATGAGCGCGTTGAGTCCTCATAATTGAACTCAATAGTTTGTCCATCAATGACCATGGAAACCTGGCAATGTTGGATGCCATCACTATCAGCAGACAAGTCTTTAGCCGCCGAAAATAATTCGAGGTGAATTTTTTCAGATTCAACGTTACTTGCAAGCAGAGCATCCCGAAGCCCCAAAGTCATCTGTTCGGGACCGCACAAAAAGACTTCATCAAATTGTTGGTGATAGTGTTCACCCAGACACAAACGTAAACTGTCATCACTTATGCGTTTGACAGCACCCTCTTCGCCACTTTGAGAATATACCATCTGCAATGAGAACCGCTCACCATAACGTTGCTGCAGAGAATTCAATTCTTCCAGAAACATCGTCTGCTGCTCTGACTTATTGGCGTACACCAGACTACATTGACTTTGCGTTTCACTGGCTAGAACCATTTTCAATATAGAAATAATTGGCGTAATTCCACTGCCTGCAGCCACCAGTAAATACTGTTTCTTTTTCGAAGAATCCAATCGATTGGTAAATGTACCTCCAGGAGTAGAAACAAAAACACTGTCACCAGCTTTGAGTCGGGAAGTGGCAAAGGTAGAAAACACTCCTCCCTCAACCGCCTTGACCGCCACACTCAATGAACGCTCATATGGTGCACGACAAATTGAATAAGCACGTTCGACCTGTTCACCATCAATCTCATGTCGCAACATCAGGAACTGTCCATGATCAAATTGATACTGACTGGCCAGCTCAGCAGGCACTTCAAAAGTAATCTCTACTGCCTGTGAAGTTAAGGTTCGAATATTAGAGATATTAAGCGAGTGAAAAGTAGCCATAGGAAATTTTTGTCTAATGTAAATAGAGAGTTATAGGGTAATACGGTTCAGCTTACGCGGTCTTTCTCAGCGAATAAAGGTCTATATCAAAGTCAGATTCTGCACCAGTAATCAGATCAGCCATTAGCTGTGCAGAAGCTGGTGATGATAATAAGCCATTACGAAAATGGCCAGCACTAAGAAATAACCCCGGCACTTGCGGCACTGCAGATATAATCGGCGAGTCAACATGGCTGCCTGGCCGCAAACCTGCCCATTGGGCAATAACCGGGTAAGCACTCAGCGCCGGCAGCGTATTCACTGCAAACTGATATAGATCATCAAAAGCATCAGCCGTCAACTGCTTATCAAATCCTACATGCTCGGTAGTACTACCAGACAAAACGACACCATCATGCCGTGGTATCAGATAACGGTGTTGATTCAAAATGACACTGCGTAGCACACCAGGTCGGGTTTTAAAGGCCAACATTTGACCTTTTACTGGAAAGATTTCCGGCAAAGCTGACAACTTTGATCGTAATTCAGCGCCGAACAGGCCATACACCTGTTCACTCCAGGCACCTGAAGCAATCACCACACGTTGTGCTTCAAATTGCTCGAAATCTGACCGAATAACAAATTTATCTGCCTGATGATCAATTTCAGTAATAGCAGTCGATGTTGACACTGGGATCTTGCTCAGACGCATATCCTCTGTTAATGCCCGACATAGCGCAGGATTGCGGACACTATTGACAGCAGGCACCCAAACCGACTCACGGGGTTCCGCCAGACCCGGTTCAATCTCAAACACACGTTGACTTGTAACAACCTCTGCCTGCAGAAAATCACAGCTTAATGCAGCTTCAGCCTCTTCAGTATCAGGTACCAACATACCGGTATTTAACAGCGGAACATACACTCCGGTTCGACGCCCCAGATCCTTAACAAGAACTGGGAAGTGTTCGTGCGACCAGTCAGCCAGATCAAGCATGGCTTTGGAATAGCGCCATGGGTGTAATGGGGAGATAATCCCTCCACCTGCCTGAGATGCCTCCATGGCAGCCTGAGGATTTTTCTCAATAAGCTGCACTTTCAAACCCAGGCCATGAAGCTGGCGAGCCAACATTAGACCAATGATTCCTGCACCAATAATAGCAACATCACTACTTGATGCCTTTTTGTACGATTTCACTGACAGTTATACCTGATAAAAATAATTAAAAACGGGATACGAACAATGCTTAGCGCTTTATTGCTCGCTTTACTGCTCCAATCAAACGCCGGCTGATCAATATCTCAACATCGGACAAGGTTACTAGAACTGATTGACCGCTTTCCTGGCGGACAACTTTACTGACGGCCATAGTATTAACCAGAGTACTGCGATGAACTCGAATAAATTGATCACCTAAAAGAGTCTCAAGCTCGGTCAATGCATAATCAACCATCACAACTCGATCTGCCAGATACGCCAGAACCTTCTTATCCTCAGCCTGAAAATATTCAATAGAACTCGAAGGTATATTTTCCAGAGAACCCAGACCTTTAACCATGATGGTCGGTTGACTTGTCTGGCTTGCTGAAATTTGCGATAGCTGAACTTTGTTCAAAGCACTGGCATTTTCAATGGCCTGATTAATTTTGTCCAATTCCACAGGTTTAACCACATAACCAACAGCACTGGTTTCAAACGCCGCAATGGCATATTGGTTATAGGCGGTGCAAAAGACAATAGCCGGAGGTTGGTCGTGTTCTGCCATGATGCTAGCGGCTTGTAAACCAGATAATACCGGCATACGGATATCAATAATAACCAGGTCTGGAGCCAGTTTCGCAACCAGATCTACGGCCTGCTGACCGTTTCGAGCTTCCGCTACGATATCAACTTGGGAATGCCCGGCCAAAAGCCGTTTTAATCGACTCAACGCTAATGGTTCATCGTCAACAATGAGTGTCTTTAATCGCATGTTTAATTATTTAATATTTCAGGAAAGTGCAATTTCAGTGTGTTCCCACGGTAGAGAAAGCTCCACAACAAACCTGTCAGCAAAATGAGAGTGAGTGAACTTGTATTGATCATCATATAACACGAACAACCTTTCTCGTATATTTTTTAATGCCATTCCAACACCTTCAGACATCGCACCTTCACTGTCTGGCAATTCAACCGTTGGTAAGGAATTCTCAACTTTGATATCAACTCTGCGTTTTACCAACGACAAGGATATCGTCACCTGTCCAGGCTCATCGCTAACAGCAACACCATGGACAATCGCATTTTCCACAATAGGTTGCAACAGTAAACGAGGCACCATGACTTCATCCAACGGTTCCACATCAATAATCCATTCAACCTGCAGGCGCTCTCCCAAACGCCAGCCTTCAAGTTGCAAATACTGTTCGCACAATTTTATTTCTGCTTGCAAACTGTGAAAATAGCCTTCGTCTTCAATCGTACTTCTAAACAATGCCGCCAGAGAATGCAAAGCATGCTCTGCTTGTTTGGGATTGCAGTAGGTCAATTCAGCAATAGTATTCAGGCAATTAAACAGGAAATGCGGTTGGATACGTGCCTGCAATGACTGCATTCGGCTCTCCACTTCTTTTTTCGCTCGTTGATTTGATAATTCAACCAATGAAAAAAAACGTAGCACCAAAATAAGTATAAGCGTCACGGCAACACATAACTGTACCAAGCGCTGACCATCAAACTCATGTAGATAAAATTCCTGCACTAATAATTCAAGAACAATAAATACACTGAAACAGGTGATAAAACTCAAGCTTGCTCCAACAAGCTTTGAATGACCATTAAGCCACGTCCTGATCCAACATAACAACACCATCGAGGACAGCAATATCAACTGCGCATACAGAGAAGCAACTCCAAACTCAATAAAACTGAATTCACCCACATTAATCAGCATAGAAATAAGCACGAAGATCTGTACTAATACGACAGAAATCAGGGTTATTGTGTTCTTACACAGATTGGGGAGTCTAAATTTAACCATATTCACAAAGCTAAGTTTACACAAAAGCCAACCCATTCATACCGTTAATCTTAAAAAAAACGTCGCTGGTCTTTTTAGACTAGACACACAAAAAAAACCAACATTTAATGCTAACTTAAGATAAATTGTCATTCGACCAAAACAAAAGAGAATATCAAAGAACTCAAATGGTACTAGTCAATACACACAAAAATTATGGATTCACGGTACTGGAATTGATGATTACCGTGGCTATCGGTGGCATTATTTCAATATTCGCTATTCCTGCGTTTACAGCACTAATAGACAATAACAAACTCGTAAAAGTTTCTAACGAATTCAATACGGCTTTTAAAATCGCTCGCAATACAGCCATCAGCAAAACAGCACCAACGTATATCTGCCCATCAGCCAATGCTGACACGGCAGCACCGACATGCGATCTCGCAGGAAACTGGCTGAATGGTTATATTATTTATGTCAAACCAAGCTTTTCCTCATCAAAAGTTGGTTTCTTGAATTTTGTACCTGCTTCTGATGAACTTATTTATCAAGTCGACCTCAAAAGCGTTACCAATGATATAGCTATCGCTCAAACCAATGCTGCTATCCATATTGGCTTTGACAATCAGGGTTTTACCCTCCAGCCTGCACCGCCTGCCGTAGCCGCAAATCCAAGATTAAGCGTCTGCGACTCGGCTGGCACTAAAGGTAAGATTTATCAATTATCCACTTCTGGTCGACTAACGGTTTCAGATGCAAACCCTTCTATCCTGGCGTTACAATGTTAAATATAAACAATCCCCCTACTTTTAAAGCATTCAAGAATCAATCCGGCTTCACATTGATTGAAGTGCTAATAACGGTTTTTGTCTTAGGCGTTGGCCTGCTGGGTATTGCAGGACTTCAAGCAACCAGCTTAAAACTGTCACACGATTCCCATTTACGATCACAAGCATCTATCCTGGCTTATGACATTATCGACAAAATGCGGGTCAACCCAAACCCAGTCACCCCTTATAGTGGAAGTTTTACTGGGCTAAACAATGCTTCAACAGCCTGTTTGAATAATGTTAATACCTGCAATGCGGAACAACTCAGAAACTTTGACCTGCAGAATTGGCAAAACCGCTTGAATAATGCTTTTCCTGGAGCACGAGCCACAATAGTGATCAACAACAATGTAGCAGGTCAGAGAGTCGCGACGGTTTCTATTATCTGGGTTGACACAGATAACGAAGGTGGCAATGACAATCAAATCAATGCAGCCAATGCCTTTAGAACCTTTGTTCTAACAGCAATAATATAAAACAGATGCAACGAATGAACATGATGACAACTAAATACAGTTCACCACAAATGACACTGACACCCCCACCTTCTCGTGGATTCACCTTGATAGAACTCATGGTGTCAATCGTGCTGTCACTTTTTCTCACCGCAATTGCAGCGCAAAGCTACCTTGCTAGCAAAGTGACCTACACGGCGACCAATCAATCAGCAAAAATTCAAGAAAACATTCGCTTTGCGAGCTATTTTCTGAATAAAGAACTGCGTCAGGCTGGTAACTTCGGCTGCTTTCAGAAAGTTCAAAACATGTTGAATCTGGGTGGCACCAACAGCAACAACAGAGCTTTATTAGATATCTCTCGCCCCATCAATGTCTGGCGTTATAGAGTTGGTGGCAACAATTTCGATTTATCAGGCCCTGATGCATTTAATGTACCAAACTTAAGAAGAGGACGGTGGCGAAATGATGCTAATCATATACGCCCTGCATTGCTGAACAACCGCGCCATGGAAGGATCTGACATCCTGTTAATTACGAAACTAAGTGAGCCACTGGACGTTAAATTAGCAGCAAAAGGCTTCAATGATATAAACACCCAGACTCTGCGAATCCAACAGCCACACACATTTGCCGCAGGTCAAGTACTGCTGGTAGGCAATTGTTCTCGCGCAGACTTATTCCAACATCGTGGCAACAACCAAAATGTACTGCGCAATAACTTCATAACAGGACAAAGGTGGCAGCTTGACTGGAATTCTGACCAAGGACATGAAGTTCGAGCTCTGGAATCAACGCTGTACTATATCGGTCTGGGCGCCAGTGGTTTACCTGCATTGTTCAAAGTTGATGTCAGCCAAGGCTTTTTTGCCTCACTGCCACACCAGGAAATTGTCGATGGCATCGAAGGTATGAAGATTGCCTTAGGAGAAGATGCTGTCAACGGTGACAACATGGTGGATCGCTATGTCAACTCCGATGATGCCACTTCAATCGGCAGCATTTTAAGTGTGCAAGTGGGTTTACTTGCCGTCGGTGACGAAAACAGTAATGACAATGTAGCCAACAGGCGCGTATATCAGTTGACACAACTGCATCAAATGAGATCTCCAACCAAACTAGACCCCGGCAATGTCAATTCTCCAGACGACACTCGCATTCGCCATGTAACCAACACCACCGTTAAGTTACGCAACCGCGGTTTGACAAGACCAACGTTTGTTGTGAACTGATTGGAGAACCATTATGACCCATTCCAAGCAAATCGCCTTAAATATGCAAACCATGAAAACACATAGCTTTCAACAACAGGGTATTGCCCTCGTCAGTGCACTGTTATTACTTCTGGCAATCACTCTGGTTGGTGTTACCAGCCTGCGCATGAACCTCTCCGGTGAAGAAATGGTCAGTAGCTCTTACATGAATGAGCGCGCTCGTCAGGGAGCTGAAGCAGCATTGCAATTCGGTGAACGGGAGATTCAGCTGAACCCGCAACTCTATTCTCCTATTTATCAAGTAGCACGCAATTTAACAAACGGCCAATCTATCAGCGATCTTGATTGTGTTGACGGTTTTTGCCTGCCGTTGAATGTGATTGCAACCACGTCCAAAACGGGTGGTCAGTGGGTTGGCCAAACTGTCTGGGAACAACCCAACGCTTTTCGCACCATTCCTGATAGCCTGCGCGATGCATTGGGCCTGACTATAAACCCACAGTACATTATCGAACTGCTAGGCCATACTCGCAGAACACGGGCAAACGGCGATATCCATAACTCATTGTGTGATATCAATTCAAATAATGTTCCAGATGCTGGCGACACCAACCAAACCTGGACAACCTACCCTTATTGTCGACTTGACCCATTATTATTTCGTGTCACAGCACTTGGCTCGTCTGGCCCGAACGGACAAGCGAAAGTAATGTTACAAAGCACCGTCGTTGTTGATTCCATATGAAACATCATCAGCATTTATTTCGAACTGACTCACTATTTTCCATAACTATTATGAAGACTATAAAATTTGCTCTATTTGCCATTATGGCAACACTGTTGTGCAATACTGCTTGGGCACAAATAAATACCCTGCCTCATTATAACCTGAGACCAGAATTGCTCGATGAAGCAGGTACACCAGACATTCTGGTAATCTTTGATAACTCAGGCAGTATGAACTGGCGTATCGATGAAACCTTTATCTGCGCTGATCATAGTGACCCTCCCGGTAACGCCACAAGATACCCATGGAATCATGTTAATTGTGCCGCGCACCCAACGAGTCGTTCTTTTCTGGCACGAACAGGCATGGCACAAGTGTTTGACGACCTAACCGACAAAGTCAATCTCGGCCTTATGGTGTATAATGCAGGCGCTCGCTTTGGCTCTCTTCGAGCGGGTGTTCAGCCTTTGAATCCAGCACACCGTGATGACATAAAAACACGGCTGGCAATAGAATCTATTAACAATGTGAATAACAGTCCTACTCTGATTCAAAGTGATGGCGGCACTCCCATTGAAGGCACCTTGATGAGTGCTTACGATTATCTGGTGGACCGCAGCTTACCTACAGCTCGCAATCAGACTGGCACCTCGCCTATTCCTTATGCCGCCACACAGCAATGCCCCGCAAGAACCAGCGTCATTCTGGTTTCGGATGGTTCTGCTAACAGCAAACCCGGCGCATCAACCTGTACTGGCAATGACACTTTTTGCTCCGCGCAGGCTGCGGGTGCTCTATGGGCTGCAGGTGTAGATGTTTACGTTGTCGGCTTTGGCGACCCATCTTTAAGCGCTTCATTAGATGCCATCGCCAATCAGGGCAGCCTGGATAGATTTGGCAATCCACGAAATGCCTTTATTGCCAATAATACAGCTTCACTGGTTACTGCCTTTAACGAAATTCTTGGCAATATTTTCAAACGCTCATCCACAGGCAGCGGTGCTTCAATCAGCACTTCCAGCAACCAGGATTCTGCAGCATTTGTACAGTCTTTATACCTGCCAACAATAGAAAGCGTACCCAATGCCAGCAACGTGACCAACAGCGTCTATTGGGCAGGAATCTCACGCATGCTGTTTCTTGACGAATATGGCTATATTCGTGAAGACAGCAATAATGATAAAACTCTTGGAAATTACAATACTGACAAAGCTATTCGCTTTGAAATTGCCAACGATGGCACATCCATTTTGCGCCGTTTGGACATTGCCTTTGTCAACGGTTTCCCCACAGAGATAGGTGGAGGAACATCTGTCCCAATTACCGACTTGAACTCACTCTGGGAACTGTCTGAAGAATTAGAAAAACTCGACCAGAGTACCATTTCCCAACAAAGAAATTACACCAGCAACCAGCAGAAACGCTTTATTTTCACCAGTATCAATGGTAATCAACGCGATTTCACATGGCATGGCAGCACCAATTCTGGCACAAATCCTATTCAGTCTGCCGATGTCGGTCACCTTTACATCGAACACAGTGACCCGGCGAAAGACACTCTAGCAAGAGATTTGATCAACTGGACTCGTGGAGATGAATCTGGTTTGCCAAACAAACGTAATCGAACGATAGATCTGGACGATGCAAACGGAGTTACTCAGACCAGACGCTTTTTGTTGGGAGATACTGTTCATGCCTCACCAATAACGGTTGGAGCACCCAATCAAGGTTATTTTGAGCTCTATGGCGACAAATCTTACTTCGATTTTGCGAATGCTTCGGCCATGAAAGACCGCCGCACTATGTCCTATATAGGCGCAAATGACGGAATGGTTCACGCCGTGAATGCTGGACGCTATGACCCAATAAATCGTCGCTTTATCCAAGACCAGTACCCTCTAGGCTATGAAATGTGGGCTTATATTCCCGAGTCAATTCTCCCTCACTTACGTTTCTGGGCTGATGACGATTATTCAACCAGCCAGCATGTTTATGGGGTGGATGGTCACCTAGTCAGCTTTGACCTTAAAGTCAAATCCAGCGGCTCCGATGCTTGGCGCACTTACTTGGTCGCAACCACAGGTTATGGGGGCTACGAACATCAAGTAGATACCACAGATGATGGCGTAAACGATAACAACATACCGGATAAAACATTACGTCCGTCTATTGTTATTCTGGATGTTACCAACCCAGATCAGGAACCACGCCTGGTTGCTGAAATTCAAAATGATGAAATTGGCGCAACCACCAGCAAGCCAGTATTAGTCAAAAGTGGCAATACTTCAGGTGCTGGCGAATGGTATCTTGCTTTCGGCTCTGGGCCCAGCGATATAAAAGGTCATTATCGTGATGACAATGAGCCAGCCAAAGTTTTTCTATATCAACTGACTGAGAATGCCGCTACTTTAGTATCAGGTTTCCCTAAATCAGTTAGCGGCACCAATGGTGGTTTTGTTGGCGATATAGCTGTTGCGGACTGGGATACCAACTATATTGACGACGCTCTTTATTTTGGTGTCAGCACGGGTGACAGCAGCAATATGGGCGGCAGATTGATGCGCATGACACTGGATAACTATGCCATGCAGACATTGGTTGTAGACAATAATCAATCATTTGATAATAAGCCATTACTGGAAAACGATAATGGTGAATATTGGATTTTTACAGGTACTGGCCGTATCAATACTCGCGATGACTTTGCAAGCAGCGAGAGAAATGCCATGTATGCTGTCAGAGAATCATTCACTAATACTGGCACTATTGACACCAGCGTCATTTACAACAAATCAAACTTGTTAAATGTCACCGGGGTTGAAGTGTTTGATGGCAATGGCAGAGTATCAGGAGGCTCGTTACCACCCGCAGTTGATACTTATGCAGACTTGCAAAATGAAATCAAAAACAATCATCTCGGCTGGTATCGCAATAAAGGTAACTCTGCCCCAACAGAGCGTGTGCCTGGACCAGCAACCAGCCCTGGCCTGGATATTCTAAGCTATACAACGTATAAGCCAGCGTCATCCCAGTGTGGTGTCTCCGGCACCAGTGATCTGTATTTCCTGAGTTTCAGCACAGGTACAGCACCTTATAATGGTGTATCCAATGCCTCACTGCCTGATGGCAATAACATAGCGGCCTTTAGCCGTTTAGCGGATACTTTGGTCACCCAAATACAGTATACTGGCGTTGATACTCCTGATCCGAATGAACCTGGACCTAGCGGCGCAGGTATGCCTGGAGCTGGCGGTGGCGGCGGCGGTGGCAATCCAATATGTGAACAAGGCGATGTCAATTGCGACTGTTTTGCTGAAGGCTATGTTGGCACTAAAGATTGCTCTTGCTCAAGACCAACGCCAATCGTCGGCTTATGTGTTGGCGCTGACAGCACAAACCCCAACTGCGAAGCTGAGCTTTATGGCTACTGTGGCTTAGGAAGAAAGTCGTGGAAAGAAATAGATTTTAGATATTAATTAAGCGAGAATAAACATTAACTATGATAATAATAATCAGACAAAAAGGTTTTAGCTTGATTGAGCTGATGGTCGCAACTGCGATCATCGCTATTCTAGCCAGCATCGCAATCCCGAACTATCAGGACTATATACGGGCTGCCCGACGCGCCGAGGCTATTGAAGAAATTGGTTTATGTGCTGCCGCACAGAAAAAACGTTTTTCGATCACCAATAGCTTTGATGCGTCGACGAATGCTGGTGGAGGAATCTGCGTCAGAGGTACTGTACCCGCTTGTGCTTGCAACACCACCTCTGACAATGGCTATTACAATCTGACGATTGCTACACCATCAGCAACTACCTTTACCATTACTGCAACTCCAGTAGGCCCTCAAGCCCAAGATACAAGGTGCACCTCCCTGTTTATGACCAATACAGGTTTTCAGGGCTACACACCTACATCAACGGTAGCTGGTGAGTGCTGGAAACAGTAAGCAATGCAAACCCCAAGGCTTTGTTGTGACATTTACGTATGATGTTTATAACAATTTATAACAAAGCCTTGGCAGCACTGAATAAAACCGAAAATAATTACCTCCCTGCATAAGCTACAGCTACATATCACTACATACCAGTAAGGGCTAAGCAACAAACATGTCAAACCTTACTTACTGTCCCTGCCTATCAATCGAATTCAGATTAGCGTTCATAACCGCTTAATAACACTTAATAACAACAAGTCTTCAATAAATATAGGCAGTCATAGCAGCGGAACTGTATAAGCAACAGTGTTTACTTAAATACCCCCTCAGGCCTTTTGTCGCAGTTCAATTGGCAATGAAAATGAGACACTTTCCTTGGGGCCATTGGCCTCATTGACCACTTTTCCACCAAAATGTTTAACCTGATCTATGACCTGTTTGACTAGAATTTCTGGCGCAGAGGCACCCGCTGTAACACCAACTGTTTCAATCCCTTCGAACCAGCCTTCCTCTATTTGCTCAGGAGCATCCACCAGATAACTGACAACACCTTTCTGTTCAGACAATTCTTTAAGACGGTTTGAGTTAGAGCTGTTTGGAGAACCGACCACAATGATTAACTGAGCATCTTGAGTTAAGGCTCGTACCGCATCCTGCCGATTTTGTGTGGCGTAACAGATATCATCTTTTCTTGGCCCTTGAATATTTGGGAAACGCTGCTTCAAGGCCTCAATCACCACACGGGTGTCATCAACGGATAATGTGGTTTGTGTCACATAAGCTAAATTATCATCATCCAGCACTTTCAAAGAGGCAACATCCTGTTCTGTTTCAACCAGATACATACCTGAATCAGCCTGCCCTATTGTACCTTCAACCTCAGGATGGCCTTGATGACCAATCAGGATCACTTCGACATTGAGTTGGCGATAGCGCTTAACTTCCATATGCACTTTAGTCACCAAAGGACAGGTGGCATCAAAAACAGACAGGTCTCTACTCTTTGCTTCTTTTTGTACTGCTTGTGAAACGCCATGGGCACTGAATATAACCGTTGAACCATCTGGCACTTCATCTAACTCATCGACAAAAACAGCCCCCTTATCGCGCAGATCATCAACAACAAATCGATTGTGCACGACTTCATGACGAACATAAATAGGCGCGCCATAGAGCTCTATGGCTCGTTCAACAATATCAATCGCACGGTCTACACCAGCACAAAAACCACGTGGGTTCGCTAATAATATATTCATTTGATTAAGCGCCATTTAAAGGCGTCCATGATCATCAATACAGCACCAATAAAGATCGCTATATCGGCAATATTAAAATAAGGAAAATGCCAGTTTTGATAGAAGAAATGAATAAAGTCGACAACCTTGCCCAAAGTAATCCGGTCAACGACATTACCTAAAGCACCGCCTATCACACAGGCATAGGCTATTACCAACTGCTTTTCATCTGTTTTTGCCAGTTTAATAGCAAATACTAAAGCCAGACAAACGGCTATGGCTATAACTGTAAACAATATTTGCTGCCATCCACCCATGCCAGCCAGAAAGCTGAATGCAGCTCCTGTGTTATAAACCAACTCAAAGTTAAAAATTGGCAACAGATCAACAACACTGCCATCACTTAAATTAGCGACAGCCCAACGCTTGCTCAACTGATCCATAACCAGAATCAAAACGGACAAACACAGCCACTTCAGTGGCCTAAATGTTGTTTCAAGGCTATCGTTCGGCATAGTAATTCTCTTCTCCATTAAACACCGATATTAGTAGCACAGCGACCACACAATTCAGGGTGGTCAACCAAACTGCCAACATCTGACCGGCGATGCCAGCAGCGCACGCATTTTTCCTGTTTACTGGCACTGACAACGACAGACACACCATCAACCTCACCGACAGATGCATCTTTTGATGACAAAGATTCCAGAGGCAAAAGAGTCACTTTGGAAACAATCATAATAAAGTGCAATTCGTCCTGCATAGGCATCAACCGATCCAACCATTGCGAGTCCACGTAGATATCAACTTCCGCATCCAGAGCGCTGCCCAGACCACCATCAGCACGAACTGCTTCAATATGACGATTTACTTCATCACGCAACAGTGTAATGTTATGCCAAAGTTCATCGCTGTCTGAATCCGTTTCTTCAGGCAGTTGATCATACCACTGGGTCAGGAAAACAGACTGAACATCAGTCTGGGACAGTGATTGCCAGATTTCTTCTGCTGTGAAACTCAGTATTGGCGCAATCCAACGCACCAGAGACTGCACAATATGATACATAGCCGTTTGCGCAGACAGACGAGCAGCTGATTCTTTTGGCGAAGTGTATAAGCGGTCTTTGATGATATCAAGATAAAAACCTCCCATATCAACGACACAAAACTGATGTAGGCGCTGATAAATCAAATGAAACTGAAATGTCTCATAATGTTGCAACAACTCTTTCTGCACACGCGATGTTAGACGCAATGCCCATTGATCAAGAGCATGCAACTCATCATATGGTAATACCTGATCACCACTGAAGCCATCCAAATTGCCCAGTAAATAACGAGCAGTATTGCGAATTCGCCGATATGAATCGCTTGAACGGCGTAAAATTTCATCAGAAATAGACATCTCTGAACTGTAATCGGCAGAAGAAACCCATAAACGCAAAGTATCAGCACCCAGAGTTTTAAAAACATCCTGAGGTGGAATCACATTACCAATGGATTTGGACATTTTTCGACCTTGCGCATCAACAGTAAAACCGTGTGTCAAAACATTACGGTACGGTGCTTTACCATCCATAGCCACACTACTCAACAAGCTGGACTGAAACCACCCCCTATGTTGATCAGAGCCTTCCAGATACATATCAGCAGGCCTGCTCAAGTTGTCTCTATGACTCAAAACGCTATGATGTGTTGTACCAGAATCAAACCAGACATCTAAGGTGTCAGTCATCTTCTCATATTCTTGCGCATCGTCACCCAGCAAGTCTTCTTTATCCAGATCAAACCAGGCCTGAATACCACTTTGTTCAATGAGTTTTGCCACTTCCTCCATCAATGCCGGAGTGTTCGGATGCATCACGCCAGTTTCTTTATGCAGAAAAATAGTGATCGGATTTCCCCAGAAACGCTGTCTTGAAATACACCAGTCAGGACGATTTTCAACCATAGTTTCAATACGCGCCTGCCCCCATTCGGGATGCCAACTGACATTTTTAATTTCCTGCAAAGCTGCGTTGCGAAGTCCCTTATCCCCTTCTAAATTCTGCATGCCGATAAACCACTGCGCCGTAGCGCGATAAATCATCGGGGTTTTGTGTCGCCAGCAATGAGGATAACTATGTTGGTAGTCTTCATGTTTAAGCAAGGAGCCCTTTTGCTCCAACACTTCAACAATATGGCTATTCGCTTTGAAAACAAATTGCCCAGCAAACAACTCGGTGCTCGGCAGGAAAACACCTTTAGAATCCACCGGATTATTCACCGGTAATTGATAGCGTTTTCCGATATGAAAATCATCAGGGCCGTGGGCTGGTGCAGTATGGACCGCTCCCGTTCCAGCATCAGTAGTAACATGCTCTCCCAGAATGACAGGAACTTGCTTGTCATATATAGGATGGTGTAATTTCATCAATTCCAGAGTTTGCCCTGAAAACTCGGCTAAAACAGTATAGTCTTCAATCTCGTAACGCTGCATCGCGGATTCTACCAATTCATTAGCCAGAATCAATTGCTCTGCACCTGCATCCAATAAAGAATAGGTCAATTCAGCATGCACAGACACCGCCTCATTGGCCGGAATAGTCCAAGGAGTTGTCGTCCAGATCACCACACTGGCATTATCCGCCTGACCGTCTTTTAAACCCAATTTTTTGGTCAATGCATGACTATCAGCAATTTTGAACCGAACATCAATTGCTGGCGATGTCTTGTCCTGATATTCAACTTCTGCCTCAGCTAAAGCAGAACCGCAAGTCGCACACCAGTACACAGGCATTAAGCCATGATACAGATGGCCTGACTCGACAATTTTTTTCAAAGCACGAACTGTATTGGCTTCAGTAGCAAAATCCATCGTCAAATAGGGATTATCCCAATCGCCAAAAACACCCAGACGAATAAAATCTGCTTTTTGCTTATCAATCTGTTTATACGCGTATTCACGGCATTTCTTGCGAAACTCATCAGCCGAAATTTTGTGCCCAGGCTTACCATGTTTTTTCTCAACCTGAATTTCAATCGGCAAGCCATGGCAATCCCAACCAGGAACATAAGGAGCATCAAAACCAGACAGATTTTTTGATTTAACGATAATATCCTTGATGACCTTATTCACAGCATGACCAATATGAATATCTCCATTTGCATAAGGAGGGCCATCATGCAACAAATACTGAGGCTTGCCATGATTGTGTTCACTTATGGTTTTATAAATGTCCATATCTTGCCAGAGCTTCAAAATTTTAGGCTCTTTTTGAGGCAAATTTGCTTTCATCGGAAAATCGGTTTTCGGCAAATTGATCGTTTCTTTATAATCAGTCATGTCTATACGTATAAGGACTTTATCAGTTAAGTATTTATGATATTAATCAGGTTTATTTTCAGCGATTGAAAAACAATAATCAGTCACTCAGCAGATGCCAATTGTGCACGCACTGCCTGCACATCGGCGGTTATTTGTTGTTGCAAATCATCAAGATTGGCAAATTTAATTTCGTCTCTTATTTTGTTGACAAAATAGACCTCTAGATACTCGCCATAAAGGTTGGTGTCACCTAATTGTTTATCAATATCCAGAATATGAACTTCCAGTCGATTATGCTGTCCATCCACAGTGGGCCTGTTGCCGATATTAGCGATAGCATCCAACAACTGCAATGGCTGTGCCGTTTTTTTCCTCAAAGCAACCTTCACAGCAAAAACTCCATGAACTGGCAACATGCAGTCAGGCAGCTCAATATTCGCGGTAGGAAAACCAATAGTCTGTCCCAATTGTCTTCCTCTGGAGACAGTTCCAGCAATGGAAAATGGCCTTCCGAGCAGGCGTTCAGTCAAGACATAGTCGTTGTCAGCTAATGCTTGACGAACACGACCGCTACTGACACGTTGCTGCTCAATCAGGAAAGTACTGGTTGCCGACACGTCAAACTGGTATTGCTTGCCAGCCTGTTTCAGCATATCAAAATCACCTTGACGCTTGTGGCCAAAACGAAAATCATCTCCAACAACAAGGTAACGTGTCTGCAAACCGCTAACTAAAAGTTGTTGAATAAAATCATCCGCAGATTGTTGAGCTAAATGCTCATCAAAGCGCAGGCAGCAGACATAATCAATACCGAGTTGCATCAACAAATCTGCCCGATGCTCCACTGTAGTCAATCTAGCAGGCTGGACCTGCATATTTGATTTCTGAGCAAAGAATTCTTTAGCCAATGGGTCAAAAGTGACAACGACCGAAGGCAACTGCAAACGTCTGGATTGCTTGAGCAACTGCTGCACAACAGCTTGATGACCCAAATGAACTCCATCGAAATTACCAATGGAAACTACAGAGGGACGCTGTGCTGCGCTTATGTCTTGTATACCGAGAACCAATGACATTCGGATGCCTAAAACCTACTAAGTTCAAAGCTTGAATTCTAAGTGACCTGTTGACCCTGAGTCGAGGATTAATCAACGCTTTTATGACAATAATTGATGAAATCTGTGCCGAACGTATATTTTAAGGCAAAACTGCTCGTTCAAACACTAATAAGTGAGTCTCAAATTACCTATCAGTAGGCCCAGTCAGGGTCAAACTCTTCGATGATCGTTTTTATTGGCAAACGCTTTTCCCATGCCTCTGATTTATCAAGGTATGCATTAATTGATAAATCAGGGTGTTGCCAACACAAATATCCATCACCTACATCAAATTTAATCTTCCACAAACTTTCCACCACCAGACCCAGACTCTCCATTTTGGTTTTCCACCGGGTAATAATAGTCTTATAGCGCGCCTGATAATGCTGACGTCGCAAATCAGCTAATAAAAGTCGCTGCAACTTATGTTCAACTTCAAGCAGGTCTTCAGCAGCGGCGACTGTAATATGTTTCAACAGAGGCAACAGCTCTTGTGCCTCTGACAAATTAAACTGTTTTGTTTGTTGTTGATGACCTATATCCATAAATAATGGCTCTTTATTTTTTCAACAACAACTGATGCGGCCTCAAGCCACACAGATAAAGCGTTAAAAAATAACTTAACGCTCCACCTGTCACTACAATCAGCAAACGCACAATACGTGAAAAAAGCCCTGACTCTAACCAGAAAAGGTCATCCAGACTCAAAAATCGGATCACCAGAGTCATAACCAACACAGCCACAATAATTTTACCAAGAAACAATAACCAGCCGGCCTGTGGTCTGTAAATATTACAGCGCCATAAACGCACTGCCAGCATAGCTGCATTAAACCACGCCGCCAAAGCCAGGGCTAAAGCTAAGCCCGCGTGTTGCAGATATCCGATAAATAACAAACTCATAACAATATTACAGGCAATGGCGATCACCGCTATTCTCATTGGCGTTTTAGTGTCTTGACGTGCGTAAAACCCTGGCGCAAGTACCTTAATCAAGATAAAGGCAATAACTCCAACAGAATAAGCACGTAAGCTTAATGCCGAATTATACACATCAGAGGCGCTGAAAGCCCCGTGCTGGAATATTGTAGCTAATAAAGGCACAGCCAGCAGCGCCAGCGCTACGGCTGCTGGCGTGGCTATCATAACCACCCAACGCAAAGCCCAATCCAGCATATTGGAAAAACTGCTCTCTGAACCCTGCTGATGCTCTCTGGTTAAGCTCGGCAACACCACGGTGGCCAATGCAATTCCAAATACTGCCACTGGAAACTCCATCAAACGATCTGAGTAATACAGCCACGAAACGCTGCCCGTCACCAAAAAAGAAGCCAACAAGGTATTAACCAAAGCATTTACCTGTGCGGCAGAAACACCTAAAATCGCAGGCACCATTAAACGAAACACCTTCTGCGTCCCACGGTTAGAGCTAAAGCTCGGCCATGTCAGATAACCTGTTCTGACTAAACTAGGGATCTGGAACGCAAGCTGCACGACTCCAGCAATCAAAACTCCAAATGCCAGAGCTCTTGTTGCACTATCCACCATCGGCAAAATAAAAAGCAAAGCCAGAATCAAACACAAATTCAATAATATGGGCGTTGCAGCCGGAACGGCAAATCGTTGCAGTGTGTTCAGAATACCCGCAGACATTGCTACCAGCGAAATAAAAAACAAATAAGGAAACATGATGCGCAAAGCATCAACGGTCAAAGCAAATTTTTCCGGATGCTCAATAAAACCTGGCGCAAACAGTTTAACCAACCAAGGCGCTCCAGCGACACCGGCCACACTCAACAGCAACAACACTATGCTCAATTTACCGGCAGTAGCACTGACAAACTGTTTCGCATCGTTGTCATTATCTGCTCTCAATTCAGAAAACACAGGAACAAAAGCCTGAGAAAAAGCCCCTTCTCCAACCAGACGTCGAAAGAAGTTAGGGATACGAAATGCCACAAAAAAAGCATCTGCCATCACACCACTACCCAACAAATTAGCCATAACAATGTCACGCACCAGGCCGCTGATGCGTGACAACATTGTCATAGAACTGACAACGGCAGTAGATTTAAGTAATTTCTTCGACATTAATAGCGTATTAAAGTATTTGTTTTTTCAGGAAAAATAATCGATTTGCAGAAGGCCGATAGCAATATATCTAGCTGCGTTAAACTCGATTATTGAGTATAAAGGACACAAGGCAATAATTTCACTAATTTCCAATCTGTTTTTGATTATAAGAAATTGCGAAAAACACTTGACAACACCCTCGAAAATCTGGATATTTGCCGCCTCGAAAACAGAGGTTAAGAAACGTGGCAAATTCTCCACAAGCGCGCAAGCGCGCAAAACAAAGCAACGTTAGACGTTTGCTCAATGCATCGCAAAAATCAACAATGCGTACAGCTATCAAAAAATTGATCGCTGCGATTGAAGCTGGCGACAAAGAAGTAGCAAAAACAGCTTACACAGCTGCTGCCGAAAAGATTGATCAAGCTTCTTCAAAAGGCTTACACCACAAAAACCGTGGCGCACGCTTGAAATCTCGATTAAACAAACGAGTCAAAGAACTGTAAAAACGCTTACTGAAAGAGCTTGCTATTTATTGGCGCTTTAGATTTTTAGAGCAGATACTATTAAAGTATTTAGCATATTGTTATAGCACTGAATTATAGTAAACCACTCAAAAAGTTGCCCAAAAGCAATTTGAATAGACCAGACCTTCAGGCTATTCAATTATCAGCGAAAAGATGTCAAAAAAGAGCCTAATGGCTCTTTTTTATTGTTCGCGTATTTACCATTATCTTATTGACGTTGTTGACCCCATTGACGTTGTTGACCCCATTGACTTTCAACCACTCATTTCAATTACAGACTCCCAGTCCAACCATTCAAGACACCTTCAAGATAAAACCAAATTGTCACGATGAATTAACTCTGCATCACTGACATATCCCAATAATTCGTGAATCTTTTGGCTGGGCTTACCCAGAATGATAGCCGCTTCTGTCGATGAATAATTAACCAAACCGCGAGCTACTTCAGATCCATTAGCATCAACACAACTGACAAGCTCACCTCTATCAAACTTGCCACTGACAGCAACAACCCCAACCGGCAACAAACTCTTGCCTGAAGAAATTAATACTTTAACCGCCCCCTCATCCAGAGTTAAGGACCCCTTAACCCGCAATTGATTAGCCATCCACTGCTTGCGAGAGGTCAAACGATCTGACTGGCTAACTAGCAAACTACCTATATCTTCACCTCGACAAATGGATAACAACACATTATCTATGCGACCATTGGCAATAACTGTAGAAGCCCCTGTACGTGAGGCAATTCTGGCCGCTTTAAGCTTAGTAACCATCCCCCCCATACCCAGAGCCCCCCCGCCACTTGCGTATTTCATCAGATCAGGGTCATTCGCATTAGCATAGTCGATTAGTTTTGCCGCTGGGTTTGTTCGAGGGTTATCATCATACAAACCCTGCTGATCAGTCAGAATAACCAACATATCTGCATCAATTAGATTAGCAACCAAAGCCGCCAGACTATCGTTATCACCAAATCGAATCTCCTCAACAGCCACTGTATCGTTTTCATTCACAATGGGCAAAACGCCGAACTCAAGCATACTCCGAAATGTTGCTCGAGCATTCAAATATCGTTGCCGGTTCTGCAAATCTGCATCAGTCAACAGAACTTGCGCTGTAGTGACTTGATGCTGGGCAAAAACCTGTTCATAACAACGCACCAGGCTCGCTTGCCCTACGGCCGCAGCCACCTGCAATTTATGCAAAGCATTAGGTCGCTTATGCCATCCTAAACGCTGTAAACCAGCAGCAACAGAACCCGATGACACTAAAACAACATCAACACCAATCTCCCTAAGCGATACAATCTGCTGCGACCACTGATAGATAAGTTCTGAATTCAGGCCCTGGCCATCATCAGTCACCAGCGAGCTACCTACCTTTACTACCCACCGCTTGGTTTTAGTCAGGTCTGAACGCTGCATTACTCTTGTTCCTTCTCACCTTCTTCTGCAACTGGAATCGACTGTAACACCTCCGGTGTTTCAGCCTTCAATTGTTGCTGAATATAATTCATGATGTCATTACAGAGTTCCTGGGTTCCTTTACGGCTTATGGCACTAATAGTATAAAACTTTCCTTGCCAATCTAATTCTTTCAACAACTCGTCAATCCGACTTTGCCCTTCTTCTGGACCTAAGACATCTAACTTATTAATCACCAACCAACGCGGCAACGAGGTTAAAGGTGTATCGGTAGCCTCTTCATACTGCTCCAACTCACGAACGATAGTTTCTATATCCTGTTTCAAATCAGTTTCTTCGCCATAAGGAGCAATATCAACGATATGCAACAACAAGCGTGTTCGAGACAAATGACGCAGAAATTGTATACCCAGACCAACACCTTCCGAAGCACCTTCAATTAAGCCAGGAATATCCGCCACAACAAAATGACTGCCTTGCCCCAAACTCACCACTCCCAACTCCGGGTGCAAGGTGGTAAACGGATAATTGGCAACCTTGGGCCTGGCCTGTGAGACCGCCCGCAAAAATGTCGACTTGCCTGCATTCGGCAAACCCAACAACCCCACATCAGCCAGCACTTTTAATTCCATGCGCAAGGTACGTGCATCACCAACCTTACCTTTAGTGAATTTTCTCGGTGCCTGGTTAACACTGGATTTAAAGTGCGTATTACCCAAGCCGCCTTTGCCACCACGAGCAATCACAACGGGCTTATCTGCATCCGTCAAATCATAAATCAACTCATCAGTATCATCATCAAAGACCACGGTACCTGGCGGCACTTTAATCGTCAGATCATCACCACTATTTCCATAGCGCATCCGACCCATACCATTTTTGCCTTTCTGAGCCTCATAATGTCGCACATAGCGAAAATCAGCCAGAGTGTTCAAACCGTCGGCCGCCACCAAAAAGATATCACCGCCGTCACCGCCGTCACCACCATCAGGACCGCCTTTAGGAATATACTTCTCTCTCCTGAAGCTAAGCGCTCCATGACCACCATCACCGGCCTTGACTGTTATCACAGCTTCATCAACGAACTTCATATATATCTTTTATCCAATTATTGTTCAGCGCGATCATTACTGGCGCAATTACTGTTCTTTGCCGTTCAGCATTAATAGCTTCATTATTTTCAGGAGAATGTTATGCAGTATAAGGAAGTTATCAGCAAGTGTTAAGACCAAGTCGCTCTTTACACTTAGTCATCCAATAAAAAACCCCGCTGATTAGCGGGGTTTTTTATTCAATCGAAATTGAAGTATTCAGCTTGCCGCAAGTACAGTTACATGTCTACGGTTTTTAGGGCCTTTACGCTCGAACTTCACCTCACCTTCTTTCAAGGCAAACAAAGTAAAGTCTTTACCCATACCAACGTTTGGTCCTGGATGAAACTCACTGCCACGTTGACGAACCAGGATATTACCTGCTTTGACTACTTGACCAGCGTAACGTTTAACGCCTAAGCGTTTGGACTCGGAATCGCGACCGTTACGTGAACTACCGCCTGCTTTCTTATGTGCCATGGTTTATCTCCTAGCCTTCCATCAATTCTTTTGCTTGCTTGACCCACTCATCGCGCTCGATACGACCTTTGAAGTTCAACTCTTCATCAGTTTTAGCAATATCGTCCGCTGAGAACTCAGCAATTTGTTTATACGTAGTAATACCAAGCGCTTCCAATTTGCCGACAATCACCGGGCCAACACCTGAGATTTTGGTCAAATCATCGCCACCTGCAGCTTTTTTGGCCGCTGGCTTTTTAGCAGCTGGTTTCCTCTCAGCAAAAGCTGCTTTTTTAGTCGCTGCTTTCTTTGCCGCTGGCTTAGTTGCGGATTTAGCTGCCGCCTTACCGCCAATCCCAGTAATTTCCAACTCAGTATAATGCTGGCGATGGCCACCACGAGTACGTGAATTTTGACGACGACGGAATTTCAAGATTCGCAACTTATCACCACGCGCATGTCGAATCACTTTCGCCTGCACAGCAGAATCAAGTTTAGGCGTACCTACTTGAACATTTTCGCCATCAGCAATCATCAGCACCTGATCCAAATCGACTTGATCACCTGCTTCTGCTTTTAATAGCTCTACTTTTACTTTATCACCGACAGCAACTTTGTATTGTTTGCCACCTGTTTGAATTACCGCGTACATTCTGTGTCTTCTCCAAAAAGGATCAAAGGAATTTCGTCGTCACATGGGCGTTTTGCACCATGAGAGAATTAGGCGCGAAATACTATCCATTTCAATGCCATTGGTCAACTATTATTCCCAACAAAAAGTAAACTGAATCAATAATTTTCTCCCCATAGCCAAAAAAGCCATGCTAGACTGCGTTTGCAGCATTAAAATGGTGCTGAAATGCCAGTGAAAAGTCTTTTATGTAGCTTTCACAAAACAAAACACATAGGTCTACAGACCCTGACAACTCAAATACAGTAAAAATAACAGGCTGAAAACGATTATGGTAACCAATATTGCCACCAACACCCCATCAACCAGCGATATAAAACCCGTTCTGGAACTTGTTGCAGATGATATGCAACAGGTCAACTCCTATATAAAGAACCAACTCAATTCAGATGTCGCCCTGATTAATCAACTCAGTCATTATATTGTACAAGCTGGCGGAAAACGCCTTCGTCCGGTTTCTTTATTGCTGTGTTCACATGCATGTTCACCGGAAACACCTCAAACCAGTTCAGCTATCATTACATTAGCCGCCATCATTGAATTCATTCACACCGCAACATTACTGCACGATGACGTTGTCGATGAATCATCACAGCGCCGCGGCAAAGATACCGCCAATGAAGTCTGGGGCAATGCAGCCAGCGTTTTAGTCGGTGATTTTTTATATTCACGCGCATTTGAGATGATGGTCGAAGTCGGTAGCATGCGAGTTATGGAAGTACTAGCCAAAACCACCAATCAAATAGCCGAAGGTGAAGTCATGCAACTATTGAATATTGGTTCTGCAGACACCACTGAAGAGCAATATTTTTCCACTATTCACAATAAAACAGCTATATTATTTGCTTCAGCCACCCAGCTCGGCGCCATCATGCACAAACAATCGCAAAAGGTAGAGCAAGCCATGCAGCAATATGGCCAATATCTTGGCACTGCCTTTCAATTAGTAGACGATATTCTTGATTACACAGCAGATGCAAGTGCCATGGGAAAAAATGTTGGTGACGATCTAGCCGAAGGCAAGCCCACGCTGCCATTGATAAACGCTTTGCAACGCGCTTCTTCAACAGAGAAACGGGTCATTGAAGATGCTATAAACAATGGAGACCGCAATAAACTTGACGCGGTATTAGAAATTATAGAATCAACCGGGTCCCTGGCATATACAGCCCGCAAAGCGCAAGAACAAATAGAGCTGGCCCATGCCTGTTTATCGCATCTACCAGATTCTCCTTACCGTACAGCATTGGAAGACCTGGCAAATTTTTCTGTGGCTCGAACGTATTGAGCATTCTTTTTAAGGTGGCTTTTCACCCCTAAGTAAAAAACTGCGAATAAGAAACAGGCAGTAGAAACTGACGTTTACTTACGGGCCCAGCCATTACCAGCATTTATAAACTGCCCCTTAGCTGTTTTAGCAATAGCTTTTTTACCGGCTAACTTTTCAACTGAATCCAAGCTGGTATTATTACGCTTCGCTATATCCATATAGTGTTTCTTGCGTTTTGCGTTGGTATTTTTGACCAATGCATTCACTGCCCCACTTGACTTTACCGCTCCGAGATATCCAGTCAGTTGTTCTCCCACCAAACCTTGAGCTTTGGCCTCTTGCAAAGATAAAGCCAGGCTTGCTTGTGAGAATAACAACGCAACGATGAATAAAAGACTTTTGATGCCTGTACTAAAAAATCTATTCAAACTGGGTAATTTGCCGGCATAAGTGTTTTTAATCTTCATATACTCACCTTGTGTTCAGGGTCTTTTGATGACATAAATACATTTAAAATATCTTTGAATTTTCATCGAACAATTCATCCAGCTCTTTATCAACTTTCACTTTGATCTCATGTTCAATTTTAACGTTCAAATTGATGGTGATCGGTTCCGATGGCGCGGCTACCTTAACAGTAGGACTGCAGGCGCTCATACTTATAAAAAACAGAGTCAATAACAACATCAAAGGCCATTGCAAACACCGCTTTATTGAGTGTCGAGCCTTAACTGTTTGCATCATTTAAATACCTCTTTCATGCGCATTATGCCAAGCAAATTTCAAATTATTGGGTTCTCTGATAAAACTGCTGAACTCGTTGATCAAGCACTTCATTCAAACCATCAACATAACGTAAACTCTCCAGCAATTTGAGCATGTTCTGTTGCACATTAATATTCAAATTAATTTCTCTACCAGACTCATAATCAGGGTTATTGCCTTGCAGACGCAACAATACATTTAAATCTCCGTTTTGACTATATTGGGTCTCAGCCTGCAAATCGTCATAATTAAAGTTCTTTAATACCTGAACGGCGATATTTGCCAATTGGTTTTGTTCCAAAGCCTCAGTATCACCCAGATATCGAATCACACCACCCGGTTTCAGCGATTGTAATTGACCTTTTTCAACCTGAACTCCTTGCTGATCGACTATAACCGGCAAACGACCACTGATGCGGCCAGTAGCTTCAATATCATCCAGCTGATTCAATTGTACCAAACGGTCAACATCTACTTCGTCCAGTTCAACTAATAAACGGTTGACTGGCTTATCAAGATCATAGACGGCATCATTCACGACCACACTTCCGTCCAATACCGATGACCGCAGATGTTTGATAGTGAGCATTGGCAAATCGCCCTTGGCAGGTTTGTCCAATGAAAAATCCAACACAGTCTCTGTCAGCGGAATACCCGCATCTATGGCGGCAATTTGCAGGGACTGAGTTTGCCGAGTTTGAATGGAAGGATAAAGTTGCATAGCCAAGTCTGCCTGCACACCCGAGAAATAGATTTCATCATAAACACCCCCAATATCCTGTAATTGGATACGAGCATTAATATCAGGTGCAGATGATTCTTTAAGTGCCCAGGAGGCCTTGGTTTCAACACCCACCTGACCAGTCACGATATCAACTGGCACTGAAATTTCCTGCATTAATTGCTGCCATCGTTGCGAAGAATCAACCACAATATCGCTCAGATTAAACACTGCATCCCCACGCTCAGAATCCAGATTATGTTTGAGGTCATTCGTCGCCTGCAAGCCTCGTTGAGTCTCATCAAACGTCCCGGTAATGTGTATTTTTTCCCCGTCAAACGAATACTGTTGTTGCAGTTGAAAGATCTGGAACGAGTTATCTGTTGTCGATATATTCAAATAGGGAATATCGATTTTTCCGGTTATTTCCAAGTCCTGATCAGTCCAAGCAAACCGAGATACATTCCATTGCCAAGGCTTTAAGGCCATGGACATATTTTCCAAGACTAAGTTTTCGCTTTTTATCTGCGTGATTACCGGAAGCGGCGATAAGAGTTCGAAAGACCTTCCATTGCCCCGAACATCCAACGCCTGTTCAGAGTGTATTGAAATGCCTTTTGGTAACTGCAAATCGGCTGCTGTCAGTCGCTTTACCGCTAAGGTCCATTGCGGTTCCAGATGCAGATGAAAGCTGTGTTGGTCAACACGCCCATCTGCCAACCTCAGTTGAACCTTGCCTTGTGTCTTTGTCGAAAGCTCCAATGCCTGTCCTTCGACCAACAGTGAATCTTCAGTTTCAAGTTTCTGAACATCAATTGCAAGAATTCCATCTAGCTCAATGAGAGCAGAGTTAGCTTGCAGCGTTGCATCATTCAAACCAACGGTTAAGGACTGTATCTGGTGTCCAGACAGCTCCAACTTTCGAGCCGCTATATCTGCAACCTCGGTTTGAACCACCCATAAACCATTAATTTCACTGACATTTATTGGCAAACTACCCGTAAAATCATCAATAGACAGGCCAGCCATTGTCACAGCAGCAATACGCCAATCCAACTCTGCCGACAGTTGGCCGCTCACACCAGGCATCTCCAAATGAACTTTCAGGGAAATATCTTTGGCGGTTATATCTTGCAAATCTTTATCGACAGAGCTTGACCACCCCTGCAATGCCATCAGGTCAAAATTACTGTCTAGCAACAGGCCTTGCGGGCTGATTTGCAACCCCAGTATTAATCGTGTTGTTTCATTATCTTCTACGTCTACAACATTGGCCTGCCAATCTCCTTGTTGAAAAGTTAATCTGATTTGTTTTTGTTGATTCCACAAAAGGTCCAACCGAACATCGTCTGCATTTTTTTGCACCTTCAACTCAAGTTCAGTACGTTGTTGTGTTTCAGTCGAGCGACTGTTCACTTGAATGTTATTGATGGTCACTGCTTCGAATGGCAGCACTTTTGCCATATTTTGAGCCAACATATTACGCAAGGCTTTCACTGTAGAAAATGAGGCTAATATTGCTGCTGAATCATCCAATAAAGGGACGGCTGACTTTTGATCTGCAAACTGCAAGTCAATATCTGCTGACTCTACTGTAACGGTTGCTATTCGCCCTTGCCACAGCTGCTTCAGGCTATAGGCAATATCGATATTTTTTAAATCGATGCGAGCTTGATTTGATTCATAAGGCAAAGAAAAAGCCAGACGATTAAACGACAACTCTCTAGTGTTGATAACATCCATTGTGACATGGACATTATCAGCCCCATTTTTCAGTAACTGCTGTTCAATTCCCCAGGATAACAACCGAGGTAAGTTCAACCCAACTGCAATAATGAGCACTGAGACACACAACAGCGATAAAACAGCCAAACGTTTCAAAAGTATGAGTAGCGTCCCAAACTTGCTGACACGAAGTGGCCATTAAACAGTTTGAAACTCAGCTTAACCGGGTTAATAAAGTGACTTTCTACTTTATAGGCTGGGAATATAAAATACCACCATTATTCCATTGAGCATTTAAGCCACGCGCTATACCCAATGGCGATTGAGAACCAACGGTTCGTTCATAGATCTCAGAATAGTTCCCGACTTGAGTGATAATAGTAAAAGCCCAGTCAGCATTGAGTCCCATAGCAGAACCGAAGTCGCCTTCTGAACCCAACAAACGTTTTTGTTGCATAACCCCAAACTCTTTCAATTCGCTGGCATTGCTCGACGTGATACCCAGAAACTCAGCCTCAATCACCGCATTGAGAGTCCAACGAACAATATCAAACCACTGTTCATCGCCACTTCGGACAACTGGCCCCAAAGGTTCTTTGGATATTGTATCGGGCAGTAACACATGTTGGTCCGGCTCCATTAACTGCAAACGTTGCGCAGCCAGGCCCGATTTGTCACTGGTGTAGACATCACACCTGCCCTGATCATAAGCTCGCAATACCTCACTGGATTTTTCAAAAATAATGGGCGTATATTCCATGCCATTTAGCTTAAAAAAATCAGCCACATTAGCCAGGGTACTATTGCTTGAATTCGAACATATAGAAGCACCATTCAGCTCACGAGCTGAGTTCGCCCCAAGGTCCTTGCGCACCATAAACCCTTGACCATCATACATATTGATCCCGGCAAAACGTAAACCCAGTTTCGCCTCTCTAGTCAGGGTCCAGGTTGTAACTCGCGATAAAATATCTATTTTTCCTGATTGCAGAGCCGAAAAGCGCGCCTTAGCTGACAGCGGGAAATAATCCACTTGTTCAGCATCTCCCAGAATAGCAGCAGCAACAGCGCGGCATAACTCAACATCCAACCCCTCCCAGTTACCCTGCTGATTACGCTTTGAAAACCCTTCCAAGCCCTGGGTTACACCACAGTTTACCCAACCTCGCTGCCTGACTTGTTCTAGAGTTCCGTCAATAGTTTCATCAAGAGTTTCGGCCTTTCCACTGTGCATCAAAGACATACCCACCAGTGCAAATCCGACTAAACCTATTTTCAACATAACTATGCTCCATATCTATTTTCGTTGTTATTCAGAGCACTACTGACCAGACTGGCTATCAACATCAAAGTCTCGGGCCTGTTCACACTAAACTCTGATATCTAAACTCACGCTCACAATTATCGTGAGCAAATAATAGGCGACGAAGTATCAAGCAGAACAGATTGTTGAATGTGAGATAAATTGCACAAATTGCATGACATATAATTATATTGTTAGAAGCTGAAATTCTATGAGATAGTCTATACTTAACTTAAAAACAAAAATGACGAGCAGTATGAATTGGTTTCTCAGTGGTAATTTAGCCAAGCAGATTGAGCAGGGAAAAGGCCCTATCTATGCCCTTATCGTCGAATCAATTATTGATGCCATTACTGATGGATCAATCCCCCCAGGAGAGCGCTTACCCTCCCAACGCCAGATAGCCGACTCATTGGGAGTCAACGCTTCCACGATTACCAAAGCCTACAATGTGCTTGAAGAACAAGGCTTTGTCTCTGGAGAAATCGGCCGAGGCACTTATGTACGATCACTACCAGATATAGGTGATGTACCATGGTCTGATACCTGCACGAACAACATGGTTGATATGAGCTCCAACTTCCCCTCCAGCAATATATCAGGAGAGAAACTCACTCAGGCTATCGCCTCTATCAGCTCTGACAAGGAAATTACAGAATTGATGCAATATCACCCGGAATGTTCGGTCAGCAGTCACATCGATTCTGCCAAGATCTGGTTGTCGCACCTGGGTTTGAAAACACTGGGGCCGAGAAATGTTATTTTGACCTGCGGGGCAACCCATGGCGGGTTTATTTGCCTGTTGGCTATCACCCGCCCGAATGACCGCATCCTGGTAGAAAGTATGACATCACCCGCCATCATTGGCGCTGCTAATATGCTGGGTTTAAGGCTAACTGGAATTCAGATGGATGAACACGGCATCCTGCCAGAAGCACTGGAAGCCACATTAAAAAAACAAAAAGCAAAGCTGCTGTATATCGTACCCAACATGCAAAATCCAACCTTGTCGACGATCCCACTGGAGCGTCGACAAGCGATTATTGCCATTGCCAAAAAGCACAATTTATTTATTATTGAAGATGATGCTTATGGTGCATTGATAGAGAATAAAATACCGCCTTTAGCGGAGCTTGACTCCTCTATCGTCTGTTACACCACCAGTCATTCAAAATCAGCCACACCCGGACTGCGCGCAGGATATCTGGTGCCACCATCATCGCTGTATCAACGCGCATTGTCTGCATTGCGCGTGACCACCTGGATGTCATCTCCTCTAACCAATCACATTGCCAGCGAATGGATAAAGGATGGCACCATGCAACAATTTATCAAGGAACGCCGCAACGAAAACACCAAGCGCATAGCATTAGCGAGAAAAATCCTAACAGGCAATCAGTTTACAGAAACGGACTATGGCCTGCATATCTGGCTGAAAATCAATGAACCCTGGCGAGCGACTGATTTCACCGCTTTTCTAAAAACCAAGTGTGTTGCCGTTCTACCCAGCGAGAATTTCAGCGTTAACAAGGGCTATATGCCACAATATACCAGAGTCAGCTTGTGCAACTCTCTAAGTATGGAGGACTTGGAACAGGGCTTAAAGATTATAGCCTTGCATATGTAGGAGCAAAATTGCCGGACATTTCACTGATCAGCCATAACTATAGCTAGAAACACTTTTTTCATAGAACATTTTCTCTATAAGGCATCTGCCATCATAGACAGACATAGAAACGTAATCCATTAAACTCACTAGCTTCCACTGTCAGTAAAGCTGATCTTATTGATAAACGGTAAGTTGAGAATATACTCACCAATAACGAAAGCTTATCAGCCCAAATTCCTTGGAATCAGGCAATTTTCCAGACCCGATTCCCATAGAAACGCTTTGGTCGCAGTATGTTACTGGTGTGCTGATTTCAACCGTTTTATATTAGATACAATCGTGTATTCATCCGACCTGCCTCTATAGAGTATATCTTTGCGCATTGCCCAAGTACGAACCTGATAGTGAAGAGGAATCAATGCCAAGTCCTTAATTGCCAATGACTGAGCTTTTTTTAGTAATTCTTCTCGTTTTTTTTCGTCAAAACCCTGCATTGCATCAGCAACTAATTTATCCACTTCTGAGTTGGAGTATTCTCCAGGGTTCCAATAGCCAAAGCCTTTACTGTCGTTTTTTGTGGTAATAAGTGCACGCAAAGGGTTAGATATCTCTCCAGTTGGTGTACCCCACCCGGCCATCCAAATAGCAAATTCTTTTTGATTGTGCTTCTTGAAAAAAGCGCCTTTGCCCATAGTCTCCAATTTTGCACGTATACCAATTTTTTTTAGCATATGGGAGATAGACAATGCTATTTTTTCATCGTTAATATATCGATCGTTTGTTGCATAGAAAGTCACATCGAAACCATTTTCATAACCAGCTTCTTTCATTAGTCGTCTCGCTTCGGTCAAGCTATATTTGAACTCAGGCAATGAATCATCATGACCAAAAAAGTTAACATGCATGATTTGATTCGCCGGAATTCCAAAGTTGTTTAAAAGACGCTCAACGATAGCATTGCGGTTTATTACCAGGCTTATAGCTTGCCTGACCAAATGGCTTTTAAAGGGATTTCTCCCACCAGAATTTTCTATTGTAGGGTGGACACTGTCTGAGTAGTCAAAAGCCAGATAAATCAAACGACTGGTTACTTTAGAGTACACATTAAACTCTCCCTCTCGCATAACACTGCCAATGTTTTCGATAGGTAGATTTTCTATGATATCGACCTCACCATTCAATAAGGCAACGGTCATCGGTGTTCCACCGTCAATACGCTTTAGTTCTATTTTTTCCCAATCACGACTACTTCCCCAATAAGCGTCATGTTTATCCAAAATTATTTCTTTCGCTTTATTAAACAAAGCCACTTTATAAGGCCCAGTACCAACAGCATGCTGCCCTTTGGGAAGATCAAAATCTGCGGGATCAGGCCAGCCGTTTCCAAGGGAATCACAAGCATCTTTGTTATATGCTTTTTTATAGCTGCCACTCGAAATTATTCCAACAGAAGCCAGATCTATTGGCAATAAAGCAAAAGGAGTCAATGTGTTAATTAATATTGTATGCTTATCAACTACTTCGATAGCTTCGATCTGCTTTATAAACGAGTTAAAGCTATCAGAGTTTTTTGCAATTCGACACATTGTAAACGTTATATCAAATGCATCAAAGTCGGACATATCATGAAACTTGACTCCTTTTCGTAACTTAAACTCCCAAACGGTGTCATCTACTAAACGCCAACTTTCTGCCAACATTGGCACAACTTTAGAATCTCCATCCATAGAAGTTAGACCTTGAAATATGCTCGCGTTGACTTGGTTATTTGGTGCAATATTCAAAAAATGTGGATCTAAGGATGTTGCTATTGACTCAAGGCCAACTTTCAATACATTGGAATTGGCATGCACATTAGAAAAAGCCAAGCTATATGCCATAGCAACTAAGAACACATGAATCGAATAGGTAAAGGTATATTTTTTCATTTTATTATTGTATTTTTGGTTTGATGTACATGATTAAACAGCCTCCTTTGTGCCAACTAATCACACTTTCTATTGGTGCAGAATCTGGCTTAAGAACTGCTGCAAGCGATCTGATTCCGGACTATCAAAAAATATTTTCGGACTTCCCTGTTCAATGATCTTGCCGCTCTCCATAAAAATAACCCTGTCTGCCACTGTTTTGGCAAAACCCATTTCATGGGTAACACATAACATTGTCATACCCTCTTCAGCCAGCTCAACCATCACATCCAACACCTCTTTGATCATTTCAGGGTCCAATGCAGAGGTTGGTTCATCAAACAACATAATTTTCGGTGACATACATAAGGACCTAGCTATAGCAGCACGCTGTTGCTGCCCACCAGACAGCTGACCTGGAAACTTGTGAGCTTGTTGAGGTATTTTTACTCGCTCCAGATATTGCATTGCTATTTCTTCAGCTGTTCGCTTGGGAGTTTTACGAACCCAGATCTGTCCAAGTGTGAGATTATCCAATATGCTCAAATGAGGGAACAGATTAAAGTCCTGGAAGACCATTCCCACTTCGCGGCGAACTGCATCAATATTTTTAACATCCTGATTTAATTCTGTGCCATCGACAACCAACTGCCCCTGCTGAAACTGTTCCAGATAGTTAATACAGCGAATTAATGTGGACTTTCCTGAACCTGAAGGACCACAGATAACAATTTTTTCTCCTTGCGCAACGCTTAAATCAATATCACGCAAAACATGAAAATCACCATACCATTTATTCAAGGCTTTAATCTCGACGGATGCTGTTGCATCAACAACTTGTTTTTGCAGGCTCATAATAAGATCTCTTAATTAATATCCAAGGTTTGTTTTGTCACGTCATCTTTATCAAATATTAAAAGATCACTATCACCAACATTTTCCCATTCGGAGAAGTGACCATATGTCGGTTCAGAAGAAATAACCCAGCCTTTATCAGTACGCTTATAAAAGGCCGAAGGAGGTCTGGGATTAGTCGCATAGCGAACCAGATAAATTTTATTTTTATCGGTCAAACAGAGACTCATACGTAGAAAATCAGCCTCATCAGCATTATTGTTGTCAACAATAATGGTTTCTATGGTTTTGATTAAACGCCCTACGGCTGCTTTAGGGTCAACAAAAAAATCAAATTGCAATAATAGATAAAACAATACTTCACTATCAGTTGACCCTTTCCTCAAACCATAATATTCATCGCATAATAGTGACTCAATCCTACGTTTGTATTTGTGGTAGTTCTGCACCATGCCATTATGCATAAACAGACACCCCTGGTTCCTGAACGGATGGCAATTATCTCGTGATACTGCTGTACCCGTCGTCGCCCGGATATGTCCAAAGAAAACGCTGGATTGAATATGTCTGGTCAATTCCAGCATATTGGGGTCATGCCATGCGGGCATAATGTCGCGATAAACCGCGGGCTCACCCCGGTCGCTATACCAGCCAAGACCAAAACCATCCCCATTGACCGCAGGGTCACCTTTGCTGGCACTGATACTTTGTTGAATCAAGGAATTTTCCGAATCCACCAACATAGTATTCAAGTACTCTGATTCACCTATATAGGCTACCCATCTACACATAATAAATCCTCATAGCCCCTGTAATATTTTGATACATTGAACATTCACACTATCGAGTTTGAACATATTCAAGCTTCCTGCTGTATCTCGACATTGAATAGCACAGTACCCAGAACACCAAGCCAACGAACACATAACCTTCTTTTGAATATTGAATCCAGTCAGAGTTGCTGGTAGAAAACTGCACAATACCCAGAAAATCAAACATGCCAATGATATAGACCAGAGTAGTTTCTTTGATCAAACTGATAAACGCACTGACAATGCCAGGCACTACAATCGTAATGGCCTGCGGCAGAATAATCAGAAACATGGATTGCCAATATCCCAGCCCCATGACTTTGGCAGCTTCATACTGGCCTTTGGGGATAGCCTGCAAGCCACCCCGAATGATTTCAGCCATATAAGCCGCGGCGAACAAACTCACACCAACCAGAGCACGAAATAAGGAATCAATATTGACGCCTTCCGGCATAAATAACGGAAACATAACCGAGGCCATAAACAATACGGTTATCAACGGAACACCACGCCATAGTTCAATAAAACCGATACAGAACAATCGTACAAAAGGCAGGTCGGACATTCGGCCCAGAGCTAAAACCACGCCAATTGGAAATGAGGTCACAATACCAAAAACAGCAATGACCAGAGTCAAAAACAAGCCTCCCCAATAGCGCGTTTCTACCACCGGCAACCCCAAGAAGCCACCATACATCAACACAAATGCAACAATGGGGAAAACGAACAAGGTTATCAGCAGGCTCAACCGCCTTAGCTTAATACTGAATAGTCGATCGGCTGCCATGACGAAAACCAGACCAACAAACAATAAACCGCAGATATTCAAACGCCATATTTCAGCATCAGGGTATTGTCCATACATCAATTGTTGCCACCAGACACGCACAAACACCCAACAGGCACCGCCGCCATCGCAGTCAGCTGCTGTTGTGCCTAACCAGTTAGCATCCAATAAAGCCCAATTCAATATCGGCGGCAAGGTCAGATACAACAAGTAGGAAGTCACTAGTGTGAGCACAATTTTTGCAATAGAACCAAACAATTGATCGAACAGTTGTTTGAATTTGAATGCCAGCGTTTCTTTTTGATCAGTCGTATTCATAACCTACCTCTCAACAATCTTTACGTGGGAGTTATACCAATTCATAAACGCTGATATAAGCAGGCTGATCAACAGGTAAACCAGCATGATCATCAGCAGAATCTCAACAGCCTGCCCTGTTTGATTCAAAGCTGTTCCGGCAAACACCAATACTAGATCAGGATACGCAATGGCCGCAGCCAATGAGGAGTTCTTGGTCAGATTCAAATATTGATTGGTCAAAGGGGGAATAATGACCCGCAGTGCATTAGGAATAATAATAAAACGCATGATCTGAAACGAATTGAGCCCTAATGACCTACCGGCTTCTATCTGTCCTTTTTTGATTGATTGAATACCCGAACGAACGTTTTCAGCAATATAAGCACCGGTGTAAGTAGACAAAGCAATAAACAAGGCGAAAAACTCAGGGCTGATAACCCAACCCCCTTCAAAGTTAAACCCCTGTAGAGCGGGCACACTCCAATGCAATGAGGTACCGGATGTAAAATAGATAATGATTAATATAATACTGATGGGTAGCAATCGACTTAGCCACCAGCTTTTGGGCTGACTCTGCCCCTGCAGGATTCGAATTGATTTAGCCTGTCGCAGAAAGTAAATAAGCAGGCCAACAGCAATCATCAGACTTGCCAGAAACCCAAGGTAGTTACCATCAAGAATTGGGCTTGGAAGATGCATACCTCGATTGTTTATAAACAACCCATCCCAGAATGCCAGACTACTGCGAGGCGATGGCAATGGTTGCAGAACAGCAAAATACCAGAAAAATACTTGCAACAATAAGGGAATATTTCGCAGGGTTTCCACATAGACCGCAGCAATTTTAGCCACCAAAGGGTGCTCTGCCATTCGCATAATACCGATGCTGAAACCAATAATAGTCGCAAACACGATGGATACGAATGACATCAACAAGGTGTTGATTAATGCCGCGAAAAACAAGCGTAGGTAGGTGCTTGATTCATCATAATGAATCAAGCTTGAAGCAATATCAAAACCTGTTGATAACTGCAAAAAACCGAAACCAGACGCAATGCCTTGTTTGGCTAAATTATTTCCTGCATTGATGACTAAAAACAGAACAACAGCCACCACGACAGCTACCAGCAATACCTGATAGATGACATTACGCACTTTCGCATTATTGAGTACTTTAAAATTCATGTATTCACTACCAAACAACATCAAAAAAAGTAGAGCTTAAGATTTATCAGGCTTACGTCCATCAATAGCCTTACAGATAAACCTCAAGCTTTACCAAATGTGCTCTAAAAACTATAGAGCCTAGCAACTATCATCTTAGAGGAATTGCATACAGCAAACCGCCATCTTTCCAGGTTTTATTAAGACCACGAGGGATTTGCAATTTGCTCTTTTCACCGACATGGCGTTCATAAACTTCGCCATAATTACCAACGGCCTGAACGGCTTTGACAGCCCAATCACTATCCAGCCCAAGGTTTTTACCGTTATCACCTTTAGTGCCAACAAAACGGGCAATGGTCGGATTAGTTGAAGCAGCCTGAGAACCAACGTTTGATTGATTCAGGCCTAATTCTTCAGCCTCAACCAATGCATACAAAGTCCACTTTACAATATCAAACCACTGGTCATCGCCATGTCTGACAGCAGGCCCCAGGGGTTCTTTAGAAATAGTGTCTGCTAAAATGATATGTTCATCGGGATTTTTCATTTTCAAACGCTGAGCTGCCAGACCAGACTTATCACTGGTGTACACATCACAACGCCCAAGATCATAGGCCGTAGCAACTTCGCTGGACTTTTCAAATAAGACAGTTTTATATTTCAGGCCATTCGCTTTGAAATAGTCTGCAATATTGGTTTCTGTACTGGTGCCAGTATTCATGCAAATTGAAGCACCACCCAATTCCTTGGCGGTTTTAACGCCCAAGCTTTTTCGCACCATAAAACCTTGGCCATCGTACATGTTGACGCCTGCAAAATTCAGGCCTAACTTAGTATCACGACTTAATGTCCAGGTAGTTACTCTGGAGAGAATATCAATTTCACCGGTTTGCAGAGCAGTGAAACGTGTTTTCCCAGAGGTCGGTACATAGACAACTTTGCTGGCATCATCGAGAACAGCCGCAGCCAAAGCACGGCAGACATCAACGTCCATACCTTCCCAATTGCCATTTTCATCCGGATTCGAAAAGCCGGTCAAACCATTAGTTACTCCGCATTTAAGCGAGCCTCGTTCTTTAATGGTGTCCAAAGTTGCTGCAGCTGCAGACTGAGCTATTGTTACGCTGGCCAACAACGCAGAAGCGGCCAGAAGTTGATTAAATTTCATTATAATTTCTCCCAATATAGTTAACACATTACTTTTTGAATATACACTACTGACGATATGAACATAGATAGAATCCAACAAGTGTAATCAACATCCTGTTACTGACAACTAATTTACACTTGCTGGAAAAGACAATCAGAATTCATCACTTGCCCCAACATTAAAACGCGTTTGTCTGGACAAATAAACACTATTATCTCTATCGTTTCATAAAGAACATTAGCTAGAAGAAATTACGTCGAATACCGACTTGAAAACGGCTTCGATCGGTATTTTCCACATTGTCAGAAGAGCTTGTTGCTGCGACCCAGATTTTGGTTCTTTTGCTGAACTTTCGGGCCAACTGGATAACAATATTGTCAACATCTTTGGTGCCAGCGTTATTGTCAGTCATGCCATATACACTTGTCAGGAATAAACCATTACCCACTTTCACAGTCCCCGTGATATCAAAGGATTGCTCATCATTCCCACTATCAGCAGCATCAGAATAATCCAGATAGTCCATACCTATGAAAGAAGTACTTGTTGGTTTCCAGCTGAATGCCAGACCCAGTGTATCCTTATCACTTTCCCCTTCAAGACTCTGCGCGCGGTAAACAGCACCAAAATACATCGGCCCTGCCTTGTAAGCTATTGCCGGTTGAAATTCTGTAAAACCGCTGTCAGAACCGTCAGCAATTAAAGCACCGGAGAATTTAAAGCCATTACCATTGGAATAACCAGTGCTGGTGTAATTATACTTCACCATATTATTTTGACGAAATGAGGAACCTTTATTCTGGCCGAAACCAAAACCAAAATAGAACTCTGGATCATCAACCTTTGAGGTTACAAGACTGTACATTGGAGTCCAATCCTGACCAATCTGCAAAGAACCCCAATTTCCTTTAATGCCGGCATAGCCCAGGCGCAATCGAAAATCATTGCCTTTCTCATCATTCAGATTGAAACCATCAGCCGCGTTATATTGAAACTCCGCGCGATAGAAAGCGGACAGGTCATCGGTCAATGTTTCACTGCCTTTGATACCAAAACGTGATGAACCATTCAGAACATCCAGCTTTGTCTGTCCATCATCCGGATTGTCATAGTCAAGAACCAGACGGACACGACCATACAGATTCACATCCAACGCATTTGCCATTTCAGAAAAACCAGCAGCAAGTAGCACTACAGGTAAGACTGTTAACAGTCGCTTTTTCATTCTCATAATCTCCTCTATTTTTCTTTTAAAATAAAACTGAAAACACGGCTGATCATTTATTCGCATTTATTATTAAATAACGTTATAAATCGTTATTAGCCGCAGGAGAATCATCCAATTTAGAGGGAAATATGTATAGACAGTTGAATGTATGGCGAACAGCATAAATTGCCTGCCATATAATTATATTGATACGCAAAAATAGCTTGAACAAGAACCCCATTTTCATGGGCAGGACGACACACACCTGACTTATTAAGCGCTGAACATCGATAAAAATGGATTCTATTATTGAGCTTTTAAAAAACGTATGATCCAACTCATCATCAAATCACCATCAAGTGGCAAATATAGCGATTCTAGAGCATCTCCCACCCTGTCAGTTGATATATCCTTTTCACGCACCTGCATAAGAGCTGCAGAATACTCCCGACTGAATTCCGGATGTCCTTGAAGACTCATCATGTGTGGGCTGTATTGCACCATGAAATACGGACAAAAATTACTACGTAATAATACTTCAGCCTGTTCAGGCAATGTAATAACCTGATCTTTATGACTGACAAGCATATTGATTTTAGATACCGATGGCTTCATCCATGGTTGCACAGCCACCACTTCGGTTTCAGCAATTCCAACTCCCCAACCTTTATGCGATCGCACAACCTCTCCCCCTAAAACGGAAGCAATGAGTTGATGGCCGAAGCAAATACCGACACATTTTTTCTTTGCCTTATCCAAAAAAGCAATGAATCTCCTGAAATCTCTCACCCACTCAAGATCATCATTCACACCATGACGGCTGCCAGTGGTGATATAAGCATCGCAATCATCAAGCTCCGGGTACTGACCCGCTTGTATATTGTAGACTGAGAACGTTAATTCTGATTCAACCCTTCGCATTCGCTGAATAAACATCTGTGGATAATCACAGAATTGTTCATTTAATTCATCAAGAACACGATCACATTGCAGGATACCTATTTTCATTGTCAAGAACGCTCACACCAAGGCATTGGAAAAGTACTTTAAAAGAATAAGCAACAGACATATGTATTCACAGGAAAATATCTCAGTCCGGGCTGCTTATAAGCTTATTGTGTCTCTTTAGTAATTCGTAATACAGCTATTTGATGGCATGGCATTGACATCCAATTGCATGACAGGCAATTCATCAGCCCTACAAATGCCTATGAAAAATAATCACCTGATTCTACCCACTTCCCTGATGGGTAGTTCTAAAGGTCAGTTCTAGTGAGCAGTCCTGACAACCTTGTTCAAAGCCTCAACCAACTCTTCGTCGGTAAAGGGTTTACAGAGAAATCCACGTGCTCCCTTTTCAATAGCCAACAACCCCGTAGCAATATCAGACAATGCCGAGACAACCAATACTTTTATCTTTGGATCATCTCCTATCAATTTTTCAATACAGGCTACACCATCCATTTCAGGCATAGTCAAATCCATCGTCACCACGCTTGGGTTATGTTCTTCAACCTGTTGCACTGCTTCGACACCATTTTTAGCCTTGCCGACAATCTGCACATCAAAATCTGTCGCATAAATTCGCTCTATGCGAGAACGTATAATATTTGAATCATCTACAACCAGTAACTTAATCATCTAATTTCCCCTATTCTCTCTATACTTACGGTACAAAACTCGCCGCTGTTTTTCTTATTGGTGGATTGGCGGCAATACAATCTCAAATTGACAGAACTTATCCATCACTTGCTTCAAGCGCAACTTCCCTCCCACTTTGCGAATGCCTTCGTTAATGACATTCAAGCCGACACCTCGCCCGGCATGCATACCAACATCTGCGGTAGAAACACCTTGGGAGAAAACATGCTTGATAATTTCATCGCGCGACCACGTGGAAATTTCATCTTCACTGACAACTCCTTTATCTACCAGCCGTTTGGCAATCAGAGCATCATTAAATCCTCGTCCATCATCCCGAACAACCAGCTCAATTGAGCCATCTGGAAGTTCAGCAGCCCGCAGATCAATTCTTCCCTTAGCTGATTTACGCATTCCCTCACGCTCTTCGGGCGTTTCAATACCATGCGCCAGGCAATTTCTCAATAACTGGACACAAAAACCATTGATCACGCTTTTATAATCCGCATTCATTGGAATTTCAGACAAACCACTGACCACAAAATCCACATCCTTATTGTAATCACTGGCAACATCATCTACCAATTTACTCAAGTGAGCCCAATCCTGTTTACTCGTGTCAGGCGCCTTATCAGCTCTTTGTTTCTTGGCTTTGTCAGTTGATTTATCAGATGCTGAACTCAACAAACTGTCTGCAGTGCTGACACCCAATCGCGATGATAGGCCTTTCAAAGTATCTGTATATGAAATCAATTGATCCAACTTGATTGTCAAAGGCAGAAAATCCATACCTTTAATATCAGTGACATACTTCAAATCCTGTAAGTCACTTTCAAAATCATGTGCCTTTTCAGCAAAGGCAGATAAATCGATAGCACCCGCTTCACCTTTAATCTTATGAATTTGAACGAAAATTTTATCTATTTTGGCTCGAAAGTCAGCCTTACCAGATACAGTGTCCTTCAAAATTTCGTTAATTTGCGTTAAACCTGTAGAACTATCATCCAGAAATTCTTTCAACATAGCCGGGTTTGCATTCATAAAGGAAATCAACATTTCAATCTGTTGTTCACCCTCGCTTTTAGTAGTCTCCAACTGTTCCTGCAGTCGTACCTTATCAGTTACGTCACTGACAGAAACCAGGATATCGTGAATTTTTCCTCGAGCCATCACCCGAAAAAAGTTAAAACTCAAGTGCTTGGTTTCAAAACTACCACCGTCTTTTTCAATATTGACGCTCACCTGTTTCAAAGGGTTCAGACTGCCAATCAAATCTTCCACCACTTTAGGATCAAATAGCACCTTGATAAACGTATTTACATTATTCAAGTCTGTTCCAGTCACTACTCTTTTAAGCATTTCTGAGAGTTCCTGACCGGCAATATCATCTGTTTCTAAAATCTGCTCCAATTCATCAGAATACTCACTACCAATGATTCGGTCTTCGTTGACTAGAAATAAACCCTCCCTAACCGTGCTTAAAATACCATTCGCTTCTTCTCGAGCTTTTTCCAGGGCGAAGTCGGTTTTGCGCAATTGTCGAATAAAGTAAAACAAAATAAACAATAAACTCAGTGCAGTAATAATAGCACCGGCAATCTGCGCCATCCGAAGAATGCTCAGCTTACGGTTGCTCAGCTCTTGCAGATAAATGGCATAACGATCTGTATCAAAATGCAGGTTCATATTGTTCAGGCCATTGATTGCGCCTTGCTTCCACATGATCGAACCATAAAACTGATACCGTTGGGCAAAGGCCTGATTGTCACCAATTTGTCGTTTGAAATTGAGCACCGGCTCAATACGACGCTTATACTCAGTCCATACTCCCAGCATATCATTCATCAGATTTCGCCCTTGACTATCGACTGGCCCATCAATAGGCAATAACTCCAGATCTGAGTTCAAACCAAGACCTACTACTGGCAGATTGCCACCATTTTTAAAGGTCTGCATGCGCGCATCAATCAGCTCCATCACCTTTTGAAGGCGTTCCTGGGCAAAGTTATACGCTTCACCAGCATTGTATTGGCTGTTAATGATGTATAAATCACTGGTCACCTGATTGATCAGTGAAGTCTGTTCAAAAGCCGTATTAATGACCTTAGTGTCTTTCTCCAACTGACTCGAGATATAAAAGCTCAATGACATGATGCCCAGCACTAACAAAGAGAACAGAACTATTGAGATGATAAGAGAGCGATACTTACTGGAAGTATCAATACTATGTTTTTTTGCCATAATTAATTCACCCCGTTTGATTATGTATTGTTGTAGTAACGGAAAATAAAGATTATCGAAAAGACTGTGAGTATAGAATGCCGCCATTATTCCATTGCGCATTCAGACCACGTGCTATCTGCAACTCTGACTGAGCACCTATAGTTCGTTTAAATACCTCACCGTAATTTCCTATCTGAGTTATTACCCGATATGCCCAACCAGCTTCGAGATTTAAATCAATCTCGTGCGTTCCAAGCTCCGCCGTTAAAGTTTCTTCTGGCTTTTCATCCGTTTCAACAACCGGCAAATGGCCTAAAGCCAACAGACGCTTTTGTTCCATGCTTCCTGATTCTCTGAGGCTTACCGCGTTGACTGAGTTAATATCAAGGAACTCAGCCTCGATCATCATATTCAATACCCAATGAGCAATATCAAACCATTCATCATCACCACGCTTAACAGAAGGTCCAAGCGGTTCTTTGGAAATCAGCTCAGGTAAAATAACAACTGAAGAAGGGTCTTCAAGATTTAGTCGCTGTGAATATAAAGCGGATTGATCATTTGAGATAACATCACACTCTCCTTGTTGAAAACCATCTCTGACCCCTGCAGAAGTCTCATAAGAAACAATCTCATACTTCATATTATTGAAATTAAAGAAGTCGATGGAATTCGTCACACCAGTGGTGCCTTCTTCAGTACATAGTCTCAACCCACTAAGTTCATAAGCACTGTTAATACCCGCGTCGGACTTGACCATATAGCCTTGACCATCGTAGTAATTCACCCCTGCGAACGTAATCCCCATTGCTGAATCGCGAGTTAAAGTCCAGGTCGTATTCCGATACAAGATATCGACTTCGCCATCCGACAATACTTTAAATCGTTCAGAGCCATTTAAGCCTCTATACTCGACTTTCTCAGGGTCATTAAAAATAGCGACCGCTAAAGCCCTACAGAACTCAACATCAAACCCTTCCCAGCGGCCATTGTCATTTTTAATTGAAAACCCAAGCAGTCCGGTATTCACCCCACACTTGAGGAAACCTCTTTCTTTGATGTTATCCAGAGTACCAGCAATTACTGGTTTGTTCATAACACCCATCAAAAGGATAACGCTTATCACTTTAACTATTTTCATTCAGACCTCCGCAGACTATTTTTCATTATTTTTGTACTGCAGTTTTTTATTACTTCTTTATTCTCTATATAACTGAAATGACAGAATCATCAGTTCATCCTAATCATAGTTAACGATCTGCGTATTAGCGAAGAGTATGCAAAAATTCAATAGCCTCCACTTTCAAGCAAAGCTTAAAAGCGTCTATTTTTCTTCCTTAAAATCAGTTCCTTAGCGCTCAGCGAAACACGTTGGAGTAATGTTTTCTGAGTTGTAGCGGTGAATTCCCCAAGTGTTTACGAAAGGTATTTGTCATGGCACTCTGACTGGAAAACCCTACCTCATCAGCAATACACGAAAATGATAAATTAGTATTGCGAACTTTATCCAAAGCGTGCTGCAGACGAATTTCAACCACAAATTGATGTGGGGTTTTATGAGCAGATGCAACAAAGCACGTATGGAAATGACTGACACTCATACACATGATATCAGCCATTGAGCTGACTGTGATTTTTTCGGTCAGATTCAAGCTGACCCACTGACGTAACTTTTCAACATTGATCCGATGATGTGATTGCTGCCGGGGCATCATATCTGTCACTCGGGCTGATACACTGTGCAGCATCATAGCTGAAATACAGTGCATTAGTTGTTCGTCTGAAAATCGACTCAGTTCACTGGCACAACTGGTGTATAAACGCCTGAAGTTATTATGTACTTCAAAGTATCTGGCCGCTTGAAACAATTTTTGAGCATCACTGATATTAATCGTGTCAATCCGACGTTTGGTATTAGACCAGGGTTTATCATCACCAGAAATATCAGAAACATATTGAGTTTGATTGGAAGAAACCAAACCATTTGAAAGGGTCGGTATCTTCACTGGATTTGGTTTCAATAATTCATCAGTCGTATCAATATCAATTACCAACACTTTACTATCTTTGTTGCCCACAAAAAAATGACTGACATTAGCCGGAATAACGCATCCTTTTGCGGGGCTTACAGCATCGAGATCATCATTGATTCGAAAATCAACATAGCCATTAAGGCCCAACACAATTTGGTGAAAATCATGTACGTGCTCTATTGCTGTTTGGTCAATATTTTTTACTTCTGCGTGCATCTAATACCGGTCGAAGTTAGCCACTCATAAAGAGTAGTATAAAAATTTAAGTCCACGTAGACCCAATTCTATGCATTTGTTCGGTCCACAGCTGTCATTTCCAAGAAATGAAACTACAACTTAATACAGACTCAATAAAAAATTTAGACAAGATTCAACTATTATGCGACTGTTTCAAGTAATAGGCAAAAAGTTACTCATTAAATAAAAGTCATCATGCCTTCCAATGCACCTTAAGCCTTTATGTCTTGCTTATTCTTATACTCCAAACTCATTCTGTTTGACAAAACCATTAAAAGCACCAACGTAAAACCCTTACAGCAAAATGTAAGGGCATGTTTACCTTAATTAAACATGCCCATGTATATTCTTGCTTTAGTAAGTTTGTATTTACATCATCGCACAAAACAGGATCTATAATGCCCACCACCCTATCGGCCTTTGTGCATTTTTTTACATGTTTTTACAATAAAATCAGTTCCTTTGAGTCCATTCTCGGCAAAGTGCAGACAACCATCTCTGATTACAAAATAGCACCATGAGATATCCTTGAGAGCTTATTGCTTTACTCCAGTTGCATGGATCCACTGTCACATTAAAATTTGTGTGTAACCCTTTCTTAATTGTAAAGGAGAGTATCCCAGATGCTTTCTAAAAGTATTTGTCATCGCACTTTGGCTGGAAAAGCCCGTTTCATCGGCAATGCAGGCAAAGGAAGATGTAGTATTACGAACCTTCTCCAGAGCATGTTGCAAACGAATTTCTACAACAAATTGGTGCGGCGTTTTCCTGGTTGATGATAAAAAACACGTATGAAAATGGCTGGTGCTCATGCACATAATTTCAGCCATGGATGCAACGGTAATTTTCTCTGTCAGATTAAGGCTAACCCAGTGACGTAACTTATCAATATCAATGCGGTGGTGTGGGCGATTCTGGTTTTTCAAGTCAGAAATTCGAGCAGAAACACTGCACAGTATCATTTTACAAACGGATTGAATCATCTGCTCATTTGGAAAGCGGCTCAACTCTTTGGCACAACAGGTATACAAACGCCGAAAGTTACCATTTATTTCAAAATATCGGTGTTCTTCGAATAACTTTTCAGTATCAGATTGTAAAAAAGAATCTGAGTTATAGTATTGGCTGCGCCAATGGTTGGTATAACCTTCTTGTTGAACACTTCCCTTGTGCCTTCCCTCAACGTCCGTCAATTCTATTCGTGTTTGATGCAACATTGACTCTGGTTTATTAAAAGCAGACTGCTTACCCAGTAAACAACTGTCATTTCGATCGACATCTATGACTAATACACTACTGTCTTTATGCCCAATAAATTGGTGCCTGATTGTTGCTGGAATAACACAACCTAACGCTGAACTCACAGCCCCAGAGTCTTCTTCAATTCGAAAATCAACATACCCATTGAGACCAAGAACAATTTGATGAAAATCGTGCACATGTTCCGTTTCTATTTCATCAATACATTTAACTTTTGCGTACATCTGATTTAGCCTGGAAATTAGTCAGTATAAGAAAGTAATACTAAAAGTAGCAGACAGAAAGGGTCATTCGCAATATGCATAATCACTATGTGCTTCCATAAGAAACGGTTATATCAATAAAAATCAATGACTTAGAATCGAAAAATATCAAAAAAAATATCCTGAATTTATTTTTCAGAGACTTATGCAAAAAAATCATTGTTTTTTGCAAGGACAAATCCAGCGCTTCCCCCCATGATTACATCACTAAAATTATTAAGGCAGTATGCTTAATGGTTTTACAAGTATCGTAATTACGATACTAATGAGAAGAGTGAATATTTCAAATAGAGGAAAATTATTATGAGCATGAAATCTAAGTTAATTATGCCAACTGCAATAGCTACTATGTTGGTAGCTGGCGCTCCAGCTCAAGCAGCTGATAGTCTGGATGGCTTTTACGCACAAGTGCGTATTGGTATTCAGTATCAAGATAATGGCGATGGCGCAGAAAGCGATGCCACCATTGAAAGCTTTGCTTCACGCATTGGCTACAATACTGAAAAAGACTTGGGTAATGGCCTGACTGGTTTTGGTCGTTTGGAATTCCAAATCGATGCAGAAGACAGCGATGCTGACCCTGATACCGGTGTTAGAGATACGACTAAAATCCGTT
>JBOEHE010000064.1:0-60525 GCA_050633785.1 Arenicella sp.
GCCTTTTGTGGCCCATGGGACAGTAGCAATTGATCTTCGTAGTCTACAGTGCAGACCAATGGCAATTGAATCAATGCTCGTTCCGGTTGCACTACAATCTGTTGTAATAACAACAGGTAAGCATCATTAAACTGCTGGATAGTCTTATGGCTATATAGAGCGGAACGGTACTCTATATCAAACTGCAAACACTCAGAATTATCACGAAAATAGAGTGTCAGATCGTATTTACATTGTTGCGGCAATAAACCAACGGACTCCACTTCCGCATCAGCTAGAGACCACGCTTTTTTTGTTAAACAACCATCCTGCCAATCAATCAGAACATCAAAAAATGGCATATGACCAGCTGCCGTTTCTGGAAGAAGTTCTTCAACCAATTGTCCCATCGGATAATCGGCATGTTGCAAGGCCGTTAACAACAAGGGTTTGATTTCTTTGATGATATCGACGAATGACTGATCACTTTTCACTTCAAAAGGTAATGCTAAGTTATTCAAAAATAAGCCCATCATGTCATCGAGAGCGTTTTCAGTGCGAGTCGAAGCAACGGTACCCAGTGTAATGTGGTTTTGCCCAGTCATGCGATAGAAAGCCACATACAAAGCCGCCATATTCAGCATAAACACACTGATCCCCAGCTCGGCTGCCAGGCTACGCAATGATGCCAGCAAACCAGCGTGCGATTTCGAGTCGATAACAGTAGTCAGCCAGGAGGAATCAGCTGTTGTCTGGCTTGTTCGCTGTCGTTGGTGAGTGAACTCTAATGGTTCAATATTGGCTAAAGTCTGATGCCAGAACTGCCGACTCTCATCGGCTGCAGGGCTTGACAGTTTACGCGTTATCCAATGCACATAATCCTTATATTGCAAGTCATTATGCGTGCTTTCAACAATATCAGAATCCGTTGAATTTCGTCCCAGCTTGTTCAGACCTTGACTATTCGACCCTTGATTATTCAGAGCAATAGCATATTCAGTGGCCAGTTGATCAAGGAAACCCAGCAGACTATGCCCATCAAATATAAGATGGTGGAAAACAAATAACAACAAGTTACTCTGCTCTGCCTGTTGATAACAATTAATGCGAACCAATGGCGCTTGAGTCACATCAAAAGGAGCACTGACAGCCATTTGCATTTGTTGAAACAACTCGGTGCCTTCAAGTCGATTCAAATTATTGTTTTTCCCTTTACAATCAATAACTTTTACAGAACAGTTAATGTCAGAATTAATCGTTTGCATCGCGCCATCAACTGTCGCAGTAAAAATAGTTCGCAGAATTTCATGGCGCTGTAACACCTTATCCAATGCCAATTGCAAGCATTGCAGGTCCAGAGGCCCATCAACTTGAAATAATGCTGGTATATGGTAAGCACTATGATCCTGGGTTTTCTGACATTGCATCCAGATATCCTGCTGTGCAGGAGATAAATGAAAACGGTTGCTTGCCTCTTTCTGACCTTTTTCAACCTTCTCAATACTTTTAACATCCCCCAAAGTCAACGGGGTAATTGATACAGCAGTTGCATCAACCGTTTGCTGATCCAATGGCGTGGTAAGCTGATGATTAATCAGGCTACTGATTGTTGGATAGTTGAAGATATCACTGATTTTTATACGCCAGTTCAATTGTTCATTGATTTTGGACACCAGTTGCGCGGCCGCCAGCGAATGCCCTCCTATGCTGAAAAAATTATCCTCCAGCGCAACCGAATCGCGTAAAAGCAGATTTTGCCAAAGAGTTCGCAGTGTTCTCTCTGTCTGAGTCAATGCCGTTGACGAATCACTTTCATCAACCGTTTTTTGTTCAAAGACAGGCAATGCGGAATGATTGATTTCACCATCACTCAACAAGGGCATTACAGCTAACACAGCGATACGATCTACCAACATATAAGCGGGAAATTGAGTGCGTAGTTCGGCCAGTAATGCACTTTCATCGCTTTGCTGCAAAGTGTTACTGGCCACATACATCATCCATGGCTCGCTGGCTTTGTCTGCGTCATAACTAGCGATCACTACTTGTTGGATATCTGGTCGAGAATAGCAATAATTGAGCAACGCTAAACTGTCGATATAATGTCCATTACGCCATATCTGTTGGTCAACCCGACCTGTATATTGCCAGACATGAGCTTGATGTGCCGATTGTTTGTGTTGTTCAACTGGATCACGCCATCGGCTCAATAAATAATTAGTCGGCCTGAAAAGACATGCATCGTACTCCGAACCCACCTGCAACTTCGCCGCTGTTCCATTAGGAACCAGTTGACCACTCCTTCCTAACAAAGCCCATTGAGTTTCGAAAAAAGGTTCACCAAAATCAAATTTAATTCTTTCAAAATCAATAGCTTGATTGCTGTTTAACAACCATTTTCTAACACTGATAGGAATGCCACCACCAGCTACAGTTACAATATTTGTTAACACAATCTGCCACTGCTGCACAAACCGCTGGGCCTGAGCGTGCAATACATAATCGCCACTGACATACACATTTTGCAAAGGCAGTTGCTTACCGATAGGCATTGCCTGCATATGAGACATCTGTGTATGACTCACCCACAGATGAGTCACTTTCTGGTGTTGCAAGTGGTTCAAAAGTTTCTGCCCAAAAGCCTCTTTCCTGGCATGCAGTAACACACTGGCACCTTGAGATAATGCTGTCCAGAGAGCTGCACAACGCACAAAACTATTGATTGGCAATAAGGAAAAAAACCGTGATTCAGCTCTGAGTGATTGACACTCATCCTTCATGATTTTATTGATAGCTGATTGCAATTCCTGACGTGAGTAGTGCTCATCAGCGACCACATTATAAAATGATAAAGATGTCGCCTGGCTCTTCAGTGGTTCTCCCTTTGCTGAGCTGGGACCATTGCCTGTTTTAGCCATTTCCAATTCTGACACAGTCAGCCCTGACCACCAGTTCTCATTGACCGACAGAGCCCTGCATTGTGGTAAACAGGTATTGTTTTTTTCAACAAAATTCTTCAGCTGCTGCCAACCACATTCATCACTGATAATGAGACAGGATTGTGTTTTTGAAAAGACATCGGTACTGATGCCATTCATTCCACCTGCATCCAGAACTAATGGCAACCAGCAAGCACCACATCTCTCTGCTGCCAGCATAACAACAACAGAGAACAATTGTGAAGTGTGGCTTACAAGCACGCCACCTTGATGAAGGCCGTGTTGTTCAAGGTAATTCTGTAAAGCGCTGACCAGTTCTTCCAACTCAGAATAGCTGATAACCGCCTCATCACTAATCAAAGCGACTTGCTGTTGATTGCTCTGAGTTTGTTGATATACACGTTCGGCATAATCAATAGGTAATATATCCTTAGGCTCTGCAGCAAAATCTAAAGGCAGAGACATTTGATTACTGATTGTTTTGGCCTGTGCTGTGTCGGCTGGGTGTTTACTGGTCAAGAGCTCACTGATCAAAGCCAGATAGTCTTTTGAAAATTCAACAACACGCTGCAGACTGAGCAATTCCTGATCAAATTCAAAACACGCCGACCAATCCTGATCAGTTTCTCCTGGCTCAATATTCAAACAGACTGCAAAATTTTTCCCTGCGGGATAGTGCGTCTGCCAATCTGACAAGGGTTGGCCAAATAACTGCTTTGCAAAACCATCATCCTGAAACGTAAATAAAGCCTGAGCTAACGGGTTCATACCTTCAACACGATCTGTCAGCAAAGCATCAACCACCATATCAAATGGTATATCTTGGTGCTTTAAACCCGCCAGCAGACTTTGTCGAACATTATCCAGAAGTTCATCATTGCCCATCTCGCTCAAAGATTGATCTACGGCGACGGGATACACCAATAAGGTATTAACAAAGCAACCAATCAAGGGTTCCAGATCGACATCAATACGACCAGCAACCGGAATTGCCACTGCAAAGTTCTGTTGCTGGCTATGACGGTTCAATAGCAACCAGAACAAGCCAAGCAGAACCATAAATGGCGTCAAACCATTTTCTTTTGCATACACCTGAATACCTTGCACCATATTCATAGGCAAGATAAACCGATACATCGAATCTGTTGTAGTTTCAGCTTGAATAAAAGCATCCGGCAATAAGTGCAAATCATTGATGCCTGCCAGTTGCTGCTGCCAGTAAATTAAGCCTGCACGACTGCTTGCCTGAGAATATTCCTGTTGCTGCCACAGAGCAAAATCACGGTACTGCAAAGGCAACTCTGCCAGCAATGTGGTTTGTTCTGTGTTTTTCTGCGAGCCCCTAGACTCACTGGTGATCCGGTACAAGTCCGACCACTCTTTAAACAGAATCGGCAAAGACCAACCATCAGCAATCAGGTGATGCAAACAGATTACTAAGGCAAAATCATCAACAGCAAAACGTAAGACGCGTATTTTAAACAAAGGTTCAGGTTTTTCCTGTGTACCATCCAAAGCAAACACATGAGCGGCCAACTCTTGGACATGCTGTGTCAAACAAGCAGCACGTTCAACTTCTGCCACACCCTCACAGGAAAAGGTTTCAAACAGAGACCCTAGCAGCGCTTCGTTGACCTCAAACTGCCGTAATACTGGCAAGTTATCACTTAACTCTACATAAGCCCCTAGAATTTGCTGACGTTGCATCAATTCCAACAAAGCCTGCTGCAATTTCTGAAGATTCAGAGGCCCCTTTATACGTACAGCACCCGGCATATTATAAGCTGTGCTGTCTGTTTGCATTTGTTGTAAAACCCACAAACGTTGCTGCGCTGATGATAATGGGTAATCCGCCCTCAGCTGATTCACAGCAATAGCTATCTTTGCTGGCTTCTTATCGCTATTGGCAGACTCAGTTGCCAATATCTGCAATTGCTCCGCCTGCTTGAATAATTCAGGGTAATCAAACAACAATGCCAGAGGCATTTCCAGAAGCAGCTGCACTCGCACTCTTGCAACCACTTGCGCCGCCAGCAGGCTATGTCCTCCTAATTGGAAAAAATTGTCTTGGCGAAAAATCTCATCATGCCCAAGCACTTCGGACCATATTTGTGCCAACAATTGCTCGGTAACACCTTGCGGTGCACTCATATGAGCTCGACCTTCTCCAGGAATGTTCCAGTTATCAGGCTCAGGCAGGGTCTTCCGGTTGACTTTGCCACTGCTGCTCAACGGCATTTCATCCAGATGCGTCCAACTGTCGGGTAACATCGCTGCTGTGACCCTCTGGGCCAACCAGTGGCTCAACTCATTATGCCAATCCTCAAATGATTTTTTTTCACTATCTTGATTGTCAGAATTGTTTTGTTTAAGCGTGAAATAAACCGCTAGACGAACACCTGATGGCGAAGGCCAGACTCTGGCAGCAGCAGCCTGCACTCGAGGATGTTCACTTAAAACAGCCTCTACTTCGCCCAATTCAATGCGTTGACCACGTATCTTTACCTGCCCATCATTGCGTCCCAGATATTCCAGAGCGCCATTGGTCAGACGCCGAACTCTGTCGCCAGTCCGGTAAAGCCGTGCACCAGACTGGATAGCCCCCTGCCCGCTGAATGGTGATGGGATAAAACTGGCAGCCGTCAATTCAGGGCGTTCATGATAACCATGAGCCAGGTTGACTCCTCCCAAGTATAATTCACCTATCGCCCCTACTGGTACCAATTGCAGTGCTTCATTCAGAATATAGGTTTGAGTATTATCTATAGGTATACCAATAGGAATACTCAAACTATCAAAGTGTTGATCTACCTTTGTTTCAGCCTTTACTTCAGACGCCGCAAGCTCTTGTGATTCACCATCATAGGCCCACCAAGTGACATCGACTGCTGCTTCCGTTGGGCCATAGAGGTTATGAACTGGGGCAGCTAACAATTCGTTGGCTTTTTCGGCCAGGCTCCGTTCCAGATTTTCCCCAGAACAGATAATTCGACTCAGTGAATAGCCCCCTTTTTGAATGGGCGCCGTTTCCAGAAAACTGCGCAACATCGCTGGAACAAAATGCACTGTACTGATATTTTGCTTTCTGATCAGTCCTTCCAGATAAACACCATCTTTGTGCCCACCGGGGTCGGCCAGAACCAGAGTGGCACCAACACGCAAAGGCCAAAACAGTTCCCAGATAGATACGTCAAAACTGATGGGGGTTTTGTGTAATACTCGCTCCTGATACTGCAATTGATAACAGAATTGCATCCATTCCAGACGATTAACAATAGCCTCATGGGAAATCATGACCCCTTTGGGTTTGCCAGTGGAACCTGAGGTATACAAAATATAAGCCAGGCTTTTGGCTGATAGAGCAACAGAGATATAGGCCGGTGCTTGAGCAGCATGCTCTTCTAAAAAACGGTCACTGAGTCTAACTAGATTGGTGGTGCCAGCTGTAATACGCTGCATACAACTCAAATGTCGGCTCTGCACCAACACTGTCTGCGGTCCACCGTCATCGAGCAAGTCATGCAAACGCTGCTCTGGCAAATCAGGGTCCAGTGGCAGGTAGACAGCACCTGCCAGTAGAATTGCATAGAGACCGACCATCATCTCCAACGAACGTTCCGCACAAAGTCCAACAACATCACCTTGACTGGTGCCTGCCGCCTGTAAATGTCCTGCCAGAGCCTTACTTTGTTGCAGTAATTGCTGATAACTCAGACTTTCCTGACCATGAACCAAAGCTATGCCGTTGGGGTTCTGAATAGCCTGTTCGAGAAAACCATCCAACAGCCAATTCGAATGCACTGTTTTTTCAGGCCCAGCTGACAGCGCTAATTGGCATTGGCGTTCTTCAGTAGATAACACCGGAAGTTCAACTAATCTGGCATGCGGCTGAGCTACAATACTATGCAGAAGAGTAAGGAACTGTTCTGACCACGCCCGAATGGTTGCAGAACTGAATAAATCCGAATTGTATTTAAAGGCCAACAATAAACCTTTAGGCCCTGGCAACACTTCCAGCATGAGGTCCAACAAACCTTCCTGCTGCGGCAAGGCGATCGGTGTTATGGATAAGTCACCAAATTCAACGGCTTCAGTCGAAGGGATATAGCCATATTCACTACTGGCACCCACGTTTGCATCAAAATCAACTCGCAACATATGTTCAGCAAATTCCTGGGCTTCAGCCATGCTTTGAAGAACAAAACCAACTTGAAATAAAGGCGAATGTTGTGGGTTGCGCTGCAGCTCCAAGGCATCCAATAAATTAGCAAATGGCAACTGTTGATGATCCAGAGTTGCCAGGATATTATGGCTGGTAGTGCCTAATAAGTCTGCAAATGTCATGCTGGCATCAAGCTGCGCCCTGATCGGCATCGGGTTAACAAAGTAACCCAATAGATCTTCGTATTGTGTTGAAGTACGGCCTGACATTGGTGCACCAACAACAAAGTCATCCTGACCACTGATACGAAACAGTAAAACCTGGTAGGCCGCCATTAGCACGCTATACAGCGTCACCTTATGTTGTTTGGCAAACGCATTGAGCTGGTCTGTCAATTGTTGACTGGCACAGACATTATAACTTTCACCACTGAATGTCTGCCTGGCTGGGCGCTCAGCGTCCATCGGCAACTGTATACAATCTGGTACTGAATGTAATTGTTGTTTCCAGTAGTCCAATGACTCAGCACAACGTGAGCTACACAAAAACTGTTGCTGCGCTGCGACGAAATCAGCATATCTGTATTGGATCTGTTTCCAAGGGAGTGGTTCAGAGCNNGAGCGGACGTAAGCCTGATAGGCCTGCTTTAATTCATCAATTATTTGCCATAAAGACCAACCATCAATGGCGATATGCGGCACAACTATTAACAAAGTTGTTTGCTCAGCCCCTTCTGCTGCAAAATCACACCCATGCCATAGCACACTGCGAAATATTGGTCCTGTTGTCAAATCAAAAGGTTCTTTATAGGCATCAATAACAGCCCGCTGTCGTTTTTCTTCACTCCAGCCACTGACATTGACAGATCGCAGCCCTTGCTGCACAGTTTCGTCAGCTAACAGCGCATCGAAAGGCCTCGTCTTCTGCTCCAGTTTTTTTTCTGCACTAGCATCGCTGACGCTCTCAGAGAAAAAGCCATAATGTGTTCGCAGCATAGGGTGGCGTTTTAACAAACACTCCATAGCCCGTTCCATAGCAGACACATCAACCTTAGAGTGAATAGTTGCTGCAAAGCCAACGTTATAAGCAAAACCGGTTTGGTCTAATCGATGTAAGTACCACATTGACTCCTGTCCTTTCGATACAGGGAACACCATTTTATCATCAACAAACTGCTGTTCTTCAGACTCTTGCAGATAACTCAGCAATTCAGCTTTTCGCTGACGTAAAACTTGTAATAATTCCTGATCAAGGACACCTTTTGGAGCATCAACAATCAGTTGATCACCTTTGATATCGAGTTGTACTTTTCGGTTCTTTAATTCGACCAACAACTCAGACAATGTCATGCTTACAGTCATAATGCGACAGTCTCTCTATCCGTCGGCAAGTTATCCGGACCTATATTGTCAAGCTGCTGTGCTTGTATAATCTCCTGCAGACCCACTATGCTGACTCCTTGCATTAATGTCGATGTAGGCACTATTACTGCATAATTAGCCTCTATACGACTTTTTAAAGTCACTGCCATCAACGAGTCCAGCCCTTGTTCGATTAACGATTGATCAACCTGGATTCGTGAAATATCGGTCGCCATCAATTTGGCAACGTCCAGACATAGTTGGTTCATTATCTCATCAGGAAAAGGTTTACTCAGTGCTAAATCCAATGTCTGTGAATTATTAATATCAACAACCGTTTCAACAGACGACTCATTATCAATATGCAGTGTTTCACTAACACCGGCATAACCATCAAAAATCGAGTCATTAACCAACTCAGGAATAAACTGCTGCCAGTCAGCCAATGTCCCTGGTATCACCATCACTTCAGGGTTAGCACCAACAATTGCGCGAGAAAAAATATCCATCCCATCTTCAGCGCTGATTTGTGGCAAACCTTTGTCAGCAAACCAATCAACGACTTGTGACGCATCGCTACCTGTCTGTTGCCAGACAGCCCATGAAATCGTTGTCGCAGGTAAGCCTCGTTCACGCCGTCGATAAGCCAACGCCGATTGATAAGCATTAGCCGCTGCATATATAGCCTGTCCAGAGGGCGCAAGTACACTGGAAGCAGATCCAAACATCAGGAAAAAATCCAAATCCCGTTGTATCTGCAGAAAATGGCGATGCAAACACCAACTACCAGTCACTTTTGCCGCCATCATTTGTTCAATATGTGTCGCATCAAGGTTCTCAATAAGCGCTCCGCGTAAATCACCACCGCAATGCACCACCCCTTGAATCGGATAAGGCAGAGATTCTTCTAAATCAATTAAAACCTCAGAAGTTCTGGCACTGTCCTTCGAACCTATATCAAGATCAGCAATGTCAATGTAAACACCCGCCTGTCGCCACTGTGTCAGCAGCTGCTGATGCTCAGACTCTCTTTGTGTAGCTGTACGACTCAGCAGTAATAAAGAACGTGCTCCCTGTTCAATCAAACGCTGTGCGGCTTGTATTCCAAGCACGCCCAAACCACCAACAATCAAATAGCTTGCCTGAGCTGATACAGCAGGAATATCTTTATCAAGTACGATGGGGGCCAGTTTAGGCTGCCAACACTGGCCTTCACGATACACCATCTGGTTGCGAGACTTTTTACCCATTATTGCACTACTCAGAGACATTTCAGACAGCAAATGCTCGATATTCGTGAATTGTTCAACTCGATTATCCAAGTCGATTAAACGCAATGACACATTCGGCAATTCGTGTTGTGCAACCCGACCCATAGCCCATAAACTGGCGTGTGCTGGGTTTATATTACTGTGTTGTTGACCGCAGGTCTGCGCATTGCTGGTTACGACAATAACGTTCTCTAGACCCGAGTTTGCTTTGTGCCCTTGTAAAGCCTGCAACCAACTAGCAAAAGCCAACAATGATTGATTGATATCCTTAAAATCATCGACCTCACAGCATCGGTCTATAACATAAACACAAGAAGTGACACCGGCATTTAACATGGTATCAAACAGTTTTGACCAGGCTTTGGAATCATCGACTGGCAGAAATAATTGTTGTTCCTTTTGAGTAAACTGCTTATATTTATTAGTTATCTCAGCCGTCCAGACTTGGCAAGCCTGCTGTTCCAAGCGTTGTTGTAACTCTGCTGAAAAGCTATCATTATGTTTAATAATCAACGTATTAGAATAGGATGTCGCCAACGACTGATGATGGCTCGTATCGGGTAATTCTTTAACCAAAGACCATGCGTACTGGTAGGTATTTTCAAAATTGTGCTCAAGAGCATTATCAACAGTGTCGCTGAAATGAACTTGAGTTCGTTTTTGCGCAATTATTACGTGTTGACCCAATACTTCGGCAGTACTACTGGCTTGCGGATAAGCATGGCCTGCTGCAAAACCACACTGTTCTAACAATGTCAGCCAAGTCTGAGTCGCTAATAATGGAGTATTGGTACGAATACCATCATCGAAAACACCCCACCCTTCAATCAAACCAATTGACACATCAACCCAGGGTTGGGCATTGGTTAACTCATACAACAGGATCATAGCGTCTTGATGCATAACGCTATTGAGTTGTGTCAGGGTATATTTCAAGTCACTGACAGCATGTAATACGTTCGCGCCCACAACAATATCAAACAGGCCATCCTGTTCTGCCATTGTTTCGCTACCCAATTGAGATGCCAGTGGTTTTTCAAGATTCACCACCTTAAAAGAAACAAACTCATAATCAGCAAAACGTTGTTTGGCCTGGTCAAAAAACAGTGGCGTCACGTCAGTAAAACAATATTCTATCTGTACATTTCCCGACGACATCTCGTCACAAAAATGTTCAGCAAATTGAGGAATCAGCGTTCTGGCCAAACCTCCAGTGCCAGCCCCGACTTCCAATATGCGTATGGTCTGGTTGCTGGCTTGGCGATTAGTCAGAGATTGCATATAACGAATACATCCACGCGCAGCAATAGTATTAAAATATTGCACTACCGGCCAATCATGGTAAAGCTTACCAACTAACTCAAGTGAACCCTCCGGAAATAGCAACTCCAGTGGGTTATAATCTCCACGCAGAACATCAACCAGGACATCACTGCAATTTGCAACGTAGTCAAACAGAAACTTATCATTATCCTGTTTGAAATAAGCTTCGCTCAATTGTTCAGTTGGTTCACTATATAATTGAACCAGAGAAAACTCTGAGGCTTTGATTCGATAAAAATCAGCATTATCGGCACTGGCCTGCCCATTGTTGCTATCTAAGGCACTGGGTTTTCTTTTTTCCAGAAAATCGGCGTCACACAGATGGTCCAGCCAACGTTCTAACAATGGTTTATAGTCCTTTTTTATATCCGTCTGTTCGACCAACATGGCAACCGACATACCGGTTTTCAACATGGCATCAATCTGCAGGTTCAAAAAGGCTTTCAACATGGCCTGCAGAGCAAAATTATTAAGCTTAGACCATCTCTCGTGGTATTGATTGAGAGCTAAATCCAGAGGTATGTAGCTACTTTGACGTTCAATTTCGGCCAATACTGCCGGCCATTGCGAATCGACGTTTACTGCAGAAGAAGCTGGCACTTGAATGGTTACAGTCTTTTGGGGCAAGTGTTCATACCAATGCCGTTGCTTCTGCCAAGGATATGCTGGTAAGTCGCAAAGTCCCAGGTCTGACGTTTTTTTTGACATAAGCCGTAAGCTATCAGCACTTATAGCCTGCCAATTCAAATTCATTCCAGCCTGATAGCAAGCCGTCAGTGTGCTGATTAAATTATTAAACCCATGAGCTTGCTGAATTGTCTGTTGTTGATCTGCTTCAACACGAACCAGAGTTGGCAAAACGAGCCCGTTCAAGGATTGATCCCGCAAATTAAGCTGTATCGCTGAAGACAAAACCGCATGTGGGCTAATTTCTATAAAGTGGCGATAACCTGCAGACGTTAAATGCTGAATACCTTGCCTGAATTGTACGGTTTGTTGCATGTTCTGCTGCCAATACAGCACATCAGGCTTACTCGAATCGAGTTGTTCCCCTAAGGTAGTTGAAAACATTGGAATCAGTTCCACAGAGCCTTCCTGTTCTATCACCAGCTTGGCCAACTGTTCTTTAAAAACTTCCTTGCAAACGCCCATTTGCCGACTATGAAATGCATAAGGCATCGGCATTTCCAAAGTCATAATCTGGTGCTCTGCCAAAACAGACATAAAGACATCGATATCACCAGTTTCACCAGTTTCACCGGTTACAACAACACTATTACTACTATTATCTGCAGCAATTTCCAGTGATAACTGACAATCAGCCAACAAACCCTCTACCCGCTCAATGGATGTTTTTACAAGCAACATTTTGCCCTTGCCATGCATTGCTCGCATGGAACGGCCTCTGGCAATAATCACTTGCACTGCTTCAGACATTCCTATACGACCTGAAACATAAGCTGCTGCCACTTCTCCCATGCTATGTCCTATTATCGCACTGGGAACAATGCCCCAATGCTGTAATAACTTGGCTAAGGCAACCTGTATGGCAAATATGACGGGCTGTACAAACTCTGTATCATCACTGACTTGAGTTTTCTCAAGTTGTTCAAGAATCGACCAACCAGCCAAACGCATGACCTGTTCATCAATCTGATTAATAACATCACTAAACAGCTTTGAATTCGTCAGCAAGTCTCGAGCCATACCAACCCACTGATTACCCTGCCCGCTGAAAACAAAAACACAACCTGATGAGATATCAACTGGCAAGTTGGTATGCTCTGCCGAATTCGTTATTGCCTCATTGCCCTTCAACATAGTATGCAAATGTGTTTTCAACTGTTCAGCACTATGCCCAGAAACCACAAGGCGTTCTGATAAATGACTTCGTTTACACGCCAACTGGTACATCAACGATGGCACATCAGCAGCTTCTTGTTGTAAATAGGCTAATACGTGTTGAGCCCGTTGCTGCAAAGCAGGTTTACAGGCGGCTGAGACAGGTAATAGCACAGGCACTGTCCAATTCGATGACTCTTCTACCATCTGTAGAGTATCTGTTTGTCTGACAATAGCCTCGCTGACAGTTGCATCACTTAAAATAAGGTGAGCATTGCTGCCACCAAAACCAAATGAACTGACACCCGCTCGAATTGTTCCACTTTGACCGTTTGACAAATCAACATTCTGTTCAGCGATAGCAACATTTTGCCCAAGCTTAATCAAAGGGTTTAGAGCCTTAAAGTGAATTGTGCCTGGCAGTTGTTTGTTTTGCAGGGCCAAGACACTTTTGACTATTCCGGCCATACCAGCAGCGGCCTCTAAATGGCCGATATTGGTTTTTACTGAACCCAACCAACAAGGCTCGGTTGCCTGATCAGTAGACTGAGCATCCAAGCTCTGCTGCATAACAGCATTAATCGAGGCAACTTCAATTGGATCACCCAATGGTGTCCCTGTGCCATGAGTTTCAATAAAACTCAGTTCATGCGCAGCACAGCCAGCATCAGCCAATGCCGCTCTAATAACGGCTTGTTGAGCCAAGCCATTGGGCGCCGTCAAACCATTGCTTCGACCATCCTGTCCAATTGCTGACCCTTCGATAACAGCCAGAACAGAATGACCGGCTGCCAAGGCCTGACTCAAGGGTTGTAACACTAGTACGGCACCGCCTTCAGCACGCACATATCCATCTGCATCATCAGAAAATGTATGACAGGCACCACTGGCAGATAACATATCTGCCTGAGACAACCCTACAGATACATCCGGCGTAAGCACTAAGTTAACACCACCCACTAGCGCCATTGAGCAATCACCCGCTTGCAAACTACGACAAGCCTGATGCACTACGACTAAGGAAGAAGAACATGCCGTATCAATAGCCATGCTCGGACCTCTTAAGTCAAAGAAATAAGAAATTCTATTGGCCGCTATGCTAAATGCGTTACCTGTTTGCTGATACGCATCAATAGTTTCCAACTCGGTACCAGCTAAAGCATCATAATCGTGTGTGCTGATGGCCATGAACACGCCCGTATCACTGCCAGCCAAGTCTTCACGGACTATGCCCGACTTTTCCAGCGCTTCCCAACTCAGTTCCATCAACAGGCGCTGCTGGGGGTCCATGGCATTAGCTTCGCGAGACGAAATCCCAAAAAAAGCAGCATCAAATTGATCAATGTCTTTTAAAAAACCAGCTATGCTGCTGGTTAACTTACCTTTTTGAAATTGCTGGTCTGAGTCGAGTTCATTTGGATTCCAACGCTGCGAATTCACCATACTCAAAGCATCTTTATTATTGATGAGCAATTGCCAGAAACTTTCTGGCGAGTCGGCTTCAGGAAAACGACAGGACATAGAGACAATCGCTATTGGCTCATCAGCAGCCAGAGATTTCTCTTGGGGCGTCATCTTCGGTGCTTCATTCGAAGATTGCGATGCAGCCAGATAGTCAACCAAGGCATTGATTGTCGAGTACTGATACAACAGAGTATCGTCTAAGACCTTCTCCTTAAAGTTCATCTCTTGCAGATAAGCCGCCAGCAAACCACTTAACACCGTGGCTTGGCGCGATGTTAAGCCATACTCCTGCAGCGGGCGATCATCTTTTAATAGCGCTGCCTGCTTGAGTGATAAACCCAATTGTTCAATCACCTGTGTTCTAAGCCAATGGCGTAACATACCAGCATTTCCAGCCAAAGCAGATGCCCTGTCCGTATTGGGTTTGTGTGTATCAGATTGAGCGTGCAACACTGTAACATCCAGATCCAGTAATACATTTAACTGCTTATCCAGCAATTTTTGACGGCAGGCAGAACGTTGAATTTTACCGCTTGAGGTTTTATCAATTGAACCTGGCCGAACCAAGACCAATCTTGACAATTTCAAACCGTGCTCTTCCGAAATTTTAGAGGCGACACAGGCGAATATATCTTCCGCCTGTAGTTTATTACGTTCGGTTCGCTTAACCTCCTGAATCAGCACTAACTCCTCGGCTTGATCATCGCTGAACTGCACAGTAACCGCAGCACCAGCATCCACCGCCAGCGAAGCATGTGCTTCGATTGCCGTCAGTTCAATATCCTGAGGATAATAATTATTACCATCCACAATGATGACGTCTTTCAAACGTCCGGTAACAAAAAGTTCCCCATCTTGGTCAAGAAAGCCTAAATCACCGGTTCTCAAGTACTTATTGTCCGTCTGTTTCGATGAATCCAAGTATTTGGCACCCACATTAAAAGCCGTATCCGTTTTATGTTGATCCCGCCAATAACCTTTTGTAATGGTGTCGCCTGCCAACCAGATTTCACCGACCTGATTGTTTTGGCATATCTGCGCCGTTTCAGTATCGACTATTTTGATATCTACGCCTATGGCAGCCTTGCCACAACTGACCAGTTTTTGAGTGTTATCCTGCTCTAAGCTGGTTACTGCTGTCCCTTGTTGCAGAGCCTGTCGATCGAATGATTGAATAAATGGTAAAACGTCATAGCCACTATCAGTCACCAGCAATGTTGATTCAGCCAAACCATAGCCCGGCATTTGCGTTTCTGGTTTATAGCCATAACGAGCCACGGAAGATTCGAAGTTAGCCAGACTACTCGCTCGAATCGGCTCAGCACCATTCAATACTGTACGCCATTTTGATAAATCAAGGTCCAGTTTCTCACCCTCACCATCGCGCATCTGGTCAAGTGCGCGAGCTACCAGATCAAAGGCAAAGTTCGGTGCAGCAGAGTGTGTAATTTCATATTGCGACATCGCTTGCAACCAGATTAGAGGCGTTTGGATAAACGTCGCAGGAGCCATTAAATAGCCCGTATAACCGACAAATAATGGCATGATATAACCATCAATCAAACCCATATCATGATAATGCGGCATCCAGCTTAAAGAGCTGTCCTGTTCAGTCAGCTTGGAGCAGTGCTGTAAAATAGATAAATTACACAGCAGATTATCCCGGGTAACTATTACCCCTTTGGGGTCAGAAGTAGAACCGGATGTATATTGCAAGAATGCTATATCGTGATACCGAGATGGGCTATCTATAAGCTCAGGGCTATCTATTAGCTCAGGACTTTGCATTTTATACAAAGCATCACTTGCTGCGACCTGTCTTCGTTCAGTACTTTCTCCTGCGTTCATTCGCTCTGTCGCAAGCCAGTCATTCAATTTTCCCAGGGCAGCTTTAGTCGTTAACAATAAGTGACTGTCCGAATCATCCAGAACTTTTTTGATTCTGGGCCAGTGGCGACTGTTCCTCGGTGGGTAAACGGGAACGGCAACAACACCCGCATAAAGACAAGCCAGAAATGCCACCAGAAAATCAAGCCCTGCTGGATAGAGCAAGACCACTCTATCTCCTTCTTCCGTACACTTCAGTAAGTAGCTGGCAACAGCTCGTACCTGTTCAGATAACTGATGATAAGATAGTTCTTTGATTTCGCTGCTATTACTCAGGTACACATAAGCCAAATCATCTGGCGTCATTTCTGCACGCTTTAACAGTGTTACAACAACATCATCAGTTACTTCTCTACCCTTACTCATCTCTTACCTTTTTCATTAGTACAGGACTTAACGCCCTGACACATTACAGACGTAAAACAGAAATAATTAGTTCAATGCAGTTCTGACATAGCATCCTATTAAAAACATCATGACACTACGCGCAGACATTCTGAATGTACTAAAAAATAAAACAACAATAGAAACTGGCGTAAGAAAGACCGCCGACAACACAATAGAAAAGTGTCTTTAAACGCAAAGACTTTTCGTTGACAAAAAGATCAACGAATGCTGAAAATCAAGGCGTTTTAATAAAATAATTATTTATCAAATTATTAGAAACAAATAACTTAATATCGAAATTCCACAACATATATTCAACCTGATAAAGGTTGTTCAAATATTTTTATGTTGCTTCAAGTGCTTTGCGCAAACTTAAAGGTCGCATATCAGTCCAGATCGTTTCAATATGATCCAGACACTCCTGACGTGTGCCTTTTTGACCTTCTAAATTCCAACCTTCAGGAATATCCCTTCCAACAGGCCAGATTGAATATTGTTCTTCATGGTTAAAAACCACGACATAATCCAAGCTATCTTCATAACTCATATAGTTCACTCCAACATATTTAACGCTTTGTATTTATATCGTATCGTATCGGTGACTTCTTTTTAGATATAAACGACACCCAGTTGTAACTATCCTACAAATCAGCCTTCTTGAAAAGGTCTAAACAAGAAATAAACCGAAAATAATTTATGGGAAAATAGCCTTACCAACTTACAAAAATTTATTAGCTGTGAACAAGGTTCAAACCGTGTATCCAATAAATTTCATCTGTCTTTCAGCATATTAGAACAAGGAACAATCCAAGTACATTAGTCAAAAGTATTACTGACAATTTCAATAAACTAGCGTTATGCAAAGTGCATGCTATACTTTTTACCACGGAATAGTAGTCGGAATGAAAATAGGAGAAATCCAGTGTTTATTTCATTCAGAATATCTTTAGTAGTAATCCTATCCCTCTCTGCCTTCAGCCTATCCCAAGCTCAGGCAGTGAAATGGCGAATTGCTGAATCATGGCCTAAGGATTTCCCTTTATTTGGAGACGTGGTTAAAAATATGGTCAAAAATGTTGACCAATTGACCGGTGGTGATTTCAAAATCACCATTGTCTCCAAAGGTGAGCATAAGCGTTCTCTGGAAGTGTTCGATATGGTTCAGGAAGGAGAATTCGAGATGGGCCATTCTGTTTCACAGTGGTGGATCAAAAAGGACCCCAACACTGCTTTTTTCACCTCTGTACCAATGGGCATGATTATGCCGGAAAAACATGCCTGGTTTTATCACGGAGGTGGCCTGGAGTTGATGCAGAAAGTGTATAACCAATACGGTCTACTCTCTTATCCCGGTGGTAATACCGGTACAGAAATGGGGGGATGGTTCAAAAAGGAAATCAAAAGCATTGATGACTTAAAAGATATGAAATTGCGTGTTCCAGGCTGGGGTGGTGAAGTGTATACATCTGCCGGCGCTGATGTCACATTACTACCACCTGGGGAGCTTTATCCAGCCTTACGCGATGGGCAATTGGACGCTCTGGAATTCATCGGCCCAGCTCTGGATTATGGAATGAAATTCCATGAAGTTGCGGACTATTATTACACAGGTTGGCACTCCCCAGGTACAGAACTGCAATTTCTGGTCAATCAGGAAAAGTTCTCAAAACTACCCAAGAAATATCAAGATGTATTGATAGCTTCAATGAGACTGGCTGCTTATGATATGTACCCCCAGACCTATCATCAAAGCGCCGTCAATCTTGATAAAATTCTCACAGAACACCCCAATGTCAAAATTCGCGCATTTCCTCGGAGTGTGTTTCGTGAATTCAGCAAAATCATGAACAAGAAACTGGATGAAAGAGCCGCTACAGGGGATGATCTGACCAAAGAGATTGTCAGTTCTCAGCGTGCTTATATTCGTAAATCCCGTCAATGGACACGAATTTCTGATCAGGCTTTTCTGAATAATGCCTTAAATTAAGTCATAGCTGACAGTATGTTCTTTCAATAGTTCTATTGCAGTCATTGATACTCAATCAATGGCTGCAATAGCATTGCTACAGCCAACCCGTGGCATAGCCTTGTCATCAACAACACAGGATATCAAACACTGATAAAGTTCTCTTCAACATAACATAATGTGGAAATACCAGAGCCTGTTGACCCTAGAAACAGCCACTGCCTCGCTTTCTTATCATTTCACTTTGGCTTGCCGTTTATCCCGAATACGCCTTTCCACAAACAATAATGTCACCACTGTGGCAACAACCATACAAAAAACACCTAAAATCATTACACTCGCCACAAAATTCACTTCCCTGCAATAAAACCACTTCAAATGTCCCCTAGTTTGAAGAACTCGAACTCGTATTATAAACACCGCAACCATTTGTAGCTTGTAAAAAATGCGTAATAAGTAGAATTCATACTCTTACGCCCTCGCCTTTGCGATACAAAACTTCGAAGTTATGATAAATAATCAAAGGATTAAACACTTGTCCCTAACAAAACGGTTAAAAGTCTGATAAATTGACTCATTCTAAGCCGTACTTATTGTTAGCGGAATACGTTCTTTGTAACCTACCAGCGCTAACTTGTCAGCAATCAACATGTTTGATAGCCCATTTGCGCCTATCAAGGGATAATGAATATGACAAAGTCGTCCACTGCAGTAAAAACAGCCAACTTGAATAGCAACTCACCATTGAGCAAAACCCTGTTTCAACTTATTCAAGATAAAAACAATGCACAGCAAAGCTCAACGTCAGATCCATTGACTCGCTTGGGTGGGAGCCTCGCATTTCATTGTTCCGCTGACCTTGAAAATAGGATCATTACCGAAACAGCATCAATGGCTACATTATTCCGAGGCTACGAGTCCCTGCTACCCGGCAGAGATCTAAATAAAGTGGGTTTAGTCAGCTCAACAGCTTCCGGCATCTGTGGTGGAGTGCACGCCACTGCATCAGCGTTGTGCTTGGAAATGGCACTGGGAATGACACCGCCGCCTATGGGCATTATCATTCGCAATCTGTTGCTGAGTTGCCAGTATTTAAACGACAACACCATGCATTTGTTCGTTTTGTCCGGGCCGGATTATTCCCAGAACTGCATTGAGCAGAGCAATCCTGAAATCTGGCAAAAAGCCAGACAGTCTTCGTGCAAAAATACCAGACAACACGGTTATAATCACATATCCGACATTTTAACAGACTTGAACAAACCGGATGGCAAGCTTTATAAACAAGCATTATCCATGGTTGGGGTTGCTCGCAAGGCCTATATTATTCTAGGCGGTAAATACCCTCATTCAGAATCGATTATTCCAGGTGGTGTGTCTGTTTCAATTGATCGTGAAAAAATCAAAAGATTCGCCGAGACAATACAGCCTTTTTTAGAATACACCCAGCAAGCAACGGCTATTTGGGATGAGGTGTTTGGCTTTATGCTGGATGCCCAGCCTAAATATGAAGATCTCGGTCGAACCAAAGCATCAATGCTGGATTTTGGCCAATGGGACCATGAAGAGTATTATGATGGCAGCTATAAAAACTGTGATACCTGGGGCGAAAAGCGTTGGTCAACTCCTGGCGTTATCATAGACGGTGAATTGCGCTCAACCAGTCTGAGTCAACTCAATGCAGGTATGGAAGAATTTGTCGATCACTCCTATGTCAACAACTGGGTAGATGACTCCGAACAACATTACTTGATCAAACAAGACCCGCTGGGCAACAGGATCAAACCCAATCACCCCTGGAATAAACGCTTAGTTGCAGACAACAATAAAAACAGCGACCTTTCCTACAGCTGGGGTTCCAGTTTAACCTGGAACAGGCACACTTTTGAAGTTGGGGCTTACGCCCGTTTATACCTGACGGCACGGGCGCAGAAAATTCCAGACAGTCAATATTTATCGTCTACCGGGCAAAGCCTCGAATTCTGCCTGCCGGGTAACTTTTCGGCTGCTCAGAGCCGAGCATCAGTATCCGACCAGCAAATATCCTGGTCCATTCCCGATGTCTGGAATGCCTTTGAACGCAATCGTGCCAGAGCTTATGTACTGGCATTCAATCTGGCTGCTATTTACGAAAACATTGACCGAGCTTCACGTCTGATTGAACAGGGTGACACTCGAGTATCGGTACCTATGCCCCAGCTGGACAACAGTGAAAGCCTCGGTGTTGGTTTGTGGGGTGCAAGCCGAGGGTTTCTGGCTCATTGGGTCAGGCTAGACGGTGGGAAAATTGATAATTATCAGATTTCTATCCCTTCAAGAGTGAATGCCAGCACTCGCACTCCCTGGGGTGAGCTGGGGCCTTGTGAACAAGCTGTGTTGAATACCCCGATCATTGAATCTGGGTACTCAGGGGAAGGCGATTTCAAAGGTATCGATATCCAACGTGCCATTCAAAGCTTTGACCCCTGCATGAGTTGTACAACACATATCCATTTACCCAAATCGGGCGCTGTTCTCGATGGAATTGTTGATACCGGTTTTCCTATTTGAACCAAAGGCCATACAGTAAACGCTTGTGACAATCCGGCATGTCTTGATCTAACATATCCCGTTCCCAAGCAAAAAGCTATGGTAACGGGACATGCAAAACGTTTATAAAAATCATATAAAAGGCACTGATAATCGCAGCACCGACTACCCAGTAAACAAGCAACGTCTTACGGGACCATTGATCATGCATAGCCGCGACTAATCCACCAGCGAATGCTAGAGCACCTGCTGGCAGAAAAGATATTTGAGGCATAAGAACACAAGCGATCAACATGGTTAAAACCAGCACTATCCTGCGCCACCAGGAACCTTGTCCAAAACCCTCATCACTGACAGGTTTTACTAAAGTCCAAATGATAGTTAGCAGCGACAAGACCAACAATCCTATGGCAGAAGATCGGGGAAAGACTTTTGAGTCTATATCGCTATATGTCGTTGTGTCATAGAGGGTCATCACCGCAACAAAAACAAAAAATGAAGAGATCAGCAATGTTCCGATGCTATCTTTTATTGTAGCTTGACTGGTATTCATCTGCCCTCCATACCGCTGCTTTTCCTCTGTCTAGCCGTCCAGAGTGGATACACCAATGAGATAACAGTAAAAACAATAATAACAATGGAAATGGGTCTTCCAAAAAACATGCCAGACAGATTATTGGTTGCTCCGCCAATGATCCATCCCTGAACAAATCCCTGTTCCGCAATAGGCCCTAAAATCAAACCAAGCACAATGGGAGATGCTGCAAAACCAAATCGACTCACAACCCAACCAAAAATACCTAGACCTATCATAATGATAATATCGGCAACACTGTTACGAATGGCATAGGTTCCTATAATTGTCATAAAACCAACCGTAGGAACCAGCATCGCTTTAGGTATGGTGATTATCGTTTTATAAGCATACCGCCCAATCAATAAGCCTGTTGGCAACATCAAAACGGTTGCAATCAATAAACCATAGATAAAAGTGTAGACGATAGACCCGCCTTGCTCGAACAAAGTGGGCCCAGTTCTCACACCCTGAACCAGTAGTGCGCCTAGAATAACCGCATCTGGTGGTGTACCTGGAATCCCCAACACCAAAGTCGGAATAAACCCTCCTCCAACAGTAGCATTATTTGATGATTCAGTGGCAATGATGCCATCCGGTTCTCCTTGACCAAATTTTTGTTCAGGTTTTGCAGTACGTTTTGCTTCTGAATAAGCAACCAAACCCGCCACTGAACCACCCGCTCCAGGCAAGATACCAACGAGTGTGCCAATCACAGATGAACGTACTAAATTGAATTTGGACTTTACAACAATACTGAACGCCTCAAAAATACGCAGCGATTGCATTTGATTTTTCATTTTCAAATGCCTGTCCGGCACTGCAACCAAATCAATCAATACTGGAATGCAGTATAGTCCAATCAGCGCACCAACAACTTCAAAGCCCGCAATCATAGTTTGACTGCCAAAGGTTAAGCGGATATCCGCAGAGACCTCCGCCACACCTACTGTGGATAAAATCATCCCAAACAAACCACCGATCAAACCTTTTAACAAGTTCCCTTTTGACAGGGAAGCAATCAATGATAATCCAAAAATAGACAACCAGAAATATTCAACAGGGCCGAAGGCCAATGCAACCTTAGACAGTGGGGGAGCTAAAAACAGTAAAGCCAATGCACCAATCAAACCACCAGCTACTGAAGAAAAACAGGCAATGCCAACAGCTAGATCACCATCTCCTTTTTTCGCCATGGGATAACCATCAAAGGTTGTAGCTATAGCTGACGGAGTGCCTGGTGTGTTCAATAAAATAGCTGCATAAGCACCACCATAGATAGCACCCGTATAAATTGCACCCAGTAATATCAATGCCGAAGCAGGTTCCATGCTGAATGTAATAGGTACTAGCACTGCTATCGCCATGGTAGCGGTGAGTCCTGGGATCGACCCCACGATAGTTCCAGCAACAACGCCACACAATGCTAAGATTAGATTGAATGGCGTCAGCGCACTCAGAAAACTATTTGGTTCCATTACTTAAACTTGTTTGAATAGATGTATCAATATTTGAATGATATAACAATGAACCCTTATTTAATCAAGCCAGCAGCACGCGCATCAGCAAGATACTCTTTGACTCTCGCGTCCATAAAAGCTCCCATATCAGCATAACTGATATCTAATAAAGCAAAGCCACCATCAATCATTTTTTTCTTGAAAGCCTCGTCACTATTGATTTCCGCAATCATTTTAGACCACGCTTTGCGGGTATCCTCACTGGCACTATTGGGTAAAGCGATACCTCGATAAGCACCGCCAACCATGTCATAACCGAGTTCTTTAAAAGTCGGTACATCAGGGAATAACGGATGGCGGTCTTCCATTGCAACCGCTAACAAACGCACTGCATCACCTTGTTTGGCACCAACCGTTGTATAGCCCCATTCCGCTTTAACCTGGCCTCCTAAAAGCGCGGCAACAGCTGCCCCAGTCCCTTTAAAAGGCACATAGGTTGTTTTAATGCCAGCCATTTTATCAAATTTGATTTGTGCTAAATGATTGGCGCTGGCTTTCCCAGAACCAGATAGCGTGACTGCTCCTGGTGTTTTCTTAGCCGCATCAATCACATCCTGCAATGTCTTAAACGGACTATCCTCTTTGACCACTAGGGCATCCGGCGTAAAGTGGAACATATAAAACGATGTAATATCGGTGGTCTTAAAACCAACATCTTTTTGTGCAGGCTTAATGATAATATGAGGCAAATTCACGCCCATAATAGTTTGGCCATCCCCATTAAGGGTGTTCAAAGAAGACCAACCTACTGCACCACCACCACCTGGTTTATATGAAATAACTAAATCCTGGCCAAATTTATCTTTAAAAAAGGGCTGTTGAAACCGAGCTGAAATATCAGATTCACCGCCGGGCCCAAAAGGAATAATATAATTGACTGGTCCATCAACAGCCGCTTGCACTCCAAACGTCAATAGAAGGCTGAGAACTGCTGATCTTTGTAGTATTTTCTTTAACATATTAATCCTCCAGGATTTGTATTTTTGGATAACTGAATACTTAATTTCTTTTTTTAACCTCTTGCATAAAACGATGACCAATAACTACAGGATCCATAGTAATCACCGGAACTGGAATATTCCCAGACTGGCATTTGCAGACAATGACTGTCATCTTGTTTGAATCAAGTGCTGCTTGCACTGTATATGCTGCATCAACAGCGCTACATTCAACAACATTATCACAACCACAAGCTTCAGCAACTTTAGCTAAAGAGGTTTTTTTGCCGGCATACGTAGGTTGATCGCCTGTAGAACCATAGCTACCGTTATCAATGATCAACAGAATAAAGTTATCCGCAACATTGTTTGCAATAGTTGGTAAAGTGCCGAAATTGGTAAGAACTGAACCATCACCGTCAATAGCAATGACCTTATCTTTCTGCGCCAACGCTAATCCCAGACCTATCGATGATGATAAGCCCATCGTTCCCAGCATATAGAAATTGCTGGCTTGATCATCCAGCATGTGCAGCTCTTGAGATGGTAAACCAATATTACAGACCACTAGTTTATCGGAAATAATCGGAATAATTTCTTTCAATACATCGCTGCGAATCATGATTACGCCTCTTTCCAAAAACTCGCATCCGTTAAGACCGCTGTTGGTTTGTTACACATATACGTATGTTTAAGAATACGATCAAACTCACCAACATCATCCTTATGATGAAAATGGTAAGTAGGAATATTCATCTGTGCTAACAAAGCTTTGGTATGAATTGCCATTTCGACCTGGCAAGCCACGGGTTCTCCTAACTCTCCCCGATAACTAATCAGCATTGGCAATGGCAAGTGGTAGTATTGAATGAGTGTCGCAAGCGTATTTATCGTGACGCCAATTGCCGTATTCTGCATGATGATAGCTGAACGCTTACCTCCCATATACGCTCCAGCACACAAACCCATCCCCTCATCTTCTTTGTTAGCAGGAATGTGAAAAATACTGGAACTCTTTTCAATTTCATCGATAACTCCAGCCAACTGTTTGCAAGGCACAGTGGTAACAAACTCAATGTTATTTTGCTCGAAATCGCCGACTATTCTTGCACTCACTGACATATTTTTTAATACCTGAGCTGTTTTGAGTAATATGCCTGCACATATCACTATTGATATCTGTGACTAGCTTAGTACAGCAGAGCAGCAAAAACCGACAAAAAAACTAAAGTCCGAATTAAGCATTGCTTAATAAAAACATCATAAAATCAAGATTTCATTAAGAACTACGAATCTTTACTTCAGCACTATTTTAAATAGTCCTTCATTAATGCTACGTTTTTTCAATGGTTTTTATCAAAGCTCCCAACAAACCTTCGACCATTTTGAACTTAACATTATCCTGTCGTGATAAAACCCCCATTGTCCTTGAATAGGATGTTTTCAGTGGCACCAACTTTACATCATGATAGGAAGTATCGATGACACAAGGCCTGGGAACTATTGCAACACCCAGGTTATGTGACACCATACTCACCACATTGGCAATAGAATCTAATTCCATGCTGTCCTGGATATTCAGTTTCGCGTCGTACAGAATATCATCAGCAACCACACCGGCCAGCACTTGGCGAGTAACACGAATATAAGGGTTATTGGTCAACAATTCGATAGGATCATCTGAGCTTACTGCTTTAGAACAAATAACCACCATATCTTCCTCAGCAAACATCTGCCATTTCAAATGACTACGCAGATGCAGTGGCTTACTCATCACGGCAGCCTCAATTGTGCCACGTTCCAATAAGGGCAGCAGGTCTTGTGAGGACGCGGTAAGTACACGAATATGAATTTCTGGATACTCACTCAATAACAGCTTAATACTCAATGGCAACAATATGGCCAAAGATGAAGATACAGCACCGATGGTGAATTCACCACTCATTGGTGATTCATTTTTGACTGAATGCAACATAGCATCATAAGCACGGATAATCTCTCTGGCTTTTGGAATTAGTGCTTTACCAGACTGAGTGAGTTCTGGTGTACGTTTATCTCTATCAAATAAGTCAACATCCAATACTTCCTCCAAGCGTTTCATTTGCTGGCTGACTGCGGCAGGCGTTACGCAAACTCTATCAGCAGCCTCACTGAAGGTTCCTTTTTCTGAGATGGCAATCAGAGTTTTTAAAAATTTTATTGGCATAAAGTCGACCTACTAATTCTTCAGAAATAAGACCAATGAGACATTTCACCCCTCCAGTCATTAAGATTTTCTTAACAATTAAAGACCAGAATAGTTATTTTGTAAATAGTTGCTAATCTTAATGCGACTGAGATAGCATTTCTCAAAACAGATAAAACCCGTCTTGAAAATCAGAAACACAATAACCAATGATCAATAAAAACCCACTTATCAGTGAACTCATCAGCATTTTTGGTTCCCAATATGTTCTCACTGATATTGATTCTTTACAGCATTACGGTTGCGATTGGACAAAAGCTTACCCACCTGATCCATTAGCTATCGTTCTTCCCGAAACAACAGAACAAGTCCAGCAGTTAGTGTTGCTGGCAAACAAACAAAGCATTTCTCTAATACCATCAGGCGGCAGAACCGGTTTAAGCGGCGGAGCTGTTGCTATGAATAAAGAAATAGTTGTTACTTTTGAACGAATGAATAAAGTCATTGAATTTAATGCCCTGGACCGTAGTGTGACCTGTCAGTCTGGCCTTATCACCGGTGACCTGCAAACCTTCGCACTTAAGAACAATTTATATTACCCCGTTGACTTTGCCTCTTCAGGTTCCAGCCAAATTGGTGGCAATATAGCCACCAATGCCGGCGGTATAAAAGTGGTTCGCTATGGACTGACTCGAAATTGGGTGTTGGGCTTGAAAGTTGTTACAGGCGCAGGCGATATCCTGGAGTTGAACCATGGTTTAGTCAAAAATGCGACTGGTTATGATTTAAGGCACTTGTTTATTGGCTCCGAAGGAACCTTGGGGTTTATCACTGAAGCTACTATTAAATTAGCAAAACCACCGAAAGACCTTACTGTCATAGTATTGGCAGTAAGCGATACACAGGGTTTAATGCAGGTTTTCGAGCATTTTCAAAGCGCCTTGAATTTAACCGCATTCGAATGCTTTTCTGATCGTACTCTGCACTATGTGCACACTGATAAAGGCATTGCAAAACCCTTTGAGTCAGATATGCCCTATTACGCATTATTAGAATTTGAAAATGACAGTGACGAGCGAGAAAGAGTCGCGCTGGAAACTTTTGAGTATTGCGTTGATCAAGCCTGGGTCTCAGATGGTGTAATCAGTTCAAGTGAAGCACAAGCTAGAGATTTATGGCGATTGCGTGAAGATATTTCAGAAACTCTGGCAGCCTATACTCCTTATAAAAATGATTTGGCAGTACGCATTTCAAATATCCCTGACTATCTTGAACAAGTGGTTGAACTAATTCATCAACACTACCAGGAATTTGAAGTTCTCTGGTATGGCCATATCGGTGATGGCAACATCCACCTAAACATTCTAAAACCTGCCGCGATGGAAACGGATGAGTTTTTCAAAAAGTGCAAAAAACTCAACCCTTTGATCTTTGCAATTACGCAAAAAATGAATGGTAGCGTCTCTGCTGAACACGGCGTTGGTCTCTTAAAGCGTGATGATATTACTTACTCTCGTAGTTCTACAGAACTGAGCCTTATGAAATCACTCAAAACAGTATTCGATCCCAATGGTATTATGAACCCTGGAAAAATGTTGCAACCATAAATGATCCTCAGTGTGATTGACAACGAAGTCCATCACTTGGAACAATTTTGTGCTGTCAGCCTGGGAAAATTCACAGGGTGTGTAAAGCCGGTTCTGCGCTGACCTACAGGATGGACAACACCGCGTTGATATCCGTCGTGTCCTACATTCGCCTGCAAAGGGCTATCAGGTTCAGGCGTGTAATCGCGTTGAAACCAGTCACTGTTGCTCGCATCAGCAACACCAAAGTCATCAAGCACTATTGAACCCGTTTCAAATCCATCTTCCTGCAACTCAGCCAGTGTATCGAAATCTTTGGTGGTAAAGCCTGTATTATAAATAGCGGCATAACGCGCATTGGTGGCAATCTGACTTTTCGATGAATCAATCACATTGAAAGCAGAGTAAAATCCATGGTTACTGGCATCGGTAAAGAAAAAACGCCAGAACTGTTTTGGGCCAACAGCCAGATTGTTATAGATACTGTAGCCCGATTTCCACGCAGGTTCTATTGCACCACCACAGACTGTATTTTTAATTTCATAATCACCACCTTCTGCCAAATGTGGTGTACCACCGGATTCAGGCAAAGCTAAAGAGCCTAATGTGATATTACTGGCTGCGGTCACCCGATCGATTAACACTTTATTATGTGATTTATTATTGGCCGCGCTTTCTATTTGAATAGCATTAACACCAGTTGGAGGCACTATTGTACAGCGCTTCACTGTCAGACTTTTTTCGGCTGCAGATAGTGAGGCCTTATGATAGAGCTGGCCTGACAAATTGCACCCTTCTATAACCGTTTCTGAATAGTTATAGCCATGAATTGCTCCTGCATTTTGAAAGTTACCAACTGAAGAAATATGTGTGTCCAAGTCACAGTTAAACACTCTGCCACCCTTTTTGGTCATAAAAACTGGAGCAGAATTTGCTCCAAGAGTATACACAGCCCTTAAACCAGTGACATTAATAAGGTTCAAGGCATACAAGTCTGCATTATTAATAGGATCATCTACCTGCGCTATTTTTTCCACCTGCAGACTTTCAAAAGATATGTATTTTCCAGTGTAGCGAGACGTTCCAGCGCCATCGCTTAACCGGATGCTGGAATCATAAGAGTGTGAAGAGGCATTTGCACCGAATATCACTTTTCGATTCTGCAATGATGTTCCACCACCACTCATCGTCTGCGAGGGTTGTTCGAAACTGGAAGTAAGGCCTATATAATTGGCACTGCCATTCAGGGCATTTAAAAACTCTGTCGAATTGCTGACATATACCGTACCTGGAGGCACTTTGTTCTTACGATCAAACAGATAGATGCCTGCCCAATCAGCATTGGGGTGATCCAAAGTGGTGTTCAAAGACTGCAAGCTATTGATAATTTCCATTCGCAGCAGAATCTCCCCAGTGCCAATCCGGTCGTGTGCGTTAATAGTGATTTCAAAAGCACCGTACCACTGCCCTTCATTCATAGTGATGACTTGGTCAAATGCCTGATAATCCGAAGTCTGAACATTCATGCCATGTTCAGTATAAACACGTACTCGCAGAATGCCTCTGGCGGATAATAAACGCTCAACAAAGCAAGTGACTGAACCACTGTCACCTGAGTTGTAACTGACAGGGTTAAAATAATCACGAAATCCAACCCTTTGGACTGTTTGAGAACCTAGAAAACTGGAGCTTAAGATAGTCGTTAGTGAAGGATTTGCTACAGTGCATTCGTCATCCAGCAACAAACCAATTACCGGTGATAAAAAGGGTTTGGCAAAAACCTGATCCGACAGGCTTAAACTTGTTGCACTTAGGCCTATAACTGTTTTTAAAAATCGACGTTTCCTGTTATTAATCATAATATTATAAATCCTCGACACAGAATAAATCACTTTATTAGAGATGAAAAAATTAAGGATAGAAACAGTATAGAGCACTCAAAATTCCGCACTTGTAAAAAACGAAAGTCACCTGCAATGCCCAATATTCGGAAAAACAGAATTCAGTCCATCCGAAGAGTAAAACTGATTACTTCAGTGGTAAAAAAACCGTAACAAAAATCGTTTACAGTTGTTTCATGAGCGCTATAACAGAACAGATTGAGGCTTTGTTTGAACAACAAGGACAAACTCACTATGGAGAAAATATTTCACAGTTGGAGCATGCATTACAAACTGCCCACCTGGCTTTTAACGATGGTCATGGTGACTATTTCATCGTTGCTTGTTTATTGCATGACATAGGACACCTGCATTATGCCCAAGGCTTGGCATATCGGGGCATTGATGGTGAACACGAAGATCTGGGAGCGAATTGGCTGGCCAGTGGTTTTCCACCTGAAGTGACCGAGCCTATTCGTCTTCATGTCGCAGCCAAACGCTATTTGTGCAGCATCGATGATAGCTATTATGACAGCTTATCATTAGCATCAAAACGCAGCATGCTGCTACAGGGAGGTATGATGAACCCTTTGGAACAAAAGCGCTTCGCCAATAATATCTATCATATTGATGCCATAAAATTACGCCAATACGATGACCTGGCAAAAATACCGGACTTAGAAGTAAACTCATTTACGACCTATCTGCCCATGCTTGAACGAGTAAGCCAAAACAGGGACGCTGGTTAACACTATCACTACTGTTACTTAACTCACTGACTTCAAAGCATTGCAGATTTTAATACAAGGCAATTTTCGTTTATACTCAGAGCCATAAGCAGTTCAGGCAATCACAAATAACGCAGTAAAATTTTGGAGGCTCGTAATGACACTGACAAAATCTTCCAACACTGTTGACGTAGATATCCCTCAACAAGCATTTGACTGGTATGATGAATACGCCCATGGCGATTTGGACCGCAGGACCTTTCTAGCGAATTTAGCGACACTGGGTTTATCCTTATCTGCCCTATCCTCTGCGTTACTGCCCAATTACGCGTTAGCGGAACAAGTATCGTTTAACGACCCAGACATTAATGCAAGCTACGCCAACTTTGATTCACCCGAAGGGCATGGTGAAGGCAGAGGGTATTTAGTCCAACCATCAGACCTAAGTGGCAAGAGACCTGCCGTGCTGGTTGTACATGAAAACCGAGGATTGAACCCTTACATTAAGGATGTGGCTCGCAGACTGGCAAAGTCCGGTTATCTAGCCTTTGCTCCTGATGCTCTACACACTCTAGGGGGCTACCCTGGCAACGACGATCAAGGGAAGAAAATGCAGAAGTCACTGGATAAAGGCAAAATTGAAGCCGATTTTATAGCCGCAGCCAAATTCCTGAAACAGCATGAGCAAGGCAACAACAAACTAGGTGTTGTTGGTTTTTGCTTTGGTGGTTATATCAGTAATATGCTGGCAGCAACCCTCCCACAAGAGGTTAATGCAGCAGCACCATTTTACGGAACACCACCTGATGACGTTATTATCAGTAACATCAAAGGCCCTCTGCTACTGCATTTCGCACAGCTGGATAAACGAGTCAACGCAACATGGCCGGACTATGAATCGTTGTTAAAATCCAAAGACATCGACTACCAGGCACATATCTACCCAGAAGTGAACCATGGCTTTCACAATGACTCTACCGGGCGCTATAACCAGCAAGCTGCAGAAATCGCATGGGAACGAACCCTGGCATTTTTTGAACAACATATAAGCTGACACTGATAGCTTTTAACACATCAGCCTTTTGTCATTTAAACAAGCAGCTCTTCACTTTTTCGTTCAACTGATAAAGCCTTATAGGTCGGACAGATGGCAGCTGGGCCAATGCTTTCATTGAGCAACGACTGAAGTTCGTTTCGACGCTGTAAAAACCGTGACTGGACTGGCATGTCCCAGTCTAGATGACCCAGATAGCGTTCCAGTATTTTAATTTGAGTCGTCCAGATTCGTTGCAGCTCTTCTATGCTTTTCTGATTGTTCCTCCAGATACTGTAATAAGCACGAGTACCATCATCAAATGCCCTGATCTGAGAGAAAATGTCGTTGAACAAAAGTACTTTGTAGCTGGAAAATAAACGGAATTCAAAATCCCAGTCCTCATCAAACCGTAAATCTTCATCAAATACCTTATTACCCAGCTCCATAAACACTGATTTTTTCAATGCCATTGAACTTGTGACACAAACCGGTCCCAGAGACATGATTGGCAAAGACCAGCAGAATGGTCTGGGTTGATCTTGTGGAAAATCAATTTTACGACTGTTGAACACGGAATATGTTCTGAGCTTTCCCTGGACGAATGATTCTGCATTGCCAGCAACCGCATCGACATCTGGATACTGAGCAAATAAGTCCAGTTCATGCTGTATTTTCCCCGGCAACCAGAGATCATCTGAGTCCAGAAATGAAATGATATCACCTGTGGCAAAGCTGAGCCCTAGATTACGCGCTGCCGCCGGTCCCTGATTCGGTTGGTAAACATAGTGACAACAACAACTGTCAAACTGCGCCACAACGGCTGCAGTATCATCTATGGAACCATCATCAACCACAATGATTTCCAGATCCTCATAACCTTGCTGCAAAACGCTTTGTATCGCCTCCAACACTCGTTGCTGTCGGTTATAGGTAGGAATTATCACAGAATAGCGCATCAAAACCTCGGCTTCTCAGGCAAGTATCGCCTGTCAGTAATAAATATCATCAACTTGTCCAGTAATAGGTATCAATTTTATCGGGAAATCAAGGTTTTGGTATGCCTGTTCCAGACGCTCAGTTTCAGCCTGAATTTCAAGCCTTATATCAGATTGAAAATTAGTATCCGGGTGAGCGGTCAGTGAGTTTTTATGAGTGCGCCGATAGTATAAGAACTGCTCAATCACTTCAATGGTAAAACCGGCCAATGCGGCCCGTTTGCTGAAGTCAGTGTCAGCACCACAAGGCCATGCCCGGAAACCGCCCAATGCATCCCAGACGTGTCGTTTAATCACTATCTGCCCTTCTGAACCACGCCGCCTCAAACCTCCTTCAGGGTGATAATGGGTATGCGCCATAACATATGAGGTGGGCCGTAGTTCTGGATCGGTATAAATGCTCCAGGTCATGGTCATATCTGCAACATCTTCAAGCCGGAGGATCTGCTCACAAAGATAGCCCTCTCGCATCACATCGTCCGCATCAAAACGGCAGATCAGTTCTCCTTGTGCATACTCCATAAGAGTGTTGAAAGTAACATAAGTACCGCAATTGTGCGCCAGAGAAATAACCCGCATATGATCATTTTTGCAAGCAATTGCAGCATGGCAGCTTGCATCGCAACCATCAGCACCAACCAGTATCTCCAGCTGCCAACCCTCAGGCAAAATTTGTGACATGATGGAGTCAAGACTGTCAGCCAGCCATTGATCTGCTTTGAAAGCGGCAATAAGCACTGAAATCATACGCATTAGCATCGCCTCATCAAATCTGCTTTGGCACCATGACATAGAAACTCAATTGCCTGGTTTTCCTGAGACTGCACACCGCTGTACGGCGTAACATTCAAGTCCACAATATAAAATTCATCATCATTACTCATGCTATTGTGAACAATATCCAGACAAAAATAATCAATCTTGCTCGCTGTCATAAAACGGCCGATAACACTCTGTAAATTCTCTGGCAGATTAGCCTTGCCCGCCAACAGATCGTGTTTGTCATAGAAAAAATTCACATCTCTTGAATCACCGCTGATTTTCTTGATGATATCCGGACTGTGGGCTTTAACCACAACCACGGAATCTCCAAAACGATAGACACGATAAAACGAATCGTCGGCACTGGGTATATACCTTTCAACAACGATGGAGGAATCCTGCCACCAGTCTCCAGGAAGTTCTTTTTTGCGAGTCACATAATATTGATCAGACGCTGTAATCGTCCGTTTCTGTTGACCATACATTTTGTGTCGAATATCTGCAGGCAGTCTTTGCTCAACTTCTCCTCCCCAGTTCAGTTCTGATTTAACCATCACATCCATGGTGTCATCATCATCCGGGTTCACCCTCAAACTAGCAATTCCGGCCTGATCCAACAGCTTATGCAACGCTGATTTACTGATGTCTCTGGCATGTTCATTCAGAACAATAATATCGTTCTGTTTAAGAAACTGAATAATAGCCTCACGTTTGCCGGGATAAAGCCCTTGTCGAGATAAATTGACCTGAAACAGCACTGCTTTAATGTTTGGCGTCAAAGAGCGCGCCAGCTCATCAGGCCCATCACTGTAATCAGCCGGCACCCGGCAATAATCAGCAATAAGGTGGCTGATTAAAAACCCTTTCCATGCTTCCCATTCATACACCAGAATATTGGCAAGTTTGGTCACTCTGACACTCCCAGAAAAAGCGTGATTCAACAATGCCAAGGAACAACCTCAGCCTTTCTTGAAAATTTGAAAAACCGGGAAGATACGCAGCTGTGAACGTGAACAAGCCTGCGTATTTTTCCCGGTTTCTCACCCCATTTGGCAACAAACCTTAATCGCTTTTATACGGCCATTAAGATGTTGCTCCTAGCTGCACCATAGTGCTCGCACCCTGTTCTCCGTCAGTTGACATTCGACAGATATAGATACCTTCACTGACTTCATTACCATCATCATCCTTACCATCCCAGATCAGAGTCTGCCGTCCACCCGGCTGCTTCTGATCAGCTACCAGTGTTTTGACATAAAATGCAAACTGATTCCAAAGGCCAACGAAAACGTTATCACGATCATCCGGCAAGGTATAACTTATCTCCAGAGAACCATCCTGCAATCGCTTACTGCTCATCTCGAAACCATCTTCAGGGATGCTCAAAGCATGTTCTGCCTGGATGCTGGCAAAGGCACTTTTCTTGACAATTTCATCACTGCGGGCAGGTTCCAGACGTGGTTCAGCGGAAGCAAGTAAGGTTTTCTGGGCAAAGGCTGATTTTTTCGGATTTTCACCAAATTTGAGCTTATACACTTGCAAACCACTGCAATATCCGCCGGTTACGGGATCACCTAACAAACGATAGCGGTTGATACGCAAGCGCGGATCACTGTCGGACCCAACATTGCTGTGATCCTCTCGAACCCATGTCTTGCCACCATCCTCAGTATAACTGTTCATAAGGCCGGCGAAGTTATTACCCCAACCGCCTACCCAACCGCGTTTTTCATCAAGAAAGCCGATACCTTCCAGGTCTTTATTGATGATCTCGCCGCTGGCATCTTTTACATCACAGCGTTCCCAGCTTTGTCCGCCATCCGTTGTTTTCAAAATGGCCGCACTGACAAAGTTCTCCAGGCTGACAAAACCGCATTTTTCGTTGAGAAATTGTATTTTCCAGCCCCATTCACCACATTTAAACCCTTTGGTTTTTGCCGCCATATTTTTCCAGGTTTTGCCTCCATTAGCGGTATACAACACCACTGGTTTAAGCTGCGCATACCGACTCAAACGCGGTTTGGGGTAACCCGGTTGATTGGGGTCGCATTTCTTGGTAATTTTTCCTCCAACAACAAAGCCTTTATTTTCATCAAAGAAATAGATATCAATCAGATTATCTGCGTATTTCTGCATATCGATTAATTCCCAGCTTTCACCGCCATCAACAGTCTTAATGATGGAAGGCCCAGGCAAGCCCGGATCGTTCGTGCCTGAACCATAGACCACTTTTTCATTAACCGCATAGAAACCACAAATACCTGCCGGTGAATTTTCTGGTAGATTCTGTACTGCCGACCAGGTTTCCCCTCCATCAGTCGTGCGATGCAATAGTGTCGTGATATATTGGCTGGGATATTTTAATAATGGATCATTGATGCCAGTAACTGAACCAAACCAACCGTATTGCCGGTTGGCCCATCCCATACATCTCAGATAGGGTTTACTTGGCAGATTGGGATACAGGAAAAACTTGGGAATCCAGCTCTCTCCCCCATCCTCTGTTTTGCAGACATAACCACTGCTATTGACCAGCCAACCCGTCAGTTCATCGAAAAACCAGATATCATCCGTTCGAGAACTGGCCACAGGGGAATTAGGCAGTACTTCCCAGTAAAATTTTTTCTTGGTGTCAGTTTTGTTCATAATTTTAGCTCCACGACGTTAGGTTGAAGGGACTGCTGTTTAAAACTGTTAGCTCTATGACAGGTCTGACCTGTCGTTGAGCAAACAGCAGGGTGTTAATTAATAGCCAATGACTATTGAGTACTAACGGACAATTTCCACTTCCTTCATCATGCCTGCGTCTTCATGATTCAGGTTGTGGCAATGCAAGACAAACTTGCCATCAAAGTTTTCATATCGAGAACGTACTTCAACGGCGTTCTTTTCACCTTTGTTATAGGTCCCCGATATCAACAAGGTGTCCTTCCAATAATGGAAGGGGTGACCATACACATCGGTTTCTGTGACTTGAAAAGGGTTGACGTGAATATGAAATGGGTGGTTTACCTGACTCAATTGTTCTGCACCCACCCAGATATTCCACAATGTTGCAGTGCCCAATGTCAGTGTTTCTGTTGGGCCTTCCGGGAAGACAAAACCATTAACGGTTTTCAGCGTCGGTGCATTAGGGTCGCCTGGAATTGTTGGTTCATTAGCAAACCAGATTCTCTGCACAACATACTCCCCATTCACTTTTTTAAGTTCTTCATCAGAGATAAAAGGGTATGGGCTTTTGAATTGTGGTGAATTAGCCAATGGCAACCTCATTTCGGATTGGGTAAAACCAGTGATGACCATCTTGGCTACAACCGAGCGGCTCTCAGCTCTACCATATAAACTTCTATGAGCATCGCTTTCTGCATCAACCAGAAATAAAGTACAGGGATAAAGATTACGCGGGCACTGCGGCACCTTTAACAAGACATCACTTCTATAGCCGGGTTGTAAGGTGATGAGTTCCTGATCAACAGCTCGTTGCATGGTAATACCATCACGTGCATATTCTCGCAGCGTAACCGATTCTCCAGCAACGTTTTCCAACCTCATATTGATAGTGGCGGAAACTCCTGCATGGATCATACGCCAGTGATAAACATCACCAGCCTGTACAGTAATTTTCGGCAGGCATTGGCCATTAATCGATGTTGTAATAGGACTTCCATCATCAGCATCACCGCACAAAGCATTGCCACTATCATCCTCCAATTGCTGATAAATCATGATTTTTTCTTTATCACCAGTAATGCCGTAATCACCCTCTAACCATTCATCAATAGCGCCTTTTAAAATAAGTGCACCCGCCATACCATTTTTGACTTGCGGTGCTGTGGAACCATGCAAGTGTGCATGCAGCCAGTGTGTGCCCGGAGGGTGGTAATTAGGAATATCAAAGGCATAAGGATAAGCTGGATCACCAGGTTTTATAACCAGAAACACATCATCTGAAGGAGCTTTAGGTGAAACATGAAAACCATGTGTATGCAGATTTGTACATAGCTTTACGTCATCATCCATAACATGCCCAGCCGCGCCATGGGACATTGCATCCTGATCGTGAGCCCCACAATTATAATGCTCTTTAAGGTCTTCAGGCTTAACCAGAGCATTGGTGAAATTGATATTTAACTGTGGGTTTGGTTTTGCCGGGTCAACGGGCAACACGTAAGCAGGGCCTACCGGACGACTATCCATGCCCAGTCTCTGGTCAATATACGATTGCAGAGCAACGACCTTTCCATTCACACATTTATTGACTTTAGCAGCACTCAAAGCTGTACTCAGATCACGGCCATCAGCCAGCAATGTCGGTGGATTCAACAATTCCTGTGATAAAACAGTGCAATCATCACCCTCGACCAATTCGCTGGCAACAGCAGAAGTTTCTATTGAGGCTGTTGGTTGAACTGATACTTTTTGCGATGATTTACCATAAAAGCTGCAGCCGGAAACAAATACCAGGCTGGAAAAAGTAATTAAAATAAGTTGTTTATAATGTTGTCGAAAAACTGTCATTTCTATTACACCTCAATACTCGGTTCAATTTGGCTGTTCTGTGTTGCTTCTGTAAGCAGTAGACTGGCGTCTTCGACTCCCCATTTTGGTGACTCAATATGGCCGTACCAGGCAGCTTCAGGGGCACTGTCATATAAGGCTTTTTTCACCTTTATCCAAAGCTGATTACCCCAGTCATAGTGCCAGTACAAAATAGGATCATTTAGAAAACCTTCTTCGGTGAACGCCCAGTCCATCAAACGCCTGTTGAGTAGACGAATATCATCTTTTTCGATAAGTCCTTCGGCCAATTGTCGTTCGAAATAGTCTGTATAACTGACATCAATTATTTCTTCAAAGGCCGACCCCATATCCAGCAATTCGTCACTGTCCAGGTACTTCAAGACCACATCGACGGATGAGCCTGTAATATGAATCGGAAAGGTTCGAGTGTCCTGACGGTCAAATATACGAGGATCACGAACATAGCCCAGCGCATATTGCCGACAATCATCTTCGCTTGCATTAGGTATTTCAGAACGTCCCCGTTCGTAGAAGAACTCCCATAGTCCTTGCTGACATTCAATAGAACGGTAAGCATCGTAAATCAACAACTCAGCGCCAAAAGGACGAAGATTATCGTTCACCTTAAGCAGCTTTTCAGCAACCGTCTGCCGCAACCACCCTTCCTGTCGACTGCCTTTGATGGGTTTGAAATACGGCGCATTACTGCCATCAGATATGGCATGGTACGACTCAAAGGCAATATTATAATCCGCTAGATTGACCATAGGTTCATTGAATTTGGGATCATCGCTGTCCAGTGGTATGACATGATGAGAACTATTAATCTGTTCTCTTTCGACAATCGGTATTTGATAATCAATATTAAACGGCATGATCGGTCTAGTTCTTGGCATTGATTGCCCCTCTGTTAGTTAATTGTTTGACAGTCGGTTGTTCACAAAAAGCTTTTAAAACATTGAGTTTTTCTATGAAGTAAGCACCCTCAAAACGCCCTTCACCAATGGCATAATCCAGAATATTCTGTTGCTTTTCAGGATCCAGAGATTCCAGTAACAATTGGAAGTCATCCATATCATAAGTAAATAACCTTGAAATACAGCGAGCGGTATACTGCGTCTCACTGGAACGCAAAACCGCTTTAAATTCATTGAGGGTTTGAATACTCGAGTTATTGATCTGATGCTCAATGCCAGGGTTAACCTTACCCAGCTCCTGATCCACATTCATGATATACAGCCAATCAAGGCATGCTGGTGCTACTTTGGAAAAAGATTGACTCATAAATTCCTGTTGTGTGCCTGTGACTTTGATGTCATTAATAACAATGACGCCTCTTCCCGAAAAGCTCTCTCTGTGTCGACAGATATCATCTGCCTTACTATGTAATTTACGACGTTCCCTGATGCGGTCTTCAACACTGTTGTTACTGTATTCGTAGTATCGTTTGAAGTCTTTTTCGTCGTTGATCTCCATCAACTCTCTGTCGAGGCGCAAATCAACTAATGACACGGTATACATTTCCGGCAAGCTTTTCTGCAACGCAGCAAACAATTTCCAACACAGTAAATTTGCCGCAGCAGGTGCGGTGTTATAGGCTGGAGCAGTGATCACCCAGTCCTTAACAGCAGGCCGTTTCAACATGGCTCTTTTGGCCAGAACCAACAGTTTATCAATATAGAAGTTGACCGCAGTATCAACCCCAAGTTTCATGGCTGGATAATAGGTAAAAACAGCTTGTTCGAAATCCACACAAAGACTGTCTATCTTCTTTAGAGATGACACTCTGGCAGACATAATAGTATTTGATGATTGGTTCATATGTTTTCACTCAACAGGTCTGTCACTTTCAAAAAGTGGGGGAAGTTATTCCTCCAACACTTGGACAAAAACACCAGGCCTGCTAAAAAATGCAGGCCCGGCTAAAGCGATATCAATAGAATTTATTTTTCTTCGCCATTCTTTTATTGTGTGCTCTGGCTGCCGAAGCATTTAGTGCAGCCGCTGGCACAGTATCCAGCTCTAAGAACCTAAGGTTGTTGGTTTGCGACAGCGGCTTTGCTCTCTTCTTCAACAATATTCCAGGAATGGTTCGATGGTAATTCACCTACAGTCAATGGATCCTGATAATCAACAGAAAAATTATCTTCCAGTGCAGCAACCCACAGTCGAGTCGACAAATTCACTTTAAACAACTCAAAAATACGGTCATCTTCAGCGGTATTTTCGTGATAGACACGTCTATCGATCAATTCATAGAATTCAACGGGAACAAAGTCTTCGCGTAAGGCAATATGGGCTGTTTTTTCTCCATCGCACACCCACCACTCAAAGGTCATCTCGCTATTGCAACGACCTTTGCAGTTGGCATTCTCCATAACCGTACAGGTATTGTTATCACCACAGCCCGTCACATAATTGAGTGAATCCAAAACGCCTGGCCCAGGGTGACCACTGACCATGCATAAACCTTCTCTGCGCCACAGGTATTTATCTGATAAGGCTTTGGCAGCCATTTGCATAGCGCGATATCCCACAGCTGTACCCCACCACAAGGAACTGGTGTGGTTAGTCATTGATCCCTGATAATCCAGAGCGATTACTGTGTCACCATCGGCAATATTGACATTAACACCCTCAGTCGGGGTGTATTGTGATGTTAGAAATTGTGTCATGAGTTCTTTCCTCTTTGTATGAGTTTGATTCAACTCTTTATCTAGTCGTCTTTTGGTTATGGATACTCAATGCCTCAGCAAATCCGTGGCAACTGCTCACCAATCAGCATATCGACAATGCGTTTTCCACCGAAACCGGTCTGCATATGCACCCGGCCAGCTCTCCCATCTTGCAGAATATGACCTACTTCTGCTGCATCGCGGCCCAGTTCATGTGCCTGCATTGCTGTCAACGCCGCTTGCTTTTCTGCCTCGGGCACTACCACGACAATTTTGCCTTCATTGGCCAGATACAGTGGGTCCAGGCCAAGAATTTCACAAAACCCCTTCACCTCGGTTCGTATCGGAGTTATCTGTTCATTGATTTCAATACCCACCGCTGATGATTCAGCAATTTCGTTGAGCACAGAAGCAATTCCCCCACGAGTCGCATCTCGGATAAACCGTGTACCTGGTGCCGCCTCCAACAAGACCTTGATCAAATTCTGCAGCGGAGCACAATCACTCTCAACTGGACTGCTCAAATTCATATCACCACGAGCGTTCAAAATGGCTGCTCCATGGTCTCCCAGAAAGCCATTGACCAGAACAGCATCGCCTTGCTGGGCCAGATTCGCCCCAAGTTGATAACGTTCATCAATGATGCCGACACCTGCAGTGTTGATAAAAATCTTATCGCAGCTGCCACGTTCAACAACCTTGGTGTCACCCGTCACAATCTGCACACCAGCTTGTTTTGCGGTTTCGGCCATTGAAGCAACAATTTTTCGCAATGTAGCTACCTGCATCCCTTCCTCAATGATCATACCGCAGGTAAGATAAAGCGGCGTCGCCCCGCCCACGGCCAAATCATTGACAGTGCCACAGATGGACAATTTTCCTATATCCCCACCGGGGAAGAACACGGGATCAATGACATAAGAATCCGTAGTTAATGCAAGACGATCTCCCAATTGCGCAAGATCACTCAGCTGAAAACGCGCCTGATCTTCCAGAGTATTCAACGATGGGTTGTCAAATGCATCGATAAAAACATCATCGATCAAATCCCGCATGGCTTTACCACCTCCGCCATGTGCCAGAGTGATCACATCACTGACCAACTTACCATGGCGTATTCGTGTGCTGCCGCCCTGCTCTTCTACCTGAACCTGAACATCACTCATGCGACTGCCTCCTTCAAAGAGCTCACTGGAACTTCAACCTCTGCTGTTTTTTTATCGCCATACTGATAATAAGCAGCGCAGGCACCCTCACTGGAAACCATTAATGCTCCTAAAGGAGTTTCTGGTGTGCAAGCACCTCCAAAGACTTTGCAATCCCATGGTTTTATAACACCTTTGAGCACTTCCCCACATTGACAGGACTTAGGGTCAGCGACAGCAACCGATTTGACTTCGAATTTTTTCTCGGCATCAAAAGCAGCATATTCATCGGTTAATTGCACCCCGGAATGATCAATTGATCCCAAACCCCGCCATTCAAAAAATTCACGCAGGCGGAATACCTGTCCAATAGCATCCAAGGCAACATCATTGCCTCCTTCAGGTACAATACGATTGTATTGATTTTCAATTTTGGCCTCTCCAGCTTCCAACTGTTTCAAAACCATCCACAGAGATTGAAGAATATCCAATGGTTCAAACCCAGCAACAACCACGGGTTTATCATAATGCTCAGCAATGAATTCATAAGGTGCATTACCGATCACCATGCTGACATGCCCCGGTCCGAGAAACCCATCCAATTGCATGTCTGGTGAATCCAACACCGCTTTTACCGTTGGTATGATAGTAATGTGATTACAGAATAGAGAAAAATTAGTAATACCTTCTTCTTCAGCCTGAAGCACAGTCAGGGCTGTGCTGGGCATAGTCGTTTCAAAACCCAGGCCGAAAAAAACCACTTCTCTATCAGGGTTTTTACGAGCCAGACTCAATGCATCCATTGGTGAATACACCATTCGTACATCTGCACCGTCGGCTTTCGCGACTAACAGGCTTTTCTTTGAACCCGGCACACGCATGGCATCGCCAAAAGTGGTAAATATCACTTCTGGTCTTTCAGCAATTGCCACGCAATCATCAACGCGGCCCATAGGAAGAACGCACACGGGACACCCCGGCCCATGAATCAGTTCAATGCTGTCAGGTAAGATATTCTCTATTCCATAACGGAAGATAGAATGAGTATGCCCACCACATACTTCCATAATTCGAATTGGCCGACTTCTGCCTGTCGACATTTTTTCTGCAATCGTATTGATTTCTGCAATTAAAATTTTGGCCTTTTCCGGGTCACGAAATTCATCTACATATTTCATTGTTGCTCTCCAAGATTTTGTGTTTTTTGGGTATTTTTACTCATTTAAGCTGTTAGTTTTGGTTGCCTAACAAGCTGTACTTTCTTGTGGGTCTGTTGCTAAATTGCCTCGTTTATCGGCTAATAAGGTGTGCACCAGATCCCATAAAACGTGATAAATATAGACATGGCATTCCTGAATCCGGTGGATGCTGTCGCTTTCCACTACCAGACAATGGTCCAGCCCGCTGTTCAAGGTTTCACCACCACCGCCACCAAGCAAAGCAATGGTTGATGCCCCGAGTGTCTGCGCCTGTTTAAAGGCTTTTATCAAACTCTGGGAATTGCCACTGGTGGATACTCCAATAAGAACATCACCTTTTTTGACCAGAGCATTAACTTGACGCATAAATGCATGCTCAAAACCAACATCATTGGAAATAGCCGTTATCAAAGTTTTATCGGAGGTCAAATCATAAGCTGGCAATGCTGGCCTGCCAGTAGTAACAGGGTGTAAAAACTCAACCGCTATATGCGATGCGTCACTGCTGGAACCACCACAGCCCATGGTAAATAATTGACCATCATTGAGGTATGCATTGGCTATGGTATTAGCCACATCCACAATAGCCTGGCTGTTTTGTTCGACAAAGCTACTGATAACACTCTGGTGATGATCGTATTTCTGTTGCACTGACTCCAGCAAAGCCTGATTCATAGCAGTAGAATCCTGTTTTTTATTGTGCAAAAAAGGATACATTTGCTGCAATTGCTGTTCTTTTGCTTGCGTTTTTTTCATGACATGGTTACCTCTTCTACTACCTTTTTTTCAACAAAAAGTATCAACAACTTCAAGAGGCACCCTCTTGCATTGCAGTCAGTTCTTCCTGCATTTCTCCCAACTCGGTCAATACATCCAAAGTGGCCTGCGCCTCCGTTTCATCGATAACGCTCATGGCAAATCCAACGTGTACCAAAACCCATTCTTCTACATATTTCTGTAATGACTCTCCCTCTTCGGCAATGCAACTCAAATTAACTTCGCGTTGAATGCCGCTGACATCGACCATGCCGAGCTGTAAGTCTTGATTGACAATACTGACTATTTTTCCAGGTATACCTAGACACATAAGACACTCCTATTTCGAAAATAAAAAACCAACTGTTTAAGTCCCGCAAACACTGTGCGCAGACCCCCTATCATTTGTTCTGATTACTTTGTTGTCCACGCACTTGCGCAGCAGCTGCTATTGCGGCCTGGCCCAATGAAATTCCACCATCATTCGCTGGGAAATGGCGCTGGCTTAAGCATGTCAAACCTGCCTTTCTAACTCTTTTGATTAAACCTTCGAGAAGAATTTTGTTTTGCAAACAACCACCGGAAAGCGCAACGGTTTTAATCGAATGTTGTTTACACGCTGTTTGTATCACTGAAAAAATGGCATCAATCATCCCCGCATGGAATCGAGCAGAAATGGTCGGCACATCAACACCTTTTTGAATATCATTAAGCAGCCTGGTCCACATTATTGCCGGATCAATTTCAATCAATGGTGTTGTAGAAGCTGTTTTAACGTTAGTATTGATACCAAAACTATAAGCTTCAGTTTCAAGCTCTTTAATTGAGTCCCCGACATAAGTTGCCTGCATCTCCAGTTCTATCGCACCTTGACCTTCATATTGTGCTCTTGAACGACACAGTCCTACAGCAGCAGCAACTGCATCAAATAAACGACCACAGGAACTGGCAAGCGGAGAATTTATGCCTTGATCCAACATGCGCTCTAACAGTTCAAGTGGTTTTTCCTGTAAAAATTGATACAAATCCAGATCGGCATACTGTTCACGAAATTCATTCCAAGACATGGCATTGAGAACATGGGTGTAACTATTGCGCCAAGGTTCTTTGATTGCCTGTGCCCCACCTAACATGGCAACCGGTTTGAAACGACCAATTCTCAGGTAATCATGGTAGTCAGCTAATATAAATTCTCCACCCCATAATGTGTCATCACCACCATAACCCAGACCATCCAAAGCGATTCCCAACACTGTCGGAGTATCAAGTGGTAGCTGATTTTCAACCAGACAGCTGGCAATATGAGCGTGATGATGCTGCACGGCAATGCGTTGTGCATTGTTGGCGGGGATCAACTCATTATTGGCAAACTTACTGGAAATATATTCAGGGTGCTGATCAACAGCAATCACCTTTGGTTTCAGGTCATACAGTTGCTGATATAAGTTCAGGTTTTTCACGTAGTCGTCAAAGGTGTTCAGATCTTCAAGATCACCTTGATGCTGCGACACCATAGCAGCCCCATCTTTCACCAGGCAAAACGTTGATTTCAATTCAGCACCACAGGCCAATATATCTGAGCTGCGTTCAAAGCCTTCAGGCAAAATAAAAGGTCTTGGAGCAAACCCTCTGGCTCGGCGCATAACACGAGCTTCTCCCACCACACAACGCACTACTGAGTCGTCAATTCGATTGGCGATATCCCTATCGTGATATAAGATCAGATCAGCAATCCCTGATAATTGCTCAATAGCCTCCTGGTTATCAATAATTTGTGGTTGCTGCGATAAATTACCACTGGTCATAACTAATGGTTTACCAAAATTTTTCGCTAACAACCAATGCAATGGAGTGTAGGGAAGCATAAAACCGTACAAATTTGAACCTGGCGCTATATGTTCTGATAAAACAGGAACACCTTCTGTAAGCTCTTTTCTGTCCAGCAAGACTATTGGAGCAGCACTGCTTTTGAGTTGTTCAGCCTCAAACTCTGACAGGTGGCAATAGGCCTTGGCGACTTCAAGGTCGTGCGTCATCAAAGCAAACGGTTTGGCATAACGCTGTTTGCGGGTACGCAAATTTTCAACAGCGACAGGGTTGCTGGCATCGCAGCATAAATGAAAGCCACCGATACCACGTATAGCCACTATTTTCCCGGCTGCAATGGACTCATTCACCTGCTTTAACAAGTGAGATGAACGATCTCTTTTTTCGTGAAAGTTCTGAGCCACCATCTTACTTTGACCGTCTATGTCAACGTTTGTTACCCCAGTCTCATCGAGGGCAATCAAGCCTATTTTCGGACCACAATCAAAGCAGGCTATCGGTTGAGCATGAAAACGTCGATCCAGCGGATCTTCATATTCCTGCAGACATTGTTCGCACATAGCAAACGGTGCCATGGTTGAATTCTCTCGGTCATAGGGAATGCGCTTTACAATTGAGATTCGTGGACCGCAATGTGTGCAATTGGTGAAGGGGTAGCCATAACGACGTTCATCGGGGTTAAACAGTTCCTCCAGACAGGCTGCACAAGTAGCTGCATCTGCGGACACCTGGGTGCTGACCTGTCCTTGTTCAGAATGGCTGATTCGAAAATCGGAATAGTTCCAGTTGCCATCCAATGCCTTGGACTCAATGGCGTCAATTTTAGCTAAAGGGGGAGATTCCAGATTGAGTTGTTCAACAAAGTTCTGCAGGCTGACGCGGTTACCGGATATGCGAATCAGCACGCCCTCTGCATCGTTAAAGACTTCTCCGACTAAATTTTCCTCTGCCGCCAATCTGAATACAGTCGGACGAAAGCCGACACCTTGAACGGTGCCGCGGACACGGATTTCATGAGTTTCCAGTAAGCTCACAGATGCATTAAGCACAAGGAGATGACAACAGTACAGCGGGCAAACACGTCAGTCATAGGCGGCCTCTGGTCAGAGATTGTTTTTACTACTGGTTAGTTACAACAGAAATGCCCAAGGTACTTCTAGTTACTTCCAAACAATTGCTGCCAGCATCCGGGGTAACACCCATAGCTCCTAAACGATACCTCAACCGCAGTCTCACCATGCTGGTAAGACCCAATTCGCCCAAGTAATACTCTATCCCCGATTGCTCCTTAGAGAAATCTGTTCCGCAAAGAATTGGATTTAGTTTAGTTATCTCACGAAAAAAATGCAACAAAGATTTTATACTCAGTCTAAATGATACTCATTCGCAATTAGACACCTTCAAACAGCATTAAAACTAGTCTAAAGTTGAGTTGAAGAAATATTAGACACATGTTAAAAACTGACTGCAGGCGGTTAATCGGTCACAGGAGTTATTTAACCGGTCAATTGAAAGCACTCTGCTTCTTCTACAAGAAGCGTATCTTTTTAAGGTCAGCAATGGCCTGAATACCTACACGAGGGATGTTATGACAATTAAGAAAAGTAATAGCAGTTTATGTAGCGTTGTTGGCAGTGGCGGAGTTGGGGAATCCGGCAACTCACGTTTGCTTCACCATAAAGTCACTGGCCCCATTTCAAAGCTGATGGTAGTCCGAACGACACAAAGCAACCTGTGCCCCAATACAGGTGCCATTGCAGTATTAACCGTCAACGGAACCCCAGTTAGCAGTGGTGTTATATCGGATCGTGGCGGCTCCATCCAAGCTGAAGCAGAACCTGGAGACAGTGTCTGTGCAATCGTGGCTACAGTGCCATTATTCAATGACATTCAGTGCATTATGCTCGGAGAATTGTCATTTGATTTTGAAGAGTGTGATTTCGAATAGTCCTGATTTCAAATAAACAGTACCCGACGCTTATCTTTATCAATGAGTAAAACAACCTGCTGTAAAACACTAAGGAGCTAACGCTATGGCCAAAAAACAACTATTTTCAATCTCTTCCATCAATTTACACATATTGGAATCAGAACCACCAAAATTATCAGTCTCCGTGTCAGGTTTTGCAACCACGACTGGCTGGACCCAGCCAGAGTTGCTGCCACTGGAAAAAAAACTGTCGGCTGATGGTATATTGGATCTGGACTTTGTAGCAACACCACCGAGTGGCATCTCCGCCCCGGTGATGACTCCCATCAGCGCTGAACTGATTTGGGAAGGTGACGTTGAACGACTCATTGGAGTCAAGGTCTACAGCCGTAGCGGTGATCAAATTCAACTATTGCCACCAGCTGGCGGACACGCATCAGCAGCAGGACCTATATTCACTACCTTGGCTATAGGTGAAGAACATCCACCAACAACGCTGAGTATCGGTGAGGAAGGTAACCCGACAACGTTGAGAATCGGTGAAGAAGGCAATCCAACAACACTGATGTTTGGTGAAGAAGCCGGACCTGGACCTAAGCCTTTCTTTGGTGAAACCGACCCTCGGGTTGATGACCCAGCTCCTGATTTTGATCCCAATATCAGTCAAGGATTTAAAGGGCCATTCGGACGTCGATAAAAGCGCTATGCCAATAACTCACTATGATCTACTGCTGTTTGGTGGGCGCCGAGACCCCAATATTAACTGTCTGCAGAAAACAGCCAGAGATATGGGCAAACAGGTATTGATGGTCTCACACGATGAATCGAGTGAGCCATCAATCGCCTGGAACTTTTCACAAGGACAGATGATTATTGACCAGCAGGCAATAACGGCACAATCAGCGTTTCTACGCTACGATGTGTTCTCTTCTTCCAATCAAAGTTCTGAAGAATTGGATCGCGCTTATGCCTGGTTTTCTGTGTTCACTGGAGCCTGTTCTGCGACACAAAGTATGCTGGTTCCCAATGAACGTATGGATTCAAGAGCGAGCCACAAAGCGTTTATTCTGGCATATGCCGCATCTCATGGCATTCCCATACCAGAGAGCCTGATAAGTAATGACCAACTGGCTATCGAAGCCTTCTGCCAAAAAAATGACGCTATCGCCAAACCGGCTGCAGGTGGGGCTTATTGCATCAAAGCAGATAAAGCCTGTGAAGAAACGGACTGGCAGGAAAAACTGGCACCAATGCCAGCTATTATTCAAGAAACACTGACCTACCCTGAATATCGCATTTTCCGCTATGGCGATAATTTTATGACGTTTGAAATTCATTCCGAACACCTGGACTATCGGCCACATCAAACAAATTCAATCAGAGTAGTGCCCAATAGTGTGCTTGGCGAAGGTATTGTTGATCGACTGAAATCAATGAGTGATTCTTTAAACATTAATTTCTTTGCCTGTGATTTCAAAACGCATGAAAAAACCGGCGTTCCCCTCTTTCTGGAGCTCAATAGCGGTCCAATGTTTGCGGCATTCAGTGCCTCCTCAAAAGGAGCTTTGGCTCGTGAGATGATTAACTGGTTAACCAGTTAACGTAAGTACCCTCTCTAATCATATTTAACCGTCCCGTATACCATACGTTCAATAATATTAGCTAGAATCGTCGAGACTCCATTATCAAAATTATTCCACGGCAAACTTCCACAAAAAGTGATTGAACCAGTGGCAAAGACACTCCCTCCGTTCGACGTTGTAAAATAGATCATATCCGCGTGCAAGAGGTTTTCTTCAGACTCTCCAGCGGTGTTGGTCAAATGAGTCAGCTGCTCTTCTGGAACCAACATAAAGCCGTCACCATGTCCATCTGATTGAGCTAAAACCACCGTATTTTCAGGAGTACCAAGTCGGTAATCAATTCGATCCAGCTCGAAACCGGCTGCGCCGCCACCACTGAATCCATAATTGCCAATCTGACGCTCCGTAACTCCAGCAAAAATCCAGTCATATTTGGGCTCAAAGCAAAGGCGTTTATAGTAAGAACCTTCGAATGAGCCTTGTGCGGTGAAGCCAATACCAACAAGTTGTTGTGGTGATCTGCCATTGCGGCGCCATAAGCCACCATACTTTCCATCAAACGCATTATAATATTCACCCGGTTCTGATGCCCAGGCTCGTATGCCATCTTCAGCCCGCCTTATTTCAAGCATGTTCGGATTTTCCTGATGCATTGCTATTCGCCAATAAAAACCGTTGCCTCCCAGATAACAGAAATTACCCCCAGTATCGATATAATCTTGCACCGCATTCAAAGTCTCGGTCGTATGGTACTCGGGATGAGTTGTTGTCGTCACAGCAGAATAATGTTCAATAGCGGTAACACCCTCATGGTGCAACTCATGATCAGTAATCACATCATACTCAATACCTTTGGCATGCAACCAACTGAAAAGATGGCTATCAGCCTGAAAATGCCTCAATCCCGAACCTGCCCCACCACTATCAGCACAGGCAAAGGTGAGAAAACCCGGACGCAAATTAAACAAGGGCCTCAGATGAGAGGCATGACAAATTCCCGTACCATCGGAATGATTGTTATAAGTTGAAAGGCCATACTCGGGATATTCTACCGGATTGTGCGGATAAGCCCCCCAGGATGATATTCTATCCTGCCATGATGGTTTGTAATCCGGTCTGGCATGGTTGCCATAAATGACATAGGTAAACGTTGGAATGATCACACAAAGTTTTGCTGTTGCTTTGCCCTTTGGGGCACAGACAAAAAATGGCATGACATCATAGTGTTCACCACAGGCAACTTTCATGGCATAAGCGCCAGAAGGTAAATTATCTGGAACAGTCAATGAAAAACTGGTCTTCCAGCAAAAGTCGTAAATATCATCATCATGAAAATGAATCGCTGCATACTGATCAGGTGCGTGTCGCCAACACATTTCACTTGAATCCCAGTTAGAACCGGTCACGGCTCTGGTAGGAAAATTAACCAACTTCAGATGTATGCCTTCTTTTCCCTGGTCAGGCACTTTAGTTGTGGAAATTCCTTGGGAAAAATCCCATTTATACAGTTTCTGTTGGCCTGCCGATTCAGTATAAATCGTTAACAATGGCGCTTCAATTTTACCATTAAAACAATCAGTGACCTGAACTCCTTTAAGACATGCCCCAAGCAGAATATCACTACAGTCATGTTGAGCATTAACTCCAGAACCAAGCTCTAGTTCAGTAGTCACTTCATGTTGCCTGGAGTGTTCGGGTTGATAGGTCTGTCTTAGATAAAGCTGCCGATTCTGCACATCAAAGCCTGCCTCAATATAACTCCAGTGCTGCAGTTTCAGTGGCTCTTTTATTGTGACTTTATTGCCTGCAGCATCTAAGGTGATGCAGCCATTCTCATCAATATATAAGGAGATATGTCCAACCGAAAATACCGTTTGTAAACAAGGTTTACGCAATGTTGGCAAGATAGTCACTCCAATGCGAAACCCTTGCTGACTATTTATCGATATCGGACTTTCAGAAATGGCATAAGATCCCGGACTGAAAGTCTGTTCTTTCGCCGGGTGTTCCTGGGTGGGGAAAATGTGTTCACAGTCTTGTTCGATAATGCCCGGACCATCCGGGTTAGGGTCAGCGCTGATCACTCGGCATAAACTGGCGGTATATGGCTTTTCTCCATGGCAGGACACTTTAAACTCAATGCTTTCTCCTGCTCTCAGGGATAACTTATCACTGTAACCCGCAATATGAATAACTTGTTTCTCAGTCATCTTCATTTTCAATAAGCTCTCAATAAACTATCAATAAACTCTGGGTCCGTATACCAAATCAGGTAAAAACGTAACGAAGTCTCCAGCAAATACCAACAATAAAATCATCGCGATATAAGGAATAAGAAGCGGTAAAACACCAACAGAAATATCTTCGATTGTGACATTTGAAATTCTGGCTGCGACAAATAGATTCACCCCTATCGGTGGTGTCAAAAAACCAATCTCGCAAGTCATCACAGTAAAAATACCAAACAATATAGGGTCCACACCCAGACTGGTCACCAGAGGAAAGAAAACTGCAGTGAAGATGATAATTTGCGGAATGCTCTCTAACCACATACCTGCAACAATATAAATCAGACCAATCAACAACAATACCAACCATGTGTGTTGTATGATGCCATCAAACAGTAATAGCATAGACTGTGGAATGTCATAGAGAGTTACAAGTTGACCAAAAGCTTTTGTCGATCCCAGAATAAATAAAACTGTACCAATAACGATGGCGGTAAATTTAAACGCCTTAAGCACTTTTTTCAGAGTCAGACCGCGATAAATAAACAGGCCGACAAACAGACCATAAAACACTGCAACTCCTGAGGCTTCGGTTGGAGTAAAAATCCCCACATAGATTCCACCAAGAATAATTACAGGCGCCAGAATTGCCCACTTACCTTCCCAAAAAGCTTCAAGAAGAGGTTTCCACGAAAACCGGGCTTCGGAGCCACCGTAATTGTTTCTGACAGCAACAAAGAAGATAACAGCCATCAACATCAAGCCAAGCAGAACACCCGGCAAAATACCGGCCAGAAATAACCTGGGGATTGACTCATCAGTCACTAATGCATAAATAATCAGCAAATTGCTAGGTGGTATCATGCTGCCTAAGGCACCAGCCGCCGCGGCAATCGCTCCGGCAAAACGGGGGCGATACGTTTCTTTTACCATCGCGGGAATAGTGATTGAACCAATTGCCGCAGTCGTCGCCGGGCCAGAGCCAGACAGCGCCGCAAAAAACATACAGGCAACAACTGTGACCAGACCCAAACCGCCTTTGTATGCACCAACCAGTTTATGTGCAATATTCACCAGTCTTTCCGACATCCCCCCTTGTTCCATCAGCTGCCCTGCAAGAATAAACAAAGGGATGGTCACTAGAGGAAACGGTTCAAAGGCGGTCCAGGCTGTCTGAGCCATTAAGGTCAACGGTATATCGACAATCAGGATACCCGCGACAGTTGCCAAGCCAGCAGCAAAAGGTATAGGAACACCTATTGCCATGGTAAAAACGAAAACCAAAGCCATTATCAAAGGACCATTCATAGCGGCAACCCTCTCCAATCATCCTTCTTCCATCGCCAATACACCTGCAATATGCGAAATAAAATCAATACAAACGAAAAAGGCATAATGAGTTGCAACCACCTGATCTCGATGCCTAGCCCTGGGCTGATATAAGTCACTTCAAACAACAATTTGGTATAGAGCGATGTTTGCACTATCATAAATAAAATAAAACCTGCCCACAGCAAATCTGCAAGAACAACACTGCAAACCTGCATTGCTCTGGGCATAGCATTAATCAATAAGGTAATGCGGATGTGTGCCCTATCTCGAACTCCCATTGAAGCGCCTAAATAAACGGCAAAAATCATACCGAATACCGCAGTTTCCTCAGCCCAGGAACTGGCCGACTCAAAGAAAAAACGTAAAACAACTTGCAACATCACACTGGTTGCAACTATTGCTAAACAGAGAGTACAAAGAATTTCTTCAAAGTATTGATCCAATTTTGTTAACACCGGTTTCTCCTCTTTTTGCTATTGCCGACAGTCATTTTTATTGTTTTTATAGTGACCCATTGAGCTATTAAGATTTCTCTGAAGAACTCATTAATCGCTCAATGCTTTGTCGTCTTACTATTTGGCAACAGCGCGAATTGCACTCACCAATTGCTTAAAATCGTCTCCTTTTTCTTTGGCAAAACGATCCTGAACTCTCAGGCCCGCGGCAATAAAGCCTGATTTGTCAATTTCGGCAGATTTCATGCCTCCTTGTCCTTCGGTAGTCAGAAAAGATCTGATCCCATCAATTTTTTCTGTCATTTGTTGTTTATGTAAAACCCCAGCATCCACTGCCGCTTTTATCACCGCTGCTTTTTGTGCGTCATCCAACTTATTCATAATGCGTGAACTGGCAAATAAGGGAGAGAAATATGAAAAGTGTTCCAATGCGGAAAAATACGGCATGATTTCATAAAATTTCTGCGATTTTATGAACGAAGTGCCATTATCAGCACCTTCTACAGTACCTGTTTGCAATGCGGTTGGTGTGTCAGCCCAGGGCAGCGGAATAGGAGCCGCACCAAATTCTTTGAAAGTTTCAATCATGACTTGATTTTTTGGCACCCTGACTTTAAGTCCCTTCATATCAGCGACTGTTTTAACAGGATTGCGTGAATTATAGAAATCCCGATCCCCTACAAAACCAAAAGTCAGCAGATGTACTTTGGTTGCTGCCAGCAGGTCTGTAGAAAATTGTTTACCCACATCGCCTTCCAGAACACTGTAGGCATGTTCTTTATTCTGAAAAATATACGGCAATACAAACGCATCCATTAAGGGAAAATGAGGAGAAACATTGTTACCAGTAATAATATACATATCGACAGTTCCCAACTGTAAAGCTTTAAATGCTTCATCTTCAGTGATTAGCTGAGCACAACAGCGAACTTTCACATCAATAGATCCATTTGAGTACTGTTCAAGAAGTTTCTCAAAGTTGCTGGCCAATATCCCATAGGAACTGGTTTCAGCAGCAGCGTACCCCAGGTTAATCGTCACATCAGCGGCCATCGACTGTTGGGTAATAAAGCTCGATAACATTAAACAGGTACTCAGCTTTAATGCTCGTTTCAGTTTTTTAATAAACATATTCTTCTCCAACTTTTAGTGAATTTACATTCTAGAACCTAAATTCATTCATGTATAATATCAATTAAGAACATAACAATACCTTTTTGATATAAATGAAATTTAAACAATGAAATTTGAACAATGAAATTTGAACTACGTCACTTACGCTATTTTGCAGCAGTCGCCGAAGAACTGCATTTCAGCCGTGCAGCTAAGCGGTTAAACATTGCACAACCAGCACTGAGCAGAACTATTGCGAACCTGGAAGAACAACTCGGCGTCAGATTACTGGAGCGTTCAAATCGCAAAGTACAATTAACCGTTGCCGGAAAAGTATTCCTGGAAGGTAGTCAGGATATGCTGGCCTGTGCTGAAGGTTTAGCAATTCAAACTCAAAAAGCCAGCAAAGGCGAAGCTGGCGAGTTAATCATTGGTTACACTGATTTTGCAATCAATGGTTCTTTACCTGAGATTTTGAAAGTATTTCGCCAGCATTATCCGCAAATAACTGTCGAACCTATTCATGGTGTTACCGCGCAACAGCTCGACAAGTTGAAAGCCGGAAAAATAGATATTGGATTTATAACTGGACCAATTGACGTTCCTGACTTCAGTCAAAAGGTTGTTCAGAAAGATAAGTTCGTTGTCGTGTTTTATGAAAGCCACCCCTTAGCTGACAAAGAACATATATTCCTAAAAGATTTATCCGATGAATCTTTTGTATTGGGAAGCACAGAACATTGGCACCATTTCAATGACCATCTGTCCAGAGTATGCCGGCTTCATGGGTTCACTCCTAAAGTGATACAACGAGCTTATAACTCAGAAGGAATCTTTGGCCTGGTTGCCTGCGAAATGGGTATTACTATTCACTTGGAATGCGCCAGCAACTACCTGAGGAAAGGCTTGATTGTCAGGCCTATCAGTGACCTTGAGTATAAGGTCCAGACTGCGGCTCTATGGAAACATGATGATCGTTCACCAGCCAGAACTGTCTTTGCCAACTTTATCCAACAACAGGCTCAAATCATTCTGTAAAACAAGCTCAGGACAACAACTCGACAAGCCGCTCTCGCACCAAAGTGTTTCCTGAACCACTACCTTGTACTTTTTCTATTAATGTTTCAGGGTCATGGAAATCATTGATCGCGCGGCTCATAACTGCATCAATACAATAACGCCACTCTTTTATTTCTGGCGATTCCGATTTCGGCAGAAAAGCACCTCGATACAGTGACACCGATTCATTAGTTTTCTTCTCGTTCAAAGAATTCCAGATATGAATAAAATCTGCCCATATAGGCATTGTCAGACGATAGGGCCGGGAACCAATTTGTCCATTGAGCATGCTGCGCAGTTGAGAAACATCCGCTTTCAAAGTTGCTGTTGAGACCTTTGCATCACCGTAAAGTGCACAATGAAGTCGCTGCAGGCTTAAACCATCAGGGTTCAGTGCCAGTAAACACAAAATTTCCAATTGTCTTGGCGGCAGATTGATTAGCTGGCCTTGATAAATTATTCTGGCTTGTCCTAATGCATGGATTTCCAGCTCCGCACGATGCTGAGTCGCTGGCAGACATTGAGCAATTGAAGATGCCAGTTGCATTGTCGCTGATTGCCCTAATGGCGTATGCTTATTCCACGTTGTTGATATATCAATTGCGCCAAGGCATTCACCAGACTGAGGGTGAATAATCGGCGCCGCATAACACACCCAGTCTTGTACGAAAGGCAGACAATGTTCCGCAGAAAAAACCGTAACAGCTTGCTTCAACTGCAAACAAAGCCCAACAGCATTTGTGCCCATGGCTTGTTCATTCCAGTGACCACCAGCTGTAAAGTTAAGGCTCTCAGCAAACTTTCGCATGTAATTGCTGGAGTGAGTCCAGAGCAAGCGGCCGCAGGGATCTGCAATGGCGGCGACCAACTGCCCTTCCTTAACCAATTGCCTCATATTACTTTGTTCGCGCTGTACCGCTGTTGACAAAGGTGATTCTTTCCAGAGATGGGACGTTAAATATTCATCATCAGCAGGCGCGCACTCAGGCGCACGTTTATAGACATCGGCACTGCGTTGCCATGACTGCATTATTTCCCTGGAGACACCATCAGGTTTCGACAAACTCGTATTGGCCTGAAATTCATTTCTATAATGTTCGATAGCGTATCGCCGTTGATACAGTTTATCGGTTTTCATGTGTTTAGATTCATACGGTTTATTTTGCGTAAATCACTATTTTGTGGATAAATACTTCAGCAGTTTACTCACTTTTCACCTTAACTATTTCAAGTTACCACTCTTATTATAGTTGAAAAACCACCGACTGTTATAACGCAGAGCCTGATCAATATAACAAGGTAGCACATTCTAAATCCTTCATGATAGGACAAAAAGGTTGGGAAAAGGTAGGTGCGCTATCAAATTGAGTCAAAACCAGGATATCTAGCCTATGATTCTGAGTGTTCCAGATAAACCTCTTCGTAGAGGGCTAAAGACTGCCTTAGATCTTCAGCGGGTATCAATGGTGACAACGCCCGCGCCAGAACATTACAATTCCATAGACCAACAACGGGTTGCTGTCCAAAAGCGTAACGCCCATGTCTATCACTTTTGCTGGCGACAAAATCATCGTCATGCTGACGCATAAAAACAGACTCACTAAGATCTAAAGTCACCCCGACAATAGATTGATTATCAGTATTCATCATGCCATGCACGAAGCCAACGGATTGCCACTGAGCTATTAAAGAAGCAGTTCTGACCACTACTTCACGAAAAAAACGAGCGTAGTCGTGTTTGTCATCACCCTTCTGCGCCAAACATTCCTTATAGTGTTGTTCGATAACATAATCAGCCAGAACCTTAAGCGCAACAATATCATTCTTGAAATAGCAATTTTCAAATGAGCCGAATCGAATGTGACTGGGCATCACTCTTGTCAGCACCGCAGCTGGCTTAAATCCAGACCGATAAACACGCTCTTCTCCCTGTATGACACAAAGACAACGAGTTGTGGGAATGCCAAGCCCCATCAACCGCTCACTGATATAGTATTCATGCAAACACTCATCCAGGCTGGCTCTGCCATCAGAAACAAACGAAAAAGGAGTTTTACCTGCTCCTTTCAAGCTTAGCTCCCAACTGCCACTCAATGTATCGACTTCTCCCAGCAAGATCGACCTTCCATCCCCCAGAAAAGGATTAAATGCGCCGAACTGATGCCCGGCATAAGCCTGAGCAATCGGTGTTAAACATTCCGGCACATAATTCCCACTAAAAAGATCTAAAAAGTGCTGACTATCAAACAACTCAGGCAGCAAGCCCAACAGTGAAGCAACTGTATTATTTTGTCTGACTAATGCCGGAACACCGATTCCTTGAGGGTTCACTGGAACGGATAGACCATGACCTAATTGCTGGAATCGACAGCTAAATGTCAAGTTTTCAATCACGTCAATCGCTTCCACAATGAGGCAGGCTGAACCAACAAAGCCAACCTGCCACTCTCTTTCCCCATTTTATAGACCTTAGAAAAAACCTAAGGGATTAATGTCGTAACTGACCAATAAATTTTTAGTCTGTTGATAATGTTCCAGAGCAACTTTATACGTGTAACGCCCCATACCAGATTTTTTATACCCACCAAAAGCTGCATGGGCTGGATATAAATGGTAGCAATTCGTCCACACTCGACCAGCTTGAATTGCCCGCCCCATTCGATAAGACTTATTCATATCCCGAGTCCAGACACCAGCGCCAAGCCCAAAATCAGTATCATTAGCAATACTCAATGCTTCTTCCTCTGTCTTAAACGTAGCAACTGATACCACCGGACCAAAAATTTCCTCCTGAAATACTCGCATACTGTTTTGTCCCTTTAACAAAGTTGGCTCAATATAATAGCCGTCTTGGTAGTCAGAACTCAGTTCAGCCACTTTTCCGCCAGTGATAATTTCAGCTCCTTCATCCAAACCGATTTGAATATAATTTAAAATTCTCTCATATTGTTCTTCAGATACCTGAGCTCCCACCATGACCTCTGTATCCAGTGGGTTACCTCGCTTAATCTGTCCGGCTCGTTCGATAACCATACCAATAAATTGTTCATAAATTGACTCTTCAACCAACAACCTCGATGGACACGTACAGACTTCCCCTTGATTAAAAAATGCCAGCACGGCTCCTTCGACACATTTGCTGATAAATTCATCTTCCTGATCAAGAATATCCGCAAAATAAATATTCGGAGACTTTCCCCCCAACTCAACCGATGAAGGGATAAGGTTATCAGCTGCACATTTTAAAATGTGCTCACCCACAGGTGTTGATCCAGTAAACGCAATTTTTGCAATGCGTTTACTCTTGGCAAGAGCATCACCAGCTTCCTCGCCATAGCCATTAACGACATTAAGCACACCTGCAGGCAACACATCACCCACCAGTTCCATCAGCATCAAAATAGTCGCAGGGGTTTGTTCCGCAGGCTTCAGAACCACACAATTTCCAGCAGCCAAAGCCGGAGCCAGATTCCAGATAGCCATCAACAATGGAAAATTCCAGGGAATAATCTGGCCAACAACACCTAATGGTTCATGGATATGATAGGCAACTGTATTGTTGTCCAACTCACTGATTCCTCCTTCCTGAGCACGCAAGCACCCCGCATAATAGCGAAGATGATCAACACACAATGGAATATCCGCATTCAAGGTTTCACGAACCGCCTTGCCATTATCCCATGTTTCTGCAACAGCCAATGCCTCCAGATTTGCTTCCATACGATCAGCCATCTTCAGCAAAATATTCGAACGCTCTGTAACCGACGTTTTCCCCCATGCGTCTTTCGCAGAATGTGCTGCATCCAGAGCTTTGTCAATATCCTCAGAAGAAGACCGAGGTACCTTGCAGAATGGTTTGCCATTAACCGGTGACACATTATCAAAATAATCTCCGTTGACTGGAGCCACCCACTGACCACCAATATAATTTTCATAGCGGTCCTTAAATGAAACCACTGCCCCTTCAGTGTTTGGATTGTTGTATTGCACGATGTTGATCCTCCGATAAAATAATGATTATTGAGCGAATTCATCACGGGTTTAATGCCAGTAATAAAATCGACTTTTCAGTAAGATACCGAACGGTGGTAGGTAAAAGGTTGGGCTGTATCTGAATTTCTCAGGGGTCGATTTTATCAACTAGTCTCATGGATCAATATAAAAAGTTAAGATTGAAATTCGCTAAAACCGACAAAAACCGACAAAAACCAACATTTTTATCAAAAAATGAGACTAAATAAATCATTATTGTAAATAAATTGGACAAAATAAGTCTTTATATTCTAAGATCAAGTATAAATAAAACCAGATATAAGCTTAGAACAGCATCACGGAAGGGGCGTAAGCAAAAGCCTTGCAGGTAGTAAAATGAAAAAAATGATTGCATCACTTATTGCAGCCATAATGGGTATTTTCCCCGTTATAGCAGCAGAGAACAAAACAGAATATAACTTTGTTTCTATCGAAAACCTTATTGAACAAGAAGTTGGCAGGTTATTAATTCCAGAGATATATAAAAAACTGGGCTATACGGCAAATATCAATCCAATGCCTGGTAAACGAGCTCAACAAGAAGCCACATCTGGTTCAAAAGATGGTGAAATTATGCGAATTTTCACCTATGGCCAGGAAAATCCAACGACTATTAGAGTACCAACGCCCTACTACTATCTGGAAACCATGGGTTTTGTTAAAAGAGGAAGTGGTATTAAGATTAACGACAAATCAGATCTCGCAAGGTATAGATTAGTTAAAGTCAGAGGAGTGAAGCACACCAATAATATTTCTGCAGGTTTATCAAAAGTTCAGGATATAGGTTCAACCGAGCGCATGATGAAGTTTTTAAACTTTGGTCGTGCGGATATCGCATTGACCAATACCGTAGATGGCATGCTGACGCTGCAGAAACTGGGCTTCACAGATATAGTTCCATTGGACAAGCCACTGGCAACACTTGAACTGTTCAACTACATTCATGAATCAAATAAGCATTTAGTGCCTGAAGTAGACTCTGCTATCAAAGAAATGCTGCAAGATGGTTCATTAAAAGCCCTGATCGAAGATGCTGAAAACCAAGTCATTTCACAACTGCTCAAACAATAATCTATTAATTAGTTTAAAATTTTCTAATGAAAATAAAAATAACATAACAACCTGAAGGTTGACGGCTCGGTTCATGATTGGCAGTAATTCACCGTTTTGTCTGAAAGCCAATGCCAGCCTCGATCGATTCACTTTAGTCGACACCTACAGTAGTAGCTAATCAATCGAGGCTGACTTTATTGACTCACAAGTGCAGCAGTTCTTTCTGTTAGGGCCTGTTCACACTAAATCTTTGACCGAGAGTATGACTAAAATTTGTTCAGACGAGGCAGAAATTATGCTGCT
>JBOEHE010000065.1:0-9077 GCA_050633785.1 Arenicella sp.
CATTGGTTTAAAGGGATTTTTTTATGTTTAAATATTTCAAAATATATCTATTTAAGCATATACATTCTCTATCTACTCCCTAAGCTATTTCAATGTAAGATATTCGTCGTCATAGCGTACTTCAAGGTTGTTGAGGGTTATGTAGCTGCAGCCTTGGAAGACTGCACTGGAAAAGTTAAGGTTTTTAAAATGGCTGTTTGATACTTATTCTTATGTTACGCTCATACTCGTCTTTAGTGAGTTGGTAAGTCGCCCTTGTGGGTGAAGATGTGACGATATATACAGTGACAATGGGTTTCGCATTAGGTATGAAAGAATACCGTTGTTTGCCCTTTTTATACGTTAGTTGCATGCAACGAAGATTGATGTCGTTTGAAACATTGAAGGGGGCTTGTTGAATTGAAAGCGATTTGTTTAAGGCAGGTGGAGCATGAATGTTAGGTCAGTGATTGCAGGGGTGTTCCATGGAATAGTGCTCACCTTGATTGTAGCTCTTAGCTTGATGGCTGCTCATGAAGACCTTATTTTTGATCAAATCGTATCTCAAGCTTCGTCCGAAGACATGGGGCAGCAAGAACGAGCAATAGCACTGGTAGAAACAGCTCACAGTATTATGGATGTTAATTTCAAGGTCTTAGGTAGCACCAGATCTATTAGTGCTATAGAGCGCTATATAGGCTCTTCTGATGTTCATTTATTGTCACCAAAAGGACATTGCGGAAGCTATGCGCATGTGCTGGCTCGTTTGTTGCAACGAGCAGAATTCGATGTACGAATTGCGCAAATGGAATGCAGCAATAAAGAAGTGGGTTGTCATATCGTTGTTGAGGCGAAAATAGGTGGTAGATATGTTCCTTTAGACAGTATGTACAATGTGTATTTTTTTAAGAAAGATGAGACCTTAGCGACCTACGAAGAGGTGGGGACTGATTGGGCATATTATAGCCAGCAGCTGCCTGAAGCCTACCCTGGATACTTTGACTACCACAATGTTAATTACACAAACTGGAATAAAATTCCTCTATTGATGCCTTTTATTAAACAGGTACTTGAACTGTTCATTGGCGAAAAAGTGCATGAAATATCAATTCGCCCATATGTGCTGAATGTATATAAAACATACATGATTGCGGTGATAGCGGCTTATGTTTTAGGCATTCTATTCTTTCTATTAATAGCAAATAGACGAAGGGTGCGTGTTTAAGGCAAAATGATTGTTCAAGGGTAGCTTGCCTTCATATTCTCTCTTGCTTTGTCTTTTATGAATTCTAAAAATAGTCGGCTTTTTTGAGGTAAATATTTTTTACTCGGATACACGACATACACATCGTTTTTAGCAGCGATGTGATAGTCACTGAAGACTTGTATCAGTTCCCCTGACTGCAGATGCGAATTAATGCAAATGTCAGGAATGCAGGCTATACCTACGCCTCTTAGTGCGGCTTGTTTAAGCATGGAGATATCGTTAGAACTTATTTTAGGCTTCAGGGTTACTTCGTGTTTTTCTTTGGTCAACTTGTTGCTGAGTTCAGTTATTTTTTCATGACGTTTTAATAGCAGTAAAGCGTGCTGACTTAAGTCTGCCGTTGAACTGACAGTTGCTGTTTGATTTTCCAGATAGTCAGGGCTTACGCACCAGATAAATGTAGAGCTAAACAGATATTGAGCAATAAATTGTGAGTCTTTTAAGGGACCGACCCGAAAAGCTAAATCAATTCTTTCATCCAGAATATCTTCATAATGATTGCTGGCTATAACGTCTAATTCAATCTCGTAATTGAGTGTCAAAAACTCACAAAACCAATCCATTAAGATGTCATTTCCCAATGCTGTGGGGGTTGTTATTCTCAATGTTCCAGCTGGATTCTGAGGTTGTACAGTGAGTTCTTGAATACTGTTTTTGATTGCTTTTAAATGAGGAGAACATTGTTCAAATAGTATTGCTCCCTTATCGGTAACTTGTAGTTTTCTGGATGTTCTTTCCAGTAAACGTAAGTCTAATTGTTCTTCTAACTCACTCACCCTGCGACTGACAGTGCTGGAAGGTATATTGAGTTGTTTTGCTGCACCAATAAAACTTCCTTGTTTTATGACTTCTGAAATAATTGAGATGTCATCGTAACTCCACATATTGCACCTATTGATTCATTTTTGGGATTTTGAATTCATTAATTGATGGTTTTTCATGCATTTTTGGAATGATACTATGATTTTCACTATATTTACCAGGTAAAAAAGATGATTTTACGTCTAATTAAGAAAAAACAATCCCAAGTAATGATAACGGTTGCAGCATTGATGTTAAGTGGTTATTCAGTGGCTGATACACCAATCCAATCAACAGGAAAGACCCAGCTTAAGATGTATGTGCTGGACTGTGGAACTATTGAAGCGCGTGATGTTTCTTTGTTTAATCACTATATTCCGAAAAACACGCATAGAACATTGGCAAATGCCTGTTATTTGATCAAGCACCCTGAAAAAGGAATGATGCTGTGGGATACGGGGGTAACGGATGAAGCTTACGCCATGGAAGGAGGGTTTGAAATTCTGGGTGGGGCATTCAAAATGACTGTGTCAAATCCATTGATCCGTCAATTAGGGCAAATTGGTGCCAACCCGGACAATATTGAGTATTTGGCGCTTTCACACTTCCATTATGATCATGCCGGTAATGCTAAATTGTTTCCAGATTCTCAGTGGCTGGTACAAAAGGCTGAACGTTTTGCTGCTTATGCTGAAGGTGCAGAAAAGTATGGCTATAACCCGAGTGATTATAAAATCGACAATGCTAAAAACATCAAGGATTTGTCAGGTAATTACGATGTGTTTGGTGATGGCTCAGTTATAATTGTTGCCACGCCAGGGCATAGTCCGGGTCATCAGTCCTTATTTGTTGATTTACCCAAGACGGGTCCAGTCATACTTTCGGGAGACTTGTACCATTTTGAAGAGAACCGCAGAGATTACATAAATCCTGAGTGGAATGATAAAAAGAGATCCATTAAATCGTTTGTCCTGATTGATGATTTGTTAGATACCACCAATGCTCAATTATGGATTCAACATGATAAAAAGCAATTTGATAGTTTGAAGCTTTCACCACACTTTTATGAGTAATGTATCGAGAGTTATTGCCCTGGAATAAGTGGGTGATAACTCTCGAATTCTTTTTTATACCCAATAAAGCTCTTTTTATTAGTGAGTTAAGTCAATGATAACTGTTCTTGGCTTTATCAAGTACAACTCCATCGACACCAGTTTGCTTTTTTAGTTTCACTTATTTCTGCCAATGCATCATAGGGAAAGTCGAAAAGACACAGAATTTGGCGAGTAGATGGTCGTCTGGCTAGAGAGTGCGGACCTCATAGGTCAAAGGACATTGGGTGAAATAGGGAGACAATATTGCTGGTGTCCAACCATTGTATGCAAGGAAGTGGGGGGCATTTAGGTGACCCCAAATCCATCGACGCAGAATTCTGCAACGATATAAATGTAGTCTGTAATAAAATTGCTACCGGGATTCAGGTAGTCATAATCGTCTTTTTCTAACATCATGATCTGACTGGCGCCAGCTTGTCGGGAGCAATACGCTGTGTACTCGTGACCAGATTTATTCCGGCAAGCATTGGTTGATGATCAATTATAACTCTTTTTGTGGGCTGTTATTAGTATAGAGTCTGAGAACATAATATCCATCTTATGGAATGGTGACGGTTAAACATAATACATTCGACGCTCTATCATTTTGTTATCTATTGCGCTTTATTAAAGCGAATAGATACCTTTAGGCCATGTGGTTTCACATTTTTCAGTTGCATTTTTGCGTTGTGTAAATCGCTTATTTGTTTGACAATTGTCAACCCTAAACCACTCCCCTGAGGTATTTTACTTAAGCGATAGAAACGTTGAGTAACATCCGGCAGTAAACTTTCTGGGACACCCGGGCCTTGATCCTCGACTTCTAATGTTACCCAGTTATTGTCCAGTTTAGAACGAATTGTGATGGTGCCGCAGGCAAGGCCTTGTTGGTTTACTGCATAAAGAGAGGCGTTTTCTAGTAAATTGATTAATAAGCCCTCTAACATAATTGGGTCACCAACGATATTATGAGGTCCCTCTGGTACAGCAATAAATGCTAATTCCTGACCTGACTTATAAATTTTAGGAGCGATAGAACTTGAAATATTTTGGCATAACTTGACCAAATCCAGTGTTTCCAAGTAACGTTTATCAATGGCATTATTATTGGTTTTGGAATAGGCTAAAAGCTGTTGGGTCGTCCGTACCAAAAAGTTTGTCAAATCTTCTATTTTGTGCAAATTATCACGTTTTATCTCATTATTCGACTCCCGCTTGCTAATTTCAGCGAGTGCTTTGATTTCGGCCAATGGCGTTCTCAACTGATGAGAAACATCGGAGTTGAAATGTTGAATATGTTCAATACCCTGGCGAACCCGGTCCATTAATGAATTGATACTTAATACCAACTCTTTTGCTTCTTGTGGGACTTCTCCTTGTAAAGGGGCCAGGTCGTCGGCTGAACGCTTTATTAACGATTGTTGAATTCTATTCAATGGCTTTAATCCTTGGGTCACCGCAAAAATAGAAACAAAAATAGATAAACTGCCACCTAATAATGTCATCCCTATCAAGATTACAAGAATATCGTGGACAAATGCATTTCGGCTGTGCAGAGACTCTGCCAGAATGATATGTGTGTAACTGCGTTTGCCGTGAATCTTTTCAAATACAGGTAAATAAACAGCACGTAGTTCATTGCCTGCAAATTGTGTATTATAAAAAATTGGCTCTCCCTCAATCAGCAGCTCTTCTTTGGGTTTCTTTAAACCTTTGAATCCAGCCAAGACTTTGCCGCCGCTGCGCTCAATTCGATAGAATACTTTCTCCCCACTGACAGATTCCATTATGTCGAATACAAAATAGGGTTTGTGTAAGTAGACTTGTCCATTGCGAACACCTAAATTTTTTTCAATGCTGTTAGCTGCTGCTAATAAACTACGGTCAAAAACGTTAGTTGCCTGGTTGGTAATCAGATACGACATAACCCCCAATGTCATCAGGCTTAGAAGTGCTAAAGGTAAAACCAACCAGACTATTAATCGAAAACGAATAGAGTGATTTTTTTTTATCATTCAGAATCGTCCAACAAATAACCCAGACCTCTCACGGTTTTAAGTTTCGATGTAAGGTCGAGTTTTTTGCGCAGCCGTGAAATATAGGTTTCTATAGCGACTGGGTTGATATCGTCTTCAAATGAGCTTATATGTTCAGCAATCTGNNCTCTTACTAACCACTTTTCCTATATTTGAAAGCAGGTATTCCAATACGCAAAACTCTCTTCGGTGTAATGTTATTTCCCGGCCATTCAATGATATGCGTCGATTGGCAGTATCCAGAGAAATGCCCCCTAATTTTAAAGTAGACTTAAGTTGTGGCGTGCTTCGTCTTAGTAGTGCTCTGATTCTTGCAGTAATTTCATCCAGAACAAAAGGCTTGCAGATATAATCATCGGCACCGATATCAAGGCCTTCAATGCGCTGGTCTAACTGGTCTCTGGCGGAAATGACCAGCACTGGAATATGTTTGTTTTTATTGCGTAATCGCCGTAGAAGATCGATCCCATCCATACTTGGTAAGCCCAGATCTAAAACCAATAAATCGTAATCATGGGTTTCAAGTAAGGAATAACCTTGTCGTCCATCATGAATAATATCAACGGCATATCCGACTTGGCTCAAGGTATTTTTTAAACCATTTGCCATAGTTAAGTTATCTTCAATGACCAGCAGACGCATTATTTGATGTTATTTTTGTTCTTATGCAAAACGGAGTTATTAGCACTATTTTTATAATAGACCTATTATTTAGAGTTATGCAAGGTTTATGACAGGTTAGGATATTACTCTTTGCCCCTAACAAAATAATAATGAGGCATGAAATGTTATTAAGAACTATTTTCTCTAAAAAAATAACGGTTACCAGTTTTCTGATAGCTCTTATATTTATGAGTTCGTTTTCCATAAACACAGCCATAGCAGATGACTATCCCAACAAACCCGTTAACATGGTGGTTGGTTTTGGTGTTGGCGGCAGCGCCGATCGTATGACACGTGCAATGTCTTCATTTATGTCGGATGAGCTTGGAGAACCGTTAAAGGTGATCAATAAGAAGGGAGCAGGTACCCAGATTGCGGCTAATTATGTATTAAAACGACCTGGTGATGGTTATACTGTTTTTGCTTCTACATTTGCTCCTTATCTGGCAAACACCATACTGAATGGGAACGCCAGTTACGTCATCGATGATTTTACTTATATTAATTTTCAATGGTTTGACTTCGATTTAATCGCCGTCAATAAAGAAACAGAGTATCAATCTCTTGAGCAAATATTGACAAAAATACGCAATGAACCCAAGGCTGTTAAAGCGACTGTAGTTCAAGGATCTGCGGGTCATCTAATGTTGCGTTTGTTGTTGGAGAAGAACAATATCCCTCAGGAAAACCTGGCTCTTGTGAGTTATAACGGTGGAGGTAAAGCACGTGCTGCAGTGGCTGGAGGCCAGGTAGACCTGATTGCTATCAGTGCTCAGGGCAGTGAAGGAATTCGCGAATACTTACGCCCACTGGCGGTGGTGAACAATGAGCGCAGTGATAAATGGGATGCACCAACCATCAATGAAGCTCTTAAACCGATGAATGTAACCGTACCGGTACTGCCTGGTTCAATGCGCGGGTTTGCTGTTAGTTCTGAGTTTAAACAAAAATACCCTAAGCGGTTTGAAAAATTAAGTCTTGCTATTCAAAATACTTTAGCCAGAAAGGATGTGCAGAAATTTTTGAAGAAAAGTGATATTGGTGGTGTTTGGGTTGGTCCAGAAAACGCTACAGAGCTCATGCAACAGAACTTTGAAATATTCAGTAAATATGCGTACTTACTGAAAAGTAAATAACCTCAATTACCAAGTCTGCGCACAAGGATAACCTTGTGCCTGGCTTGTCTCATCAAACAATAGGCGCATCACTTGCTGATGTGAACCACCGCTGACTGACTCTGCTGTATTGCAGTAACATTTGGAGTTTCTACATGAACGTTCAGAAAAACATATGGGCTGATCTATTGGTTCTTTTCGCTCTGGCTGCCTTTACAGTGTGGTATCTGATAAACAGTTGGTCCGCTTCCAGTAGTACCGAAAACTTAATATTTATACTTCCAATCGCCATTGTTTCATTACTGATGTGTGGCATTGAATGCATCAAGCTATTACGTAAAAAACAGCCGCAGGAAAAGTCTGATCCCATAGGCAATACCTTTTTTATTATGGTCCTGTTTGCCGCTTATGTGTTGTCTTTAGAAACCTTGGGGTTTGATTTGGGTACGGTTTTATTTATTGCTCTATTTCTGCTATTACAAGGCGAAAGGCGTATTTTCTGGTTGCTTGCTTACAGCGTGGTATTCGGNNGCGCTAGTGGCTATTTTTTTCTCTGAAATGTTGCCATATCCAATGCCTATGGTTGTTCTTGGCACGGATTATTAAACGAGTATTTTATGATTGATTTCACCGCAGTTTTGAATGCATTTGATTTGCTATTCAGTAGTTTTACACCTTGGTTGGTTGTTATACCTGGCATAATAATCGGCCTGATATTCGGAGCGATACCAGGGCTACAAATTTCCATGGCCATGGCTATTTTTCTGCCGATGACCTTGTATATGAGTTTTATGCAAGCCATGCTTTTTTTGACCGCCATTTTCACTGGTGGAACATTTGGAAGTGGTGTACCAGCAATATTGATGAACATTCCTGGCACGTCATCTGCAATAGCAACAGCTTTTGATGGTTACCCCATGGCCCGCAAAGGGCAACATAATCAGGCTTTGGGTATTGCTTTAGGAGCCTCGGCTTTTGGTGTTCTGGTTGGATACATTATTCTATTAATATTGATAAAGCCCATTTCCAGTCTGGTTTTGAAGATAGGTCCGGCAGAGATGTTTGCAGTCATACTCTGGGGAATGACTCTGATCGCCAGTTTAAGTGGTCAGCATATTTTAAAGGGATTGATTGCCGGTTTTTGCGGGTTATTGATTGGCACAGTCGGTTTCAATGAAACGGGTGTTCTGCGGGGAACCTTAGACAATGAATATTTGTTGGATGGTGTTCCTGTCATCCCTGCCATGATGGGCATGTTTGCTGCATCTGAACTATTGCGTCTGGTCAATACCCGTTATCTTGTTGAGAACGAAGCAGCACGTAAGGTTAATGTTAGCTTGATTCTTAAAGGTATTCTGTCGGCTTTTAAATATCCTATAGTGTTAATTCGCGGGAGTATTATCGGTGTTTTTGTAGGGGCTGTCCCGGGTGTAGGGTCATCTGTTTCAAACCTATTATCTTATATTGAAACCAAACGACGTGATCCTGAACCTGAGAGTTTTGGTCAAGGAAATATAAAAGGAGTAGTTGCATCTGAGTCAGCCAACAGCACCTCAGAAGCAGGTTCAATGGCCACTCTGTTGGCTTTGGGGATTCCGGGAGGTGGGGCAACAGCAGTGATGCTGGCCGCATTCGCTATGCACAATATCACGGGAGGACCTCAATTCATTCGTGAGCAAACGGATGTTGTTTATGCCATTATCTTTGCCAATTTTGGGCAAGTCTTCTTGTTAATGATTTTGGCTTTGATCTGTTTGCCTATCCTGGCAAATGTTGTGCGTGTGCCAATGAATTATCTAATACCATCCGTGTTGGCGCTGGCTGTATTTGGTTCGTTTGGTCTGGTCGGCAATATTTCTGGTCCTATCACGGTGTTGATCTTTTCGGTGATAGGTTGGTTGTTCAGGCGCTATAACTATTCTGTTCCCGCCGCAGTCATTGGCATATTGCTTGGCAGTATGGCTGAAAGCTCATTACTGCATAGTTTTCAAATCAGTGGAGGTGAGCTCAGCTACCTCTTTGAACGCCCCTTAACATTGGGGATACTGGCTCTGCTTTTAATCTCATTATTCGGTTCCAGGCTGATGGATGTCTTGAAAAAAAGAAGTGCACAATAAAAAAA
>JBOEHE010000066.1:0-20283 GCA_050633785.1 Arenicella sp.
CCTCAATATGCAAGCTGAAGAGCGGGCCGAGTTTCTGACCGCTTTTCCTTCGCTGGTCGAACGCTCTATGTCTCTGGGGTTTTCCGGCATGGGTAAGAACTGGCAATTGAATACATTTTTGATGGATGTGTATGCTTCACTGATGCGCAGAAAAAATGACTTCACGCCAGAGCAGTTGCTGGTCATCATTACGACCATAAAAAAACGTCATGGCAGCACATTTATTGCTTGGCCTGTTGGCTGGATTATTAACCAACTGGAAAAAAGTATTAAGGCCTATCCTTTAACGGATGAAACTCAAACTGCCTGGTTAGAGGTGTCAAAATGGAAAAAGTTTTCTGAAGAAGGTTATTGGGGGTCTGACCTCAAGAAAGCTAGAACAAAGCTAGTGCAATTGGTTGCCAGTGATAATGCAGATATGGAGGAATATCCACTCGGAAAGACCAATGTATCTTTCACCATTAAAGCCGATCTGGCTGCGATGCCTGATGATAATAGGAGAGATTGGCATACATTATTTTATACTGCTGCCGGTGCCAGTGGCTCCAAACCTTCCCGAAAATACACGGATTCCATGAATGCCGCTATTGATGTTGTTGGCACTGCTGCATTTAAAAAACAGCTTGGTTCCTGGCTTGAAGCTGCAGTAGAAGCGGATAGTTTTCATATCAAAGGAGCAGAAGACTCCTGGGACCGTGGACGCCCTGATCCTGAAATTCAGAATCTATTGAAAGGTCTTGTCTGGGGAATGGCTCGCTTTCATGATGTTGATTCCTTATCAACGATTGCCCGTTTGACTGAAAAATGCTTCGAACGGTTACCTGGTATAGGTCCTGCGGCGGCAGCCCTTGGCAATGCAGCGATTTATACCTTGGCCAATTCAAAAGGTTTGACTGGCGTAGCGCATCTGTCCAGATTAAAACTGCGTATTAAGCAGAACAATACGCAGAAACTGATCCAGACTAACATCGAACAGCAAGCCGCAAAACGGGGCCTTAAAGCGGCTGAAATCGAAGATATGGCGGCACCTGATTTTGGAATGGCACTTGGGATAAAACATTTTTCGTTTGACGATTATCGACTGAAACTAGAAGCGGTAGATGTTGGTCAGGCCTCGTTGACATGGTTCAAACCGGACGGTTCTGTGCAAAAAACCGTTCCAGCATTTGTCAAGGAAAAGGCTGCATATAAGAAGAAACTGACTGAGGTGAGGGCCTTGGTGAAGGAGATAAAGAAGGCTTCCACAGCTCAAAGGGATCGTATTGACCGACTTTACACGGAAGATATGAGCTGGGCTCCAGAGGCATTTCAAGATTACTATCTAGATCATGGTTTAATTGGCCCTCTGGCTCGAAAATTGATTTGGTTGTTAACTATCCATGGCAATACGCAATCCGCGCTTTTGAGAGAGGGTAGCTGGGAGGATTGTAAGGGTAATGCCATTACTGGCAAACCAGAAAAGTTTCAATTATGGCATCCCATTATGTCTGATACAGACACAATTCTTGCCTGGCGGACCAGGCTGGAAAAACTGCAGATACAACAACCTTTCAAACAAACCTTTCGCGAAGTTTATCTTTTGACAGATGCCGAAGTCAGTACAAAAACGTATTCTAATCGAATGGCCGCTCATTTGTTGAAGCAACATCAATTTAATACTCTGGCAGCGATTCGCGGCTGGAAATATTCTCTGCTGGGAGCCTATGATGATGGTCGCGACAATGAAGTTGCACAAAAATCGTTGCCAGCCTATGGTTTGGTCGCTGAGTTCTGGATAGATGAATTGTACGATATGGAAGACAGTTTTAACGATGCTGGAATCTGGGATTATGTTGCAACAGACCAAGTGCGGTTTTCAGACAAGTCAGGTGAACCTGTCGATTTGATTGATGTTCCGGCCATCATTTTGTCCGAAACTCTGCGTGATACCGACTTGTTTGTCGGTGTCGCCAGTATCGGCAATGACCCCAGTTGGAGTGACAGGGGAGGTGCACCACGAACTGACGAGTACTGGCAGAGTTTTTCATTTGGTGACCTTGGTGAGACTGCAAAAACACGCAAACTGGTTTTAGAGAGTTTAATTCCCCGTTTGAAAATTCGAGATATTGCAAAAATTGAGGGCAAATTTCTGGTCGTGAAAGGTAAGCGTCATACCTACAAAATACATATCGGCAGCACCAACATCCTGATTGCACCTCTGGATAGATATTTGTGTATTGTTCCCGGCCGGGGAAAAGATAAAAACGTTGATAATCTGTATCTTCCTTTTGAAGGAGACAGGGGACTTTCTATTGTCTTGAGCAAAGCTTTTTTGCTTGCTGATGATGACAAAATTACTGACCCAACAATACTGAGCCAGCTTTAGGAGAGACAAGCTATGAATATGCACAGCATTACAATCAAAGACGAAACGGTGGGGCAGGAAATCTTAAATACGTTTGTTCTGACTTTTCTGGAATCGCAGATCTCGGTCGCTGACATTATCCGCGAGCGGGTAAGACATGAAGTAGAGAGCTATAATAACCGTTCTGCAGAGCGGCGCTATACTGGGCTGGTCCAGCCTTCAAAGTCTGAAGCTGAATTAAATGGTCATAAGTTGAAAAAAAGTCGGAAAGTTGACGTGGACAAACAGATAGAAACGGCATTGAAAGCGTTTCAATCGAATGGTTTTTTTATGCTGATTGACGATGTTCAAGCTGAAAACCTGGATGATATTGTCACTATTGAGGACGATATGAATGTGGTTTTTTTAAAAGTGATACCTCTGGTTGGTGGCTAGATGGGAGGCAGTCTGTTTTTGACGCCCACCAAAGTAGCTCTATTCAAGAGAGCTGCTTTGATTTGTTTTCCGTCAAATAATTGCACCACTGGTATGGGGGAATGTATTACGACGGCACAGGTCAATCCAATCCATTGCCCGGTTGGTATAAACATTCGTTCTCCATTTGTTGTTGGGAGTGACCAAACGTCCAAATGGACGCCTCAATAGCNNTTAGTGTGAACAGGCCCTGGCAAGAGCAAGCATTTGGCTGACACCCAAATTGGTTTCAGGAAAGACAATAGCCCAGGGCATTAAGTCGAAGCGACGATTAAATACTTTGCGTGCCTGCTCATATTCCTGAGGTGTTTGGCTGATGGTTAATACATCAATAGTGCTTGAGCCTGAGCCATACATTGCAAGTTCTTGATGGAGAAGACTTATGTACTGTTACCTCCTTATAGGCAAATAATTTAGTTGGGATTAACATATATAAAACTGATGTTAGACTTAGTTTAAAGCAATCGAGGTTTTTATTTTCGTTCTAAAATACCTTCTTATAACTCAATGGTTTTGAATTATTATTGGTATACAAAAAGCGTTATCTGCCATAGTAAGCTTAAGAAAAAACATGTGGAAACTCTGCTTTGATTCGCTCGGTTTTATGATGAATTGAAAAAAATTGTAAAATTTTTAAGAAAGTCTAATATGGGAATATCATTTTATTTTTCTCTTTGTTTTGTTGTTAGTCGGTTTGTTGTAAGCAGACATTCTGTTGCCTGAAATCGGATAAGACAGGGTGGTAATACAATGATGTCATAATAATAAACGGGGGTGGGGGCCCACCAAAATGAGGAGACACAAAATATGAGCTTTGAGCCTGTAAATGCGCTCAGCCCCAAAGAACTTTTAGCAGTGGCTGAACTGGAAATTTTATATGCAAACAAACCTGACCAAGTATTAGTAAAACTAAAAGAATGCCTGCAAATTGCCGTCGAGATTGAACTTGCGACATTGCCGGTCTATCTGTACACCTATTATTCGATTAACAGAGGTCTGTCGAAAGACCCACAAAACACCAGCGATTTGAGTTTATTCGCCGATAAAGCCGGCGGTATCATTATGAGTGTTGCCGTTGAAGAAATGCTGCACATGTCACTGGCTTCAAACGTGTTGTTTGCTTTGGGTGAACAACCCAAAGTATATGGTCGATCTCCCGATTTCAATTCTGTAGCCGGTGGGGGCACCAATTTACCATTCCACACACCTAATGGCCCGGATGGCAAACCGATAGCCATTCCATTGGATGGTTTGAACTACGATACTTTATGGGGCTTTCTGGAAATTGAATACCCCAAACAAGCCAGCGATGAACTCAAAGAACACAATTGGGATACNNATAGGTGACTTTTACTCCTATATCCGTTGCCTGATTTCAACAAGCTTCATCACTGATGAAGATTTCACGGTAGGTTCAACGGATAAACAAATCTCTAACGATTATTACGGACAAAACTGCATTGATACGGTCTATCCGGACTCTGGTTTTGATGCAAGCCTTGTGCCTGAAGCCAGTGGGTCAGCGGCCAGTGTCGCCAAATTTCCCAACAGTGGTGACAGCCATGCTGGATATGTCGTGCCTATTGGGGAAGAGCAACCGGAATCCAATAGTGAGGAACTTAATAAAGTGCATGACAAGGCGTCTGCTATCCAGGCCATTGCGACCATTTGTGATCAAGGGGAAGGCTATACTGACCCTGCTACTCAGGAACAGTCTAAAGACGATACTCCTGAAGGCTCCAAAACAGAAGAATCTCATTATTATAAATTTTTAAAATTACAGTCAGAGTTAACGCCTTATACGCCGGATGCTGAAGCACTTTCAAAATCACCGACGCCACCTGCAGCAGCAGCTAAGCAATGGGCGCCAAACGATTTGAGTCAGATATGTTACAACTATCCGAAAAACCCGATAGTTGCAGTATACCCAGAAGAGTTTCAGGACCTTTCAAATCTGTGTAATGGTGTTTATCAATATCTGCTTTTGATGACCGAAGCTACTTATACGGTCAGTGGTAAGACTCAAGTCGAGTTGTTTAATGTTGGTGTTCATAAGGCCATGATTTGGATATTGGACAAACTAATACAGGGCATGCGTGGTTTCAATACAACTATGAAAACCGGAGCATGTACAACACAAAATTGTGCATTAGCACCAACATTTGAAAATTTGGATATCACTTCTAATGGCATACGAGCAAAAGCTAATGTGCTGAGCTATATTGGTAATATCGCACGTAAGGCAGAAACTGAGAGTCTTGCTGAACAAGGGCTGGCAAACTCCTATACACAGCAGTTGAAAATGCTGACCGGTAATAATATCGAAGCTCTGATCAAAGAGTTGCCAGATATTGATATGTTGGATCAAGGGCAAGGAATGGTGGTTCCAGTTGAAGTAAAACACGCTTGCATGGGCCTGAATGCCTGTGCTGGACAAGGGCGAAAACTCACACCAACATCCCCGGCTAATGAGTGTGCTGGTCAGGGCATGTGCTACACTTCGAACAACCATACCTGCCACACTTTGAATAATTGTAAGCATCAAGGTGGTTGCGGTTTATACGGGACTACCAAGGAACAAAGTATCCCTGGCAGCAATGCCTGCAAAGGTCATGGTTCTTGTGCGACTCCCATTAATGCGGAACGTTTTGCGACGGCAGTTGGTCTGGAAGGCAAGAGTGTCTGGCAATTAGCACGTAAAGCATTTGAAAAACGTATGAAGGAAGAAGGCAAAACATTTGGTGATCCACCTGCCGAAGCGTATCAAACTATTGATAAAAAGAAAGAAATGGTGGGGCCATCGTATAAATGGATTAGCGACAATGGTTGCATGACTGCTTGTGGCTCTAGTGGCATGAGTGGAGCAGGCAGCTGCGGAGGCTGATAGATGATTGATGCAGTAACAAAGCCGGACCTGAACCTTGGTTTGGGTCTGGGGTTCAGGCATTGCCATGCGGATCAAATCCTTGCGGGTGAATCATCGGTTGATTGGTTTGAAGTGATCTCCGAGAACTATTTGGACTCCGGTGGTCGTTCCATGCATATACTGCGACAAGTTGCCGAGCGATATCCCGTGGTTTGCCACGGGGTATCCTTGTCCATTGGCAGCACCGATCCATTGAATTTTGATTATCTGGCCAAGCTCAAGAAACTGGCTCAACAGGTTAAGCCACAATGGGTCAGTGACCATTTATGCTGGACTGGCATTATGGGCGTCAATAGTCATGATTTGTTGCCAGTGCCACTCACTGAGGAAACCCTGGGTCACATTGCAGCACGCGTTACTACAGTCCAGGACTATCTTGAACGTCCTTTGGTGTTGGAAAACCCAAGCACCTATCTCAGTTTCAGCCAGTCTTCAATGACTGAGCCGGATTTTCTCAGGGCATTAACCGAGCAAACTGGATGCAAATTGTTGCTGGATGTTAATAACGTTTTTGTCACGGCCTACAATGCAGCTAAAGATCCTCTGGACTATTTAGCCAATTTTCCATTCGAGCAGGTCGTGCAAATGCATCTGGCGGGTCATGAAGACTGCGGTACGCATATTATCGACACACATGACCAACCTGTTCGAGATGAGGTCTGGGAGCTGTTCCAGCTCTGTTGGCAAAAAACCAATGGGGCTGCGACTTGCCTTGAATGGGATGGTGATATTCCAGCGTTGCATGCGTGTGAAGCCGAATTGTTTAAGGCCCTTCAGTATATGGGGTGGGCCAAATCAGTACCTTATGAACAACAGGAAACGAAAGTCTCAAAAAGTCATTCCAAAGGCATTTCCACTCCAGTTAACTTTATGATGCCTCAGGTTATGGCGAATATGACAGGAGATATTAAGTGAACGATATAGCTGGCAATGACGATGAATTGGCCAAACTGCAGCGCTGGATGCAGGATGCTTTGATCTTTCCAGCTTTAGTAGACGACCAGCACGTTAAGAAAAATCTGCTTGAGACTCCAAAATTGAGCTCTGCTGATGCATTGGGGATTTATCAACGAAGTTATTATGCCCGTTTACTGTCATGTATGCGCGAACAATTTCCAGCTCTGTGCTATGCATTAGGTGAATCCGTATTCAATCAGTTTGCCATTGAATATCTGCGTGAAATGCCCTCTGACAGCTACACCTTGTATGAGTTGGGGCGTCGTCTTCGATCTTACTTGGAAGATACACGCCCTGATCGCGAATTGGCGGCATCGGAACGTGAATTATGGATTGATTTCATGGTCGAACTGGCAGGATTTGAGCGGTTGGCATTTACCTTGTTCGATGCACCTGGTGATGAAGGAAATCTGATCGAGGACCCGTCCATCAGTGATCAAAAACTGACTTTACAACAGGGTGTTCGTCTCTACAGTGCTCGTTTTCCTGTGGCTCGTTTTTACTGTTTAGTCCGAGACGAAAAGCAGCCAGAACTGCCACCTCTGCAAAATTCGTATATTGCTTTGGTGCGAGTCAATTTCAATACGCATCTGGAAGTGCTCAATTACCAGCAATATCGGTTCCTTGAGAATCTAACTCAACTTAACGATATTGATAGAGCAATTAACGCGACTTGCACACAGTTATTATCAATTAATGCCAATGAAAAAAACGAGATGAATATTGATATAAACCACTATTGGTCAGTCAAAGGCGGTTGGCGTGAGCATTGGCTCAACAAAGGCTTTTTCGTGTTAAAACACTGACATTACTTCACAGTTAATCAATCCTGCTATCTTCTTTACGTTTCAATAGATTTCCTCATTAATAAGTGTGCGGCAAACATCCCCAGTAACATGGCTAAAAGAAAGATAAAAGTGTTTGTGTGTAAGTACGCTATCGCAGAGATAACTGCTCCGGGACAATAACCGTACAATCCCCAGCCAATGCCAAATAAGGCGGAACCGAAAACTAGTTTTTTCTCAATAACAGACGAATTAGGCAAATGAAATTCTGGTGCTAGAAAGGGCGCTTTTCGTTTCAGTATAAAGCGAAATGATATCAATGTTGTACCAAGTGCCGCAGCCATTATAAGCAAAAGGCCAGGATCCCAATTGCCAAAAAGGTTGAGAAAACTGTTTATTCTTTCAGGGTCAGTCAAACCGGCTATGGTCAAACCAACACCAAATAGCATACCAACAAAAAATGCGCATAGGTTGAACATCTTCATAGCATACCTTGCGCTAAACGCATAACAGTAACCGTCGCTATTGCTGCAATCATAAAGGTACACGTTGCTGTTATTGAACGTTTGGATAATAGACCAATGCCACATAAACCATGACCGCTGGTACAGCCATNNAGATACTTTAACTCCGAAACCAACCAAAAGGCCACCTATGATGGCTAACCACACGTTGCTAGAGGGTTCTGGCATTGGTCTGCCTGTCATTGTATGAAGACTGAATGAGCCAATCACTAAACCCGAAAGGAAAAGCCAGCGCCATAAACGATCACCTTTCGGACCAGACACTGATTTCCATACGATGCCACTAATTCCTGCAATTTTTCCTAATAACAATAAGGAAAGTGTTGCTGAAGCACCGAGTAAAACGCCTCCAACAACTTGATATAGATGATCATCCATCATTAGTACCCTGGTTATAAGTAAGTTATAAGCTGCTTATTACATAATGCTTTGTCGATAAATTTTTAATTTATTTTGTGTGAAACGGAATGCAGCTGTAAATCACACATGAAAAAATGAATAGCAACTCAATTATTTAAACGACTAACGGTTTCATACAAACAAAATACATCGGCTGACGTTGATTCTTTGATGACTTCTCGTATCGATGTTTTGAACACTTTTTTAAACAAAGAAATAAATGATCAATCGAAAATCAGTCAAAACAGGGAATACGCTATGCGTGGTATTGAATTAGTGTAATCAATTCGTTGCTCAAAGTTAAAAGAGATTTTGAGCTTTAGAGGAAGAAAAAGATAAGCTGCATTTATCCAACTCTATTTGCAGAAAGTCTTTATAAAGGCCCATAAATACGATTTTTTTAAAAGGAATAGATACGTATTATTTGTATGGCTTTGGAGGACACCAAGGAAGTATTGCTTTTCAAAAATTAGCGTTAACTTAAGTTGTCAACCAAATGGAGGGATAAGTCTATCCTGGTTCAACGAGTGCTGATGAGACGCAATTTTGATGTTTCTCCTACTTTGTGCTTGTCATTGATTTACTTCTATTGATTTACTGAATATTGGATTCGACTTTGGTTTGATGAAATTGACTAAATGTTTTTTATTGTTTAGGATCAAGCGACTAGCCCAAGGTGTATTAGCTAATTTGTACTTAATTAAAACATAATAATAATCCAGAAATTAAGTACTCGAAAATAAAACAAGTTTTATTTACATAGCTTTGGAGGACACCCGTGGAGTACTATTTTTCAAAATTTCGTGATGGAATTGTTGGCAACAACCAAACCATCAAAACCCCTATACACCAATCCATCCGTTTGCTTTATGCGGACTGGACAGCAAGTGGCAGAATGTTTCTTCCCATTGAAGATCAGATGCTGCAAGAATTTTTCCCCTACGTAGCCAACACCCATACAGACACTAATTTTACCGGTTCAATGATGACGTTTGCCTATGCAAAAGCTCGGCAGGTGATCAAAGATCATGTGAAAGCAGAAGAAGATGATGTACTTATTTCATCTGGGTCTGGAATGACAGGCGTCGTTAACAAACTGCAGCGAATATTGGGACTTAAAGTGCATGAGTCATACAGAGAGTCTATTGAATTGAGTGACGAAAATAGACCTGTTGTATTTATTACGCACATGGAACACCATTCCAACCATACCAGCTGGCTAGAAACAGTGGCTGAGGTTGTCATTGTTCCTGCAGATGATCAAGGTTTGGTATCGACTGAACATTTTCGAAATGCTATTGAACAGTACAGCCATCGAAAAGTTAAGATTGCTGCAATCACTGCCTGTTCCAATGTCACTGGAATTGTCACTCCTTATATGGACATTGCTGAAATCGTTCATAAGAACGATGGTGTGTGTTTTGTGGATTTTGCCTGTTCAGCCCCTTATGTTGACATTGATATGCATGAGGATGATGTTAAAGGTCGATATCTGGATGCGGTTTATTTTTCACCACATAAATTTCTAGGTGGGCCAGGTACTACTGGAATTCTGATTTTTAATAGAAACCTTTATTGTAATTCTGTTCCGGATAATTCAGGTGGAGGTACGGTCGATTGGACAAACCCGTGGGGAGAACATAAGTATATTGATGATGTTTATCTGCGTGAAGATGGCGGGACTCCGGCTTTTCTTCAAACCATTAAGACTGCATTATGTGTTCGCCTGAAGGAACAAATGGGGGTCGAAAACATCCAAAAACGTGAAGAAGAAATCCTGGATATTATATGGGAATCAGCAGAGGATATCCCAAATCTAAAAATACTTGCAGGGCAGCATAAGAAAAGACTTGGCGTCATCTCTTTTAATATAGAAGGCCTTTATTATAATTTAGGCGTCAAAATGTTAAATGATCGCTTTGGTATTCAAACAAGGGGAGGGTGTGCCTGTGCAGGAACCTATGGGCACTATCTGCTCAATATCAACCGGGAGTCTTCCAATCATATTATGAGTATGATTACGTCAAATGACTTTTCAAGCAAGCCAGGATGGATTCGTTTATCTATCCACCCCACACACTCCGATGAAGAGATTCGATTCATTATGGATGCTATTAAGCAGCTGGCAGAAAACCATCTGTCTTGGAGTGACGATTATAAATTGGACTTAAAAAGAGAGAGTATTAAGCCAAAGAGCATGATGTCTACTTATGAGGTAAATAGCAAAATCAATAAAATCTTTGAGCAGGATTTAGTCGATTATGGCGTTATTAGTACTCTTAAAGCCGTTGTCTAACCATAGCGTAGTTCAACCACTTTAAAATTAATTGGATAAGGGGAAATTATGAATAAAAACAGTAGATTACATCAGAAACTTAAAGATACATTTAACCAAATGGAAATGGATTTTTATCCATGCTTTGATTGGCAGTTTCCACCTCCGGGTGTCCGCACGAGTGCTCCAACATCGAGATTTAAACAACGTTTATCTGAAATTGATACTTATAGTATTTACTTGCACGTACCGTTCTGTTTGTCGGTGTGTAAGTTCTGTTATTACTCAGTATCAGCAGCAAAACAAGATAATCCGATTCGTCAAAACTATATTGAGTCCGTCGTAAAGGAAATTGACGCTTATTCACGTAATATAGCTCCAGGAGCGAAATGTGAATCCGTTTATATTGGCGGGGGGACACCAACAGCTATGGGTTCCCATCTCACTGAGATAGTAAAAGTACTACACGATAAATTTGATTTGAGTGAGTGTCAGGAGTTTACGGTAGAATCATCTCCCAATACGCTCTCACGGGCTTACCTTGAAGAGTTAAAGGCAGCTGGCGTTAATCGTGTGTCATATGGCGTTCAAACACTTGAGCAAGACGTATTACATGGTGTCAATCGACATTATGATGTTCCGAGCATTATTGATGATCTTAAAATGCTGGGTGAGATTATTGGTAATTTTAACGTCGATACTATGTATGATTTGCCAGGTGAGTCACAGGGAGCCATTATCGATACGCTGGAAACCTTAATGCAATACGCCCCTGGTATAACGATGTATGCACTTGACCCTATTCGGGAAAAAGAAAGTGTGGCCGTACATGAAACGGCAGAGGAGGCTCAGCGAAAGTTCCATACCGCCAAGCAACTATTGACAAGTCGAGGATACAAACAGTTATTTCAGAATAATTTTGCCAAAGACGGAGGTTCATATATCCACCAGCGCCGTCGTTGGGATAACCTGCCTGTACTGGGAATTGGTCCTTCTTCTCAAGGGTATTTGCCTCGTCTTCAATACACGAATACGAGCAACATTCGTAAATATATTGCTCGACAAGGTGACTTTTCAATTGACGAACAGCAAGAACTGGACAACACCTTGGAGGCAGCTCGCGAGTTGACAACCAAGCTGCGATTTGTTGGCGTAGATGTTGAAGCTTTTAATGAAAAATATAATATTGATATTTTTTCTACATTCTCAGAAATGATTGATATATTGATTGGTGGTAATCAGATGGAGTTAATCGATGGTGTTCTAAAGTTAACAGTGTCAGGAGAACGCAATAACAATATTATTCCTATGATGTTTTCACCGGATGCACTTACCGAAGAGCTATCTCAAATGAGGCATCCTTTGGCACCCGTTTTTGGTGAATTTGGAGCAAGGCAAAGTGAAGCCTACGCGTAAGGAGGAGCAATTATGGACACTATATCGTTAGAAGAACTTCATAAGCTCTACTCGAACCACTCAGGTGTGATTATCGATGTTCGTGATAAGGATGAATTTGCCAATGGGCATATTCCTGGCTCGATAAATATACCCCATAGTCAACTTAAAGAGCGTCTGGCAGAAATTCCACAAGAGAAGCCTTTATATGTGATTTGTGAAAAGGGTGGGCGCAGTATTGGGGCAGCAACGGTGTTATCTTTGAATAAAATTTCTGCTTCCTGTGTTCTACCAGGTGGCGTTTTTAATTGGAAAGAAAAGGGGTTTCCCATCGCCAGAGTATAAGGTTCAGAGGGCTTGTGGGTTTGAATGTCCACAAGCCCTCTGTTTAGATCATAAACAGGTCATAAAGACCAAGATAGGTCGAACTAACCCGTGCTTTTAAGTGTTAACAGGTGCGGATACCCTAAACAGAATTGCATACAAAGCGGGTACCACAAGCAAGGTAATAACCGAACCGAATAATAGCCCGAAGAATATCGTTACCGCCATGGTTTCGAACATACCGCCGCCCAACCATAAGGGAATCATACCACCACAGGTAGTAGCCGTGGTTAGGAGTATGGGCCTTAATCTGGATTCGCTTGCTGCCACTATGGCCTCCCACGAGTTCAAGCCTTGTTGTCGATGAGAGTCGATGCTGTCAATGAGTACAATCGCGTTGTTGATGATAATGCCTGCCAGTGACAAAACCCCCAATATTGTAAAAAAGCCAAAAGTTGATTTGGCAATCCACAAGCCCCATGCCATCCCTATAACTCCCATTGGAATAGTTAACATAATCAGGCTTGCTTTTCGAAACGAATTAAACTGGCCGACCAATAACAGTACAATACAAATAAATGCCAAAGGCAGTTTATCTACGATAGACTGTGTTGCTTCATTGGATGACTCTGATTCACCACCAATCTCTATCGAGTAGCCAGCGGGTAATTGGGTTGTAAATTCATCTAACCAGGGATCAAAAGTCTGGTTGATCATGGTTGCCGTATAATCTTGGAACAGGGTGGCAGACACAGTCACTGTTCGTACCCGATCGCGGCGTAATATATTGGATGCAGACCACTGAACTTCGGTGTCAGCAACCTGAGCGAGTTTGACGCTTGCTCCAGATTGAGAGTTGATGGTCAAATCGTTGATTCGCCTCAAATCGTTTCGTTCTGTTCCTTGTGTAATCAGGGTGATAGGGATTCTATCTTCACCTTCACGAAAATCACTGGCTGTAGAGCCACTCAAACTTTGTCTCAGTGAATCTGCGACGTCATTGCTGCTAACACCAGAAGCTTGAGCGCGTTCCTGGTTGACATTGATCGCTATCTTTTTGGTTCTGGCACCCCAGTCGTCTTTTGTCGCTAAAACACCGGGAATACTTAGCAGTTTTTGTTTGATTGTTGATGCACCACGTTCCAAATCATTGATTGCAGGTCCACTGAGTCGCACCTGAATCGGGTAAGCGACAGGAGGCCCTTGTGATAGCCTATCAATTTTGTATTCCACATCTGGATGAGTATTTGCGATGTAGTCAATTAGCTGACTTATAATCGGGTCCAAGGCTGATGCATCGCGTACATTGACGATGCTTGAAATATGTGCGGTGTTTCCGGCTCCAGGGTTATAACCGAGTTTAAACTTAGGAGCGCTACTGCCTACGAAATTGGTCCAACCGGTTATTAAGCCACTTTCATCTTGAATGACTTGATAGGTAGCCTGAAGTTCGTCAGACAGTGCTCGCGTCACTTCAATATCGCGTCCCAAAGGTAGATCCAATTCTACGCTGACTATCGCTTCATCTGAAGGCGGGATAAACACAGCAGGAACATGGCTTAATGCGAATCCTACCGTGCCAAAAAGAGACAGCACTAATAACACCGTTATCCACTTGAACCTGAGCACTGTTTGCATAAGCCTGCCATATAACTGAATAAAGGGTCCTCGTTCTTTCTTTTCTTTGTCCTTTACCTTCAGCAAAAAGGAGGCGATAGCGGGAATAATGGTGATTGAAAACAACCAGGATGAGCCAAGCGCTATGGCAACGATATAAAAAATTGCAGCGCAAAACTCGCCTATGGCAGATTCAGCCAATGCAATAGGCATAAAAGCAGCGATGGTGGTTAATGAGGCCACCAGTAACGGGATTTTAAGTTCACTGATAGTCAAACCGGCGGATTCGTCACCTGGTTTGCCTCTTTCCATCTTGAGCATTATCGATTCATTGATAACAATGCCATTATCGACGAGCAGGCCAAGAGAAATAATCAATCCTGCTAATGAAACTTGATTGATGCTTATGTCAAATACAGACATCAAGGCAAATGTGCTCAAGATGGCCAATGGGATTAATATTGCTACTGCTACCGCAGTACGTAAACCTAGAAAAGCAAGTAATACAATGAATACGATAGCAATGGCTTGCGCGATACTGGAAATGAAATCCTGTATTTTTAAGTCCACAATATCTGCTTGAAATGCAGATTCTTTCAAGTCAACACCCAGTGGTAGTGATGCTTGTACTTCGCTGGCAAAGGATCGTAATTCCTCGCCTAATTTCAGGATGTCTCCACTTTCATTCATGGAAATAGCCAGAACCATAGCCGGTTTACCATTGGCGAAGACCTGGCTGGTGGCAGGGTCTTCCAATACGCGAGTGATATTGGCGATATCCTGAAGTTGCACCAGGTTATTCTGCTTATCGCGTATGACTGTTTGCTTTAAATCCTCTAATGAGGAAAAATTGCCGCTGGGTTCAAGGCTGATACGTTCTTCACCAATGACAATATCTCCACCGGGTGAGATGACATTAACACTGCTGATGGCATTACTGAGAGTGGTGGGAGTAAGACCCATTTCACGCAGGCGTGAGTCACTGTACTGGACATAGATCACTTCTTTTTGTTTGCCGTACAATTCCACTTTTGACACTAAATCAATGCCAATCAATTGATCTCGGATATCATCGGCCATATTGGCCAGTTCAGTTAAATCAAACCCATCTCCGGTCAAGGTATACAAGCTGCCAAAAACATCGCCAAATTCATCGTCTATAACAGGGCCAATAATTCCGCTGGGAAGGTCAGGAGTAACTGTTTCAACCTTGCGTCGCAATGAGTCGAATATGGGCCGCATCACCTTGTAACTTTCTTTAAAGTTGACGGTGATATAGGAGAGTCCTTCTCTGGAGATACTTTCGACGTTGTCAAGTTCTGGCATTTCCATGACAGCTTCTTCAAGAACAGAAGTCACCAACTCTTCCATTCTCTGTGCACTGGCACCAGGCATTTGAGTGTTGATAACGGCTGTTCTAACGACAAAACCCGGATCTTCGGCTTTGGGTAAGCTCAGATAGGCAAGAAAACCCCATACGACTACCGCGAGAGTTACAATAATCGCCAGACGATTATTTTTTAAAGTAAGGTCAACTAAATTGAGTGCCATTTGTATGCTCCTTACTTATTGGCCAGCCAGGCGCTTTACATTCATTCCATCACTAACCCTTGAGGTTCCAGAGATGATGACTTCATCGCCTTCGGTTAAACCACTTGATACCTCTATTCCGGTGTTATGTAATTCACCGGTAGCGACCGTTCTACGTTTAGCCTTGAACACCTCGTTAGACTCAGTAGGTTCCAGAATGTAGACAAACTTGCCACTGGCATCTTCCAAAATCGCCTGTGGTGAAAGCAGGGTAACTTGTGCGGCATCGTTGTTCCCGAGGTTTAATGTAACAGAAGTGGCCAGCCCGACACGCAAACTCTCATCGGATTCCTGAATCTCAACTTCCACATCAAAACCAGCGGCATTGTTGTTGCTGACACCAACCTCGACAACCGTACCAGCAAAAGGTTCAGACCGTGCACTTGGAATAGAAACACCAACCTGATTGCCGACACGAATCTGATCTATGAGTGCCTCTGGTACAGTGATCTTGGCGCGCAGGAAATTCCCACATGATAGGTTTACCACAGCAGAGCCGGCATTAATATTGCTGTTGATTGAGGTTGGGATTGCAGTCACTGTGCAGTTGTCTGAGCTACTTGTTAGCTTGGTATACTGCTTGTTCTTTAGCGCTGAGTTTAATTGTTGCTGGGAAACAGCCAGACTGGCTTTAGCACTATCCGCATTGGCTTTAGCTGATTCCAGATCAGCCAGACTTGCTGCTTGTGCGGCATACAATTCTTTTGTCCGTTTATAAGCGCTTTGAGCGTTGACATGGCTTGCCTTGGCTTGAGAGACACTGGCTTGAGCCTGACGAGAAGAAATATCAAAATCGGTACTGTCCAATTGTGCAATCAGGTCTCCTTTATTCAGAACATCCCCGACCTGAATGGGTAATTCAACAATAACTCCAGAAACCCTGAAACTGAGTCCTTGTTCATCCGCAGAGATAGTCGTACCGGATAATACTCTTTCTGAGTTGCCGGCTTGGCCTTTGACGATATGAGTTTTGACGGCTTTGACAACCTGTGGGGCAGAAGCGGTTTCCAGTTCTTTGTCGCTGCAGCCAGAAAGACTGAGTAAGGATAGGGCGGTGGCTACTACTAATAGTGAACCTGATAATGCTCTTAATGATGAGATGGATTGCATAATATTCTCTAAGTAGACGTAATTGTTGTCAAAAGGGTCAACGTTAATAAAGTTGGGCCTGAAAATCAGATGACCACTGTTGCATGGTCTCTGGTGCCATTAAGTATTTCACTGCTGCAACTTGAAGTTGCCATTGACCTAATGCCTGGATATATTGATAAACATTGGCTTTATCTGCGCTGAGAGCTGAAATATAGGTGTTTTGAATGTTTTGTAAGGCATCAATGGTCAGAGCGCCGCTGGCATAGGCTTGTTGGTTGATTTCTAAGCTCTTCTGCGCGGAAGATAATGCAATTTTTCCGAGTTTAATATCCTGCCAGGCCTGTGCCAGACTGAAAGTGGCATTTCGCGCAGACACTTGAATAGCATTGCGGCTGGAAAGGTAATCAAGCTCTGAGTTGGTCAATTGTTTTTTTGCTTGACGCAGAAGGCTGGTATTGCGTCCACTGGACCATAACGGGAAGCTGAAAGTAACACTTACATTGACATCATCGACATCATCCAAGGTATTGCCTGAAGAGCCTGTTGAGCTATCTAAATAGCTGTATGCCTGACCATTCAGCTTGATTTCTGGGCTGTATCGTCCTTTGTCTGCGGCTTTCAGTTGGAGGCGATTGGAATCTATTGTGACGCTGGAAGCTAGCAAGCTGGGGGATTTCTGCACGGCTTGTTCCGAGCTCCAACTGGCCAGCTTCTGTATTCCACTTAACGTTTCCAACAACGGCTGCACTAACTGGTGACTGGCAGCAATACTGGGGTGGTCCAGAGTTACATCACCAAATACAGCGTTTTCATCAAACGCTGTATTACTCAAATCCATCAGTGAGCGTCTAGCCTCTAATGCCCCTATACGGGCAGCCAATAAATCAGAGTTAGCAGTTGCGATCGATGCTTTCGAATTATGCACATCACCGGCTATACCACTGCCCAGGTTGACCCGCTTTTCAGCCATGGATAAATTAGATCTGGCCAAACGGACATTCTCTTGCTGAGCGGCAAGATTTGATTCTGAGATTAATACCTGCATAAAAACATTTAAGGTGTTCACTAAAGTGTTTTGAGTATTGGCATCATCTAAATGCAGTTGGCTGGTCTTATTGAGTTTCGCAACTTTATGATTTGTACTATCAACAACTGAATAGAGAACCTGAGAAGCATTGACTGAGGCAAGGGAGTTCTGGTCCGGGTTTTGAGCAGCCACATTAGCACCACTGCTGCTGTATCGGGTATGACTCAAAGAGGCATTGAATTGTGGGGAAAGAGCTGCTTTGGCCTGCAGGATGGATTCGTCTGCTAATTCAATATTATTACGTGACTGAGCCAGGCTTGGGTTTTTCTGCAAAACCCATTGAAAGGCCTTTTCAAGAGTGATGCTATCAATTTTTCGATTGGCGAAGCCTATAACGGTTGCAGATGATAATGCATCAATGGACAAATCCACCCCCATACGCTGGGCTGATGCGAGGTTTATGGTCAGGTGGTGTTCTGGTTCTAACCAGCGTGGGCCTGGTTCTGGCTCTTCAGATTGAAAAAGGCCATAGATATCTAAAGCGATACTACGTGCAATAAGTGATTCATTGGCGTCGACCACATCGGTCATCATTGCACCTTCTTCTACAGTTTTAGGGCCTTCAAAGGTGAATACAGGAATATTGCCGGCTTGAATCTGCGTAATAACGTCCGCTGAACCTTCTTGCATTGGTGGTACCAAAGCTAGTGCTGTTTCGGGTGCTAGCTGCTCAAGGGCTGATCTTGATTTGTCTAAATAGGTGACAGAAAACGCTATACCTGACTCTTCTGCATTCTCGCTTATCACTGTAAAGAAGGACTCACCTAAATTGGCAACCGCAGCATCCACCACTAGTGTAACTGGCTTTTTACCGATGACTTGGGTGATGCTTGCAAAGGTGGTTTCGATATCGTTACGAGTGCTGAGCCAATGCAGGTTTCGAGTGTTATTTTTAACTTCACCGCCAAACAGGTTGGGATCGACTATCCACGACAAAAAAGTTGGTTTGGCAAAGGTGTCATGATTGTATAAGAACTGACTGCCGAGAAAGCCGGGTGTGATTATGGCTTTAATATCCGGGTCGGAGCTGGCTTTATCTAACTGTTCAAGAAATGACTGCGGGGAGGGTGATGCAGTGTAACTGACAAATTGAATACCCGTTGAGTCTTTGATAAATGGTGACAACTCTTTGATAATAAGTGATTGCACCCTGAGAGCTTCTTCAACGCCGCTAGAAATGAAACCGATTTTGAATGATTCAGCATTCGCCAAGCTAGTAATTGCAAAATTTGAAATAAACAGCATAAGGCTGGATATTAGTGAAATTCCCAGTCGTTTTTTTATAAACATATCAAGTAACTATTAACCATAATATTATAATTGCATTCTGATTGAACCGAGCAGAGCACATAGCCTGAACTATTGAAAAGGCATGTGTTGCTTAATTTCTATCTTATTGTATTGATTGAGTTGTGGTGTAGTATTATCTTACTGTGAAACAGGTGCCTTTATTCAGGTCTTATATTGATTTGATAACATACTAACATCAGAATATCAAAAAGCATTTTAACTTGTCATTTGACAAGTTAAAATGAATTAGAGCGTTATCAAATTTTATTGTCAAGTAATTCGTTAATAATTCGTACTATGAAAAAGGAACAACGAGAAGCTACGCGAGCACAAATAGTGAAAGCTGCGTTACTGTCTATTGCAGAGCGGGGCTATGATGGAGTGACCACGCGTTATATCGCTTCTGTAGCAAAAGTGAGCCAGGGATTGTTGACTTATCACTTTAAATCCAAGGAATTACTTTGGCGTGCAGCAGCAGAACATTTATTTGAAACCTTGGATCAGTTACTTTTTGAAGGAATGCAAGGTGTTGATTCTGGAATCGAAAATAATTCAATTGATGTACGTGAAACACAACGTGAACTTATACGTCGATTAGTGTATTTCAATGCAGAGCATCCTGAATTGCTTCGCTTTATGGTTCAACGTGGCACCGACAATGACACCCGCACCGAATGGTTGGTTGATAGCCACGTAAAACCATCGTTTAGTAAATTTTCTGCAGCCATGCCGGATATTCCGAAGGAACATCTACCGCATATGTTTTATGCGATTGCGGGCGCCAGTGGTGTCATTTTCAGTGTCCCATTGGAGTGTGAACGGGCGACAGGGGTAATACCAAACTCACCGAAAGGGATTAAGGATCATGCCGAATATCTGGCCTATTTATTCATTCCTGAATGAAGGGCTTTAATCTATACAAAGAACAGTGTTGGTGAATAAATACACAGAGACTATCTGACTTTTATAGCAAGATTAGATATTCTCTATCCGCCAATAGTCAGCTATAGTGTCTTTGATTACATTGAGCATTTATTGTAAATGTGCGTAAAAAGGGAATATTATTCAGGAGCGAAATCATGGATTTTTTATTAATTGTCGGTTTGATGGTAGGGATTACTGTTATTCCAGTGATGGTGGCGGCTAAGCTTATTGGGGCAGAGAATTCCGGTTTTTGGACATGCTTCTTCGCTGTTATTCTATC